>DAIOGN010000001.1:0-10257 GCA_036745245.1 Candidatus Zixiibacteriota bacterium
CCGCTTTTTTTTTGCTCCGTACGTTGGGGCCCATGCGTCGGGCCGGGACGGAGTATGAGGAGGCGCTGCGCGGCGCAGGGTACCTGCGTGTGGCGGGCGTGGACGAAGTGGGCCGCGGACCTCTCGCCGGTCCTGTGGTGGCCTGCGCGGTGATGCTGCAGTCCCACGTCGATCTGCCCGGCGTGACCGACTCGAAGCTGCTCAGCGATGCCGCGCGCCGCAGACTCCTTCCCAAAATCCTCGAGAACGCGGTGGCCTTCGGTGTGGGCGTGATCGACTCCGTGGAGATCGACCGCATCAACATTCTTCAGGCCACTTTCGCCGCCATGAGGAACGCGCTCGCGCACATCGAGTGTGACGCGCTCATCGTGGACGGGCGTCTCTCCATCCCCGGAGTGGCCCACTTCCAGATGCCGAGGCCCGGCGCCGACTTCGACTCCTTGTCGGTCGCGGCCGCATCGATCGTGGCCAAGGTCACGCGGGACGATCTCATGTCGGAACTCGACTGTGAGTATCCCGGCTACGGATTTGCGGCGCACAAGGGCTATGCCACACGCGCGCACTTCGAAGCACTCGACCGCCTGGGGCCCTGCGCCGTTCACCGCCAGTCGTTTCTGGTGCGGTGGCGCCTGCGGAAGTCGCAGGTGGGACTGGAGTGCTGAACTCTCGCCCGGCGGTTCAGTCGCCGGGAGGGCGATGGGAGAGCGCCTCTGTCACCTGCCGGTATTCGTACGTGGTCACTTCGAGCAAATGTCCCCACGGATCCTTGAAGTAGATCGAGTACGCCCGCTCGTGGTCTACCACGGGATCCTCCGGCGCTTCGAGGGGCAGCATCAACTCGGGAAGATTCTGGAGGAACTCCATGAAACCTGAGGCCGAGAGCCGAAAAGCCACGCGACGAAAGCCTGCCTGCGCGCGATGGCGCGGAGGTTCACCCTCGAACAACGCGAGCTTGGTGCCATCGCCCGCGGCGATCATGAGCGGTCCGCCCGTATCGGTCGCCCAGGCACGAAACTCGGGGACGATGGCCAGACCCAGCGCGCGTTCGTACCAGGCCGCCGCCTCGAACCGGTCGGGCACGAACAGTTCCACGTGATCGATGCCCTCTACGGAGGTCATGGGCGGTCGACGTGCTCCGCCCGCTGGGCCTTCTGGCTGCGGTGGCGCAGCCAGGCGCGAATCACCTCCACGCCCGCAGGCACCGCCGACAACACGATGATGGCCACGATCACGAGCCCGAAGTTTTCCTGCACGAAGGGGCGCGTTCCGAAGTAGTAGCCGAGCAGCCCGAAGCCGGCCACCCAGATCACCGCGCCCGAGGCGTTGTAGATCCAGAAGCGCAGGTAATTCATGTGGCCCACGCCGGCGACGAACGGCGCGAACGTGCGAATGAACGGCAGAAAGCGCGCCATCACGATGGTCTTGCCGCCGTGCTTTTCGTAGAACTTCTGCGTGCGCACAAGATGTTCCTGTTTGAACCAGCGGCTCTTCTTCGCGAACACCTGCGAGCCCACCCGTCGCCCGATGGAGTAGTTGACGCTGTCTCCCACGATGGCGGCCGTCGTCAGGCACACCAGGAGCAGCTCGAGATCGAGAGCCCCCGTGGCCGCCAGCGCGCCGGCGGCAAAGATGAGGGAGTCGCCCGGCAGGAAGGGGGCCACGACCACCCCTGTCTCCAGAAAGATGATCGTGAACAGGATGGCGTAGATCCAGCTCCCATAGGTCGCCACCATCTCGACTAAGTGCTTGTCGATGTGAAGGATGAAGTCGAACAGGGTGGTGAAGAGTTCCATGGGTCTGGGGTCGGCCTGGGGGTGAGTCGATGTATTCCTGGCTGTGCGCCTGCGCCAATGTGGCCCCAGGACGCGTGATGCGTTACTGCAAAATCCCGGGTCTGCCCGCCAGCACCGGATGAGATGGCTGAACGCCCCTGGATCCCATAAGGTGTCTGCTCATGTCATCCAATCGACAGTTCACCGGCCGACGAGGCGAGGCGATGGCGGCCTCTTGGTATGCCGACCGAGGGTATGAAATCGTGGGCGCCAATGTTCGAGTGGGACGACTCGAACTCGATCTGATCTGCCGCACCGATTCCGAAACGGTGTTCGTCGAAGTGAAAACGGTTCTCGACGACGAATTCGGCGACCCGGTGTACAAAGTCGATCGGCTCAAGCGTCGGGCCATCATCACCGCCGCCCGATTGTGGCTCCTGGGTCATCCGCAGGGTGCGCGCGGTGTGCGCTTCGACATCATCACCGTGGACGGCTCGAAGGTGCCACCTGCAGTCGAGCCTCTCCCCGCCGCCTTCACCGCCGACGACATCTAGGGGTAGAAAAAGGCGACAGCCAGGAGCAGTTACCCCGTGTAACGAGCGGGGCCTCAAGGCTGCCATGGTCGAAAACACGGGTTTTCGTCACACGATCAATCGGTGACCGAATCCTACCACCGTCTGATCGGGAACGACCAATTTTCGACTGGGAGATTTTGATCGTTCCGGTACGCGGAATGCACCGAAACGATCAGGAATTGATCGGGGCTCGAAAAACCACTTAAGCAAACATATGGCCAGTGGGTGTCAGAGCGTCCCGGCTGCATTTCACCAGGGTGCGACGCATGAGCAAGCTCCCCACAAGTCCCCTTTAAGTTCGCGGAAAAGTGTGCTGGCCCCTTTTTTCGAGTCTGACCCTACTTTCCTGTCCGCCGCGCCTTTTCCTTCTCCACTTCGTGCCAGAACATGAGCCAGTCGTCGGTGGTGAAGGTGCTGGCCAGCGAGTCCACATAGGCGGAGTCCGCAGGCAATGAGTCGGCAGCTTGCACGGTCGTGGTATCGTGCAGCCGGTCCACCCAGGCGCGCGCCTTCTCACTGATGTCGGCGCGGTGTGCGTCACCGCACGCGGCGGAGAGCCCTGCCAGAAGGCCCAGCGCCGCTTTGCGTATCCACCGGCTACTCGGGCTCATCCCACTCCGGGTAGAGTCGCGGCTCCACCATGATCGATTTCTCCCGCTCCGCAGTCACGGCGCCGGCCGCCGCCGCACGCGGCTTGCGGACATACTTGGCGAGCGTGTAGATCACCGGCACTTTCTTCGACGTCCGGGCGCGCGAATAGTACGCCGCCGTGGCGGCGGCTGCCAGCACATCGGACGGCGCAGGCGCCTGTCCCAGCGCGTGCGATCTCAGGATCACGTGGGAGCCTGGGCATTGCTGCACATGAAACCACATATCCTCGCGGTGAGCCGCGTGCAGCGTGAGCTCGTCGTTTTCCTTGTTGTTCCGTCCCACCCAGATCGCCAGACCCCCGGGGCTCCGAAACCGCCGGAATCGCACCGCCTCCTGCTTCACTTTCACTCCCGGCCGCTTCTTCTCCGCCTGTCGAGCCATCCGGCCCAGCTCGACAAACGCGGCAGCTACGCCAACGTCTTCCGAGTCCATCCCATCCGCTACGGCCCGCAGGAGTTCGTCCAGGCGGGCGAGGTCTTTCCCCACGCGATCGAGTCGCGCCTGAGTAGTCTCCATGCCCCGCCGCAGCCGACGCGCTTCCTGGTACCAGCGATCAGCCTGCTCGTGCGGGCGCTGCCGCGGATCGAGGGCCACCTTGCGCTCTCCGCTAGCGCCCTGCACGTTGAACTCCTTCTGGCCCTTCTTCACACTCGACAACTGCGATTTCAACGAGTCGGCGTTTTCCTGAAGCTGTCCGTGATCCTTTTGACGTGCACGATCCCTCTCGAGTTCCCGTTGGGCGCGTGCCAGGCGAGCGTGCAGTTCGCGCGCACCCTCCAGCGCGATTTTGCGCTCATCCAGCTGGTCCTCCCGTTTACGGGCTTCCGAAACGAATCGGCTGGATGCATGCGACACGCCCCCGGCATCCTCGAACTTCAGGCCCGGCAGTTGCGCGGAGAAATCTACAAGCGACACCCCCACCGCCCGGTCTTCCTTCAACACAACGAAACCCGACAGCGGAGCCTTCGACACGTTTCTCGCCAATTCCACGATGAACTCCCAGGGCGAACGACCCGAGGCCAAAGCTGCCTCCAGCCAGAGATCCTCGAGTCCTCGCACCGAGCCAGGGTCGTCGGGCCGGGGGAGATCGAGCACGTCGAGCAGGAACGGCCCTGCCGGATGCGCGGCACGCGCCGGTTTCGCTCCCACGCTCACGAGCACCTCACCACTTGCGTCCCTCAACACCAGCGAGGGCCGGGGAAAGGCGCAGTACTCTAGCGTGAGCGCGGAGGTTTCACCGGCAGTTTCAGTGGAAAGATTCACAAGCAGCCTGCGATCTCGATCGGGCTGAGAAACTCCGGTGATGCGCGCACCCACAAGCGGCCGCCAGCTTTCGGGCAGCTTCTGACATCCACGCGAGGGCAGACACTCCACTCGCGGAAAGCGAGGATCCAGCCAGAAAATCAGGTCGCGCTCTTCGCCACAGTCGTAGGTGAAAATCACCCCGGCGGCGAAGACCCTTCCTCCCCGTATCCGGCCGCCCTCGAGCCGTTCCCCAAGCTCACGAGCGAGTCCCCAGAACCACATTGGGCCAAAGTGCACAGCATGTATATATAGGAGGCGGGGCCTCTTGCCGCAATTACTGTTGCCATAACGACTTAGCTAAAATCACACGGCGGCCGGAGCGGGCTTTCCGCTTGACGGGGCCCTTCCGCTACGGTTGCTTAAGGTACTCTACTTCCTATGGATATGGGCATTCCCGGCGCCCTTTTGGGCGCCCTGCCTTTGACCGTGGCAACAGCCTACCTGGTACTCTGGGTACTGACGCCTCCGGTCATTCGACTCTGCACCAGGCTGGGTCTCTACGACTATCCTGGTGCCCGCAAGCGTCACCTGGTGCCCACGCCGCGTCTGGGCGGCCTGGCCATCGCGGCAGGAATCGGGGCATCGGTGCTTCTCACCAGCCTCCTATGGCCCCATTTGCTTCAGGATCTGGCCGGACAATGGCCCGGCATCATCTGGGCCGGGCTGCTCATCCTCGCGCTCGGCGTGTACGACGACGTGGTGGGGGCGCCCGCGTATCTCAAGCTAATGGCGCAAATCACCGCCGGGCTTTTGCTCTGCCTCTGGGACTTCAAGTTCGCCACGGTGTGGGTGCCCTTCGTGGGCCGGATTCCTCTCGGGATCTGGAGCATTCCGCTCACCACCATGTGGATCGTGGTCCTGTGCAACGCCGTCAATCTGGTGGACGGGCTCGACGGACTCGCCTCGGGACTCGCCGCCATCGGCGGATTCTTCCTCGCGGCCGTGGGCGTGTTCTGGAGCGTGCCGCTGGTGGCCGTGCTGGGTGCGGCGCTCGTGGGCGCCAACCTCGGGTTCCTGCGTTTCAATTTTCCACCCGCGCGCATCTTCATGGGCGACTCGGGCTCGTTGTTTCTCGGCTTCGTCTTCGCCGTGGCGTCCGTGTCCGTGCCCATCAAAACGCTCACCGCGATCACGATGGCGCTGCCCCTTCTCGCCGTGGCGTTCCCGGTGGTGGAAGTGATCACGTCGGCCACGCGGCGCATGCTGTCGGGGCGCTCGCCCATGCGCGCCGACCATGCCCACTGGCACCAGCTTCTGGTCCGGCGCGGCTGGTCTACCCGCCGCATTCTCTGGACCTACTATGGCCTCGCCGTGGGCTTCGGCCTGTTCGTGCCCGCCCTGCGTTACGTGGACCGCTACCTGGTTCTGCCCGTTTTCCTGGTGTTCTGCGCGGTTGTGATCGGCTACCTGTCGAGCCGGGCGCGCGTGAAACCTTCCAACGAACTCGCATCCAGCCCGGCAGACGCCGAAATCGAGCATGCTCGAGTTTGAAAAGCCCATCCTCGAGCTCGAGCGTCACATCCAGCAGCAGAGGGAACTGGGCGCTCCGGGCACCGACAAGCAGATCTCGGATCTGGAACACCAGCTCGGTGAGCTGCGTGAAAAAATCTACTCGGGCCTCACGCGCTGGCAGCGCATTCAACTGGCCCGTCATCCCCAGAGACCCTACTCGCTCGACTTGATCGAGCGCATGGTGCGCGACTGGGTGGAGCTCCACGGCGACCGGGGATATGCCGACGACCGCGCGCTGGTGGCTGGCTTCGGCCGGATACGCGACCGCGTGGTCCTCGTGCTGGGGCAGCAGAAGGGGCGCGACACCAAGCAGAAACTCGAACGCAATTTCGGGATGATGCATCCCGAAGGCTATCGCAAGGCCCTCCGCCTCATGCAGCTGGCGGCCCGGTTCAACCGCCCCGTGGTGGTGCTCATCGACACGCCGGGTGCCTTCCCGGGAATCGGAGCGGAGGAGCGCGGGCAGGCGGAGGCCATCGCGCGCAACATCCGTGAAATGGCGCGTCTGCCCGTGCCGATCGTGTGCGTGATCATCGGCGAGGGTGCGTCCGGCGGAGCGCTCGGCCTCGGCGTGGGCGACCGGGTGTACATGCTGGAGAACGCCTGGTACACCGTGATCTCACCGGAGGGTTGTGCCGCCATCCTGTTCCGGGATTCGGGCCGCGCCCCGGAGGCGGCCGAGGCGCTCAAGCCCACCGCGGAAGACCTGTTGCAGCAGCGTATCATCGACGGTACGATTCCCGAACCCCCGGGGGGCGCGCACCGCGACTGGGACCGCCAGGCGGAACTGGTGGCACAGCACGTGGACATGGCCCTGAATGAACTGGCGGGACTGAACGGTAAAGCCTTGATTAGGTCCCGTCTGCTCAAATACAGGGTGATGGGTGCGTATACGGAGGCCGGTTGATCGACAAAGAGTTTCTCGAAATTCTCGCGTGTCCTGTGTGCAAGGGTCCACTGACCCTCGAGGAGGCGGCATCACGTCTCGTGTGCAGTTCATGTGTGGTGGGGTATCCCATCGAAGATGGTATTCCAAATCTGCTTCCGGATGCGGGGCGGCCGCTGGGTGAGGTGAAGCCATGAAGCTCTCGAATCTGATAGAAGAAGACCTGATGGGGTTTGACCTGCAGTCGACGTCGAAGGACGACGTGATCAAGGAGCTGGTGGAACTGGCCGCGAGAAGCAAGCTGGTCCGCGACAAGTCGCTCCTCTTAGACGAGGTGCAGAAGCGCGAGAAGCTGGTGACCACGGGCGTGGGCTGGGGCGTGGCCTTCCCGCACGCCAAGACCAAGGCCATGAAGGGGATCGTGATCACCTTCGGGCGGTCCGACAAGGGGGTCGACTTCGGCGCCATGGACCAGAAGCCGGTGCACCTGTTCTTCCTGATCGCGGCCCCCGAAGACACGATCGGCGCCCACCTCAACGTGATGGCGAGACTGTCGTTCCTGATGAAGAGCCAGGACAACCGCGAACGGCTCCTGTCGGCCAGGAATCCCGGTGAAGTGCTGGAAGTCCTCGATTCTCTTGACTGACCGGCGGGTTCGGGTATAGAGCCCGTTGTCGCTCTTGCCGAAATGAGGGGGTGAGGGCAAGAATGAGTTCCAGACCAGGCACCTATTTGTTGGCCGTCCTCGTGGCGGCCGGGCTGTTGTTGCGGGTGCTGGATACCTCCACCAAGGCCCCCCTCGCCGACCTCCTGCTCGGCTCCGTCTACTCCCCGTTTTTTGCGGTGCGCGGCTGGGCGCAGGAACAGGCCGCACTGCGCACCGACAACGCTCGTCTCCGCCACCTGGTGGGTGAGATGTCCTGGAAGGCCCAGGCTGGCGACGAGTACGCTCGTGAAGCCATGCGGCTGCGCGGGCTTTGGGATCTGCCTCTGGGCCAGACACCCAATCTTCACATCGGCCGCGTGGTGGGCTGGGACAGGCGCGGCGGACACGAGGAAGTGATTGTGGATCGCGGGCTGGCGGGCGGAATTAGGCAGTATGCGCCGGCGATCACTGAACACGGCGTGGCCGGGCGGGTGCGCGTGGTCACGCACAACTTCGCACGCGTGCAACTGTTGTCCGATCCGGGGTGCCGCGTCGCCGCGCGTTGCGTACGCAGCGGCGTGCTCGGCGTGGTGCGGATGCGCAGCGGGGCGCTGATCATGGATCGGGTGGCCGTGGAGTCCGACATCGCAGAGGGCGACACTCTGGTCACGGCCGGCATCGGCGGCATTTTCCCGGCGGGCTTGCTCGTGGGCACCGTCACCGGCGTGCGCAGGCCCACGTTGTCGCTTCTGGCCGAAGTCGACGTGCAACCCGCGGCGCAGTTGCAACGGCTCGACTACCTCTTCTTCCTCGAAAGTCAGGCGCAGCTGCCGCCGGGCGCTCCCTACGAAATGGAAACGGAGTCCACTCCATGAGCTGGCTCTCCCGCGAACGCGTGGGCGCCACGAGTGCGCTGTGCGTGGTCACAGCGGCCGCCCTGGCGGCGCGCGTGTGGTTCGGCGACGCACAGCTTTTGTACGGGGTGCGAATCGACATTCCGGTATTGGCGCTGAGTCTGGCGAGTATCGCCCGGGGCGCGCGCTTCGGGGCCATCGCCGGCTTCATTCTCGGCCTGGTGACCGACGCAGTACAGCCCGAGTGGCTCGGGGCGTCCGCGGCCGGCTACGCGCTGGTGGGCTTCTTCTCCGGCTCCTTCGGACAAACCATCTATGTCGACAAGACACGTGCGCGGATGGCGCTGGCCGGCGCTTCGGTGGTGGTGTTCGACGTCGTCTTTGGCCTGCTCTCTGTGGGCATCGCCTCTCCTTTTTTCTCGCGCGTCCTGGCCAGCCTGGGCTCGGCCGTGGTGACGGGCGGCGTGACGGCGCTTCTGTCGCGCGCCTGGCAGCTTACGTTCGCATCCTCCCGTAGGAACTCCGATCTTGCCGCCGATGCGTAAGGTGGCCTTGCGCCACTCGGGCCCGCATCGCAGGGTCGCGTCATGAGAGTCCCCGTCTCACTCTCCACGCGCATCGTGGTGCTCTGCGGCTGCGCGCTCCTCGCCTTTCTGGCACTGTGGGTCCGCCTGTTCGCGTTGCAGGTGGTGTCGCACAGCTACTATGAAGCCGTGGCCGAGGAGAACCGGATCCAATTGGCCGTCGACATCGCCCGGCGAGGGCTGGTGCGCGATCGCTCAGGCCGCGTCCTCGCGCAGAACGATCCCAGCTACTCCGTGTATCTCATGCGCAGCAAGGCTCCGCACACCGCCGCCGTGATCCGCCACCTGGCCGACATCCTCGGAAGCGACTCCACCGAGCTCAACACCAAGCTGGCCGACACCAAGGTGCCCGCGTTCGAACCGGTGCGTCTGGCGCGCCACGTCGATCTCGAAACCGTGTGCCGCATCGAGGAATTGAGCGAACTCGTGCCCGGCGCGCTTCTGCGCTACGAAACCACGCGCCGCTACCCCGATCCCACCGGCGGGTCTCATCTGCTCGGCTACGTCACCGAGGCCTCCGACGTGCCCGACACGAGCGCCATCGTGCCCGGGTCCTTCGTGGGCATCCACGGCGCCGAGCAGGCCTTCGACGGTTACCTGCGCGGTATCGACGGCGTCATGTACCTCGAAGTCACCGCGGCCGGCCAGGTGGTGGGAGCGTCCAGAGACCATCCGCCCAGCCTCTCGGTGCCCGGTGCCGACGTGGAACTCACGGTGGACTGGAACCTCCAGACGTTCGCCACCGACGAGCTCAAGAAGCGCGGCAACGGTGCGGTCGTGGCGCTTCGGCCCGCCACCGGCGAAGTGCTGGCCCTCGTGAGCCAGCCGTGTTTCGACCCCAACGTGTTCTCGGGCACGCTCACGCCTGAGGTGTGGAAGCAACTCTCCGAAGATTCCACCCACCCGTTCCTCGACCGGGCGCTGAAGGGCAAGTACCCGCCCGGGTCCACCACCAAGCTCATCACGGCAGCCGCCGGCCTCGAGCTGGGGCTCATCGCGCCCAATACGCTGTTTGCGCCGTGCTTCGGCGGCCGGCAGATCGGCAACCGCTACTTTCGCTGCTGGAAACCCGAAGGGCACGGTTCGCTCAACATGTTCGGCGCGATCGAGCAGTCGTGCGACGTGTACTTCTACCAGCTCGCAGAGAAGATCGGCGTGCAGAACTTCGCGCGCTATGCGCGACAGTGCGGCTTCGGCTCCCCCACCGGCATCGATCTGCCCGAAGAAGCGAGCGGGCTCGTCCCCGACTCCGCGTGGTACAACAGTCGGTATGGAAAACGCGGCTGGACCCGCAATGTGATCGTAAACCTCGGCATCGGCCAGGGGGAATTCTTGTCCACGCCTCTGCAAGTGGCTTGCTTCTTCGGCGCGCTGGCCAACGGCGGAGTGGCCATGCGTCCGTTCGTGCTCCAGGCGCTGCAGATGCAGTCGGGGCAGCGCGTGACGCACCTCGATGCCGAAAGGTTGCAGCA
>DAIOGN010000001.1:10267-16582 GCA_036745245.1 Candidatus Zixiibacteriota bacterium
AGACCATCGCTCATCTCCAGCGCTCCGCCCGGGACGTGGTGGGCAACATCCACGGTACGGCGCACGGGCTCAATTTCAAGGATCTCGCCATCGCCGGGAAAACCGGCACGGCGCAGAATCCGCATGGCAAGGAACATTCCTGGTTCGTGGGCTACGCACCTGCCGACCGGCCCGAAATCGTGGTGGCGGCGCTCGTGGAAAATGCGGGGCACGGCAGCGAAGTGGCCGCGCCCCTGTGCGCGGAAGTGATGCGCCACTACCTCGGCTTGCCTCCGATCGGCGGAGTTCCGGTGCCGCCCGCCGATTCGCTCGCGGCTCCGCCCGCCGATTCCACGCCCGCACCCGCGGGCCCGCCCCAGTTGCTCACAGGCGCTCCCTGACATGCGAGCACGCCTTCTCTTCGGTGAAAACCGCGAAGTCGACAACATCTACATCGGCATCGTGCTGGCCTTGTCGCTTCTGGGCGTTTTGCTCATCTTCTCGGCACGGCACTCTGCCACAGGCTCCACCGACTACTACCTGCGACAGCTCATGTGGCTGGCCCTGGCGGCGAGTGCATTTCTGGTGGTGATTCGACTCCCGTTGCGGTTGTACGAGGTGTTCGCCTACCCCATCCTCGGCGTGGCTGTGCTCATGCTGGTCGCGCTCTTCTTCTGGGGACATGGCGCCTTCGGAGCCGTGCGCTGGTTCGATCTCGGTCCACTTCACCTGCAGCCCTCCGAATGGGCCAAGCTCGCCGTGGTGATCGCCTGTGCCCGCTATCTGTCCACGGCCCGGTCGAAATCGCCCCTCGTGAAGCTGCTGGTGCTGGGCGTGATCTGCGGCCTCCCGGCGCTGCTCGTACTGCGCCAGCCCGACCTGGGCACCGCGCTCGCGTTCGTGGTGATCTTCCTGGGCATGGCGGTGTGGGCCCAGATTCCCCTGTGGGCGATGGCTGTGTGCCTCACACCGGTGATCAGCCTGGTGGCGGCCGCGTCCGTGTGGGCCTGGCTTGGGTACTTCGCCCTGCTCATCGTGGTGCTGGCCTGGGTGCGCCCCGGCATCGGATTGTCGGTGGGGCTGGCCGTTCTCAATATCGCCGGCGGCATCGCCACGCCGGTCCTGTGGGACCGCCTTCACGATTACCAGAAGATGCGCGTCATGACGTTTCTCGACCCCACGCGCGATCCGCACGGAGCAGGCTACCAGATCATTCAGTCGAAAGTGGCCATTGGCTCGGGCGGACTGGCGGGCAAAGGCTTCCTCTCCGGAAGCCAGACGCATTTGAAATTCCTGCCGGCGCAGCATACCGATTTCGTGTTCGCGGTGCTCGGTGAGGAGTTCGGATTCTGGGGCACCACTCTTGTGCTTACACTCTTCGCAGCGCTCGTCCTGCGCGGCTACTTCATCGCAGCGCGCACGCGCAACCGCTTCGGAAGTTACCTCGCCGCGGGGATCACCTCGGTGCTGCTCTTCCACGTGATCGTAAACATCGGCATGACGGTGGGGCTCTTCCCCGTCACCGGCATTCCTCTGCCCTACCTCAGCTATGGCGGGTCGTTTCTGCTCGCCATGTGGGTGCTGGCCGCTCTGGTGGTGAGTGTCTCCGATCGGTGGCAGGAATACTGAGCGACGGGTGTTGTCCGTAAGGATTCTGCCGGCAGCGCTTTCGGGTCTGGCCGGACTGGCTTCTGACCTCACCGACTTCGTTTACCCTCCCGCCTGCCTGATGTGCAACGCACCTCCACAGGGTGCACCACTGTGTGCCGAGTGCGAAGCTTGCCTGGCCACCCTGCCGGCCGCGGTTTGTTCCAGCTGCCGGCTCTTCGTACTGCCCCATGACCGGTGCCCGCTGAATCACTCCGACCTGGTGGTGCACGCACTCGGCCTGTTCGACAGCCACTACCGCGCGCTCTTGCACGCCTTCAAGTTTCGTGGCGACCTTCGCGCCGGGTGCTGGCTGGGCCAGAGGCTCGGGCGGACGCTGGCCGAGCGAGGCACGTTGAAGGTCGCCTCCGTGGTGCCCGTTCCGCTCCACCGGGTGCGGCTGCGGGAACGGGGCTTCAACCAGAGCGAGTGGATCGGCCGGGAGGTGGCGCGGGCGCTTGGGGTGCCGCTCGTGGAGGCGCTCGTCCGAAGGCGAAACACGCGCGCCCAGTCGCTTCTGCCGCGGCAGGAGCGCCTGGCGAATGTGCGCGAGGCCTTCGTGGCCAGGTCCCGCATGGAGAATGCGCCAGTACTGCTCGTGGATGATGTGCTCACCACGGGAGCCACGCTCGCCGCCTGCGCCGACAGCCTGCGCTCCGCGGGGTCAGGGCCCGTCGTGGGGGCGGCCATCGCCCTGGCGGAACCCTGACGACCCGGGCCACCCGAAGACCCACTGCAAAAAAATGAAAGACCGATGCTAATTCTGGTCGGGGAGAGTAAGGCGAGGCGCTCGAACGCCGATACAGATTACATAACACGCAGCCTGTAATGTGTAACCTGGAGCGCCGAAAAAATGGATGATCTCAAGCAGACGGTACGAAAGTACCTCGACTTCTGTGCCGTGGAGGCCAATCTCGCAACGGCCACCGTGTCCGCCTATCGCCGCGATCTCGATGGGTACTCCACATTTCTGAGTCAGCAGGGCATCGATCAGGTGGGCGCCGTGACGCCCGAAGTGGTGTCTGCGTTTCTGCAGACGTTGTCGCCCGGAAAGAAAGCGTCCAGTCTCGCGCGCACCCTGTCGGCCGTGCGCGGGCTGCACCGCTTCTGCACCGAGCGGCGCATGACGGAGCTCGATCCCACCACGGAGATGGAGGGTCCCAAGCTGTACCGCCGCATTCCGGTGGTGCTCACCGTGGAAGAAGTGACACGCATGCTGCAGTCGAAGTTCCCGGCCACGCCCCTGGGCCTGCGCGACCGCGCTCTCATGGAGTTCGGCTACGCCACCGGTGCGCGCGTGTCGGAATGGACGCACGTGAGAATGGCCGACTTCGCTCCCGACTACAAGTGGGTGCGCCTGTTCGGCAAGGGCAACAAGGAGCGCCTCGTGCCCGTGGGGCGTGAAGCACGCACCGCCATCGAGCGCTACGTGCGCGAGGGGCGGCCGTTCCTCGCCAAGGCGAACACCGGGGACGAGATGTTCCTCAACCACCGCGGCGGGCGCATGTCGCGCATGGCGGTGTTCACGGTGGTGAAGAAGGCGGCCTCCGACGCAGCCATCACGAAAAATGTCGGCCCGCACACCATCCGGCACAGTTTCGCCACGCACCTGCTTCTGGGCGGGGCCGATCTGCGTGCCGTGCAGGCGATGCTGGGTCACGCCGACATCTCCACCACGCAGATCTACACTCACGTGGACCGTGAGTATCTCACCCACGTGCACAGTCAATTCCATCCGCGCGAGCAGAACGACTAGTTGGGATGAGTACTAAATATACACCCGTTCCGGCCATGACGGCCGGACCGGTCGCCGAGGGCGCGGCGGGACTGTTTCACTGCGCTCTGGTGGAACAGGGCGAACACGTCAAGTCCACTCTCCTGCGGACGCTCGGTCCGGATCGCGCGGTGATTCACCGCGTCTCGGAAGAGACGCAGCTGCTCACCACCGCGCGCCGCGTGGTGCTCGATCTGATCTTCCTCTCCGCGGGCCACAACTTGAGCGACGTGCTGGCGTTCCTTTCGCACGCGCGCCGGCACGCCGTGCTCACGGTGATCCCCACCGTGGTCTACCGGCGTGATTGGAGCAAGGGGGAGCTTCTGGCGGCCTATGCGGCGGGCGCCGACTGGGTGTTCAGCGGCGACTGGGACGACGAAGTGGTCTCCGCCCAGCTCTCCGCCATCATGGAGCGCAGCCGCCGCGACCTGGGGGTGAACCCCACGTCGCGCCTTCCCGGGCCCGGCCTGCTCGACTCCGAAGTGAACCGCCGCCTCGACCGCGGACAGACGTTCGCCGTGTGTTATGCCGACCTGGACAATTTCAAGGCCTACAACGACTATCACGGCTACGGCTACGGCGACAAGATCGTGCGCCTCACCGCACAGATCATCCGCGACGTGGCGTACGATCTGTCGGATGACGCGTTCGTGGGTCACATCGGAGGCGACGACTTCCTCTTCATCATCCCCGAGGATGAAATCGACGCGGTGTGCCAGAACATCATCGCCACGTTCGACCGCGTGATCCCCTACCGCTACAGCGAGTCCGACCGCCAGCAGGGCTTCATCATCACCAAGAGCCGCAAGGGGCAGGTGGAAAAGTACCCAATCATGTCCATCTCGATCGCGGTGCTCATCAACAAGCCCAACATGTTCAGCCACGTGGGCGAGATGTCCCGCATGCTGGCCGACCTCAAGGCCTACACCAAGGCCAAAGAAGGCTCCAACTACTTCATCGAGCGGCGCAAGAAATACTGATTCACTCCGCGCTTGCGTCCGCGGCAGGGGCGCCGCAGTTTTCCCGTTCACTTATTTCCGGCCGGCAGGCCGGAAGATCGGGGGATCCATGCGTCTCGCGTCAAGATGGACAGGGCCGCTGTGCGGCGGCGTCCTGGCGTTGGCATTGGCATCCACAACGGTGGCGGGTGATCGCGCGCACAACGGCGGGTTTTTCCTGCGTCTCTCTGGCGGCGTGGGCGGAGCCTCCACGGAGGTGGAGTATTTCGGTGCCAACAGGCTCGAAGGCCCGAGCGGTGACATCAACCTGGCGATCGGAGCGGTCGTGGCCAGGAACCTGGCGATCCACGGCACGATCTGGGGATGGGTGGTTTCCGACCCGGAGGCCACCTTGGCGGGCATAAACCTGGGCGATGTGGACGGCGACTTGATGTACAGCGCCGCGGGCGTGGGCCTCACCTACTACTTCATGCCGGTCAACATCTACCTGTCCGGCTCCGTGGGTGCAGGCAGCTTTACAATGGACAGTGGCGGCGACTCCTTCGACTCCGGCACGGGAGTGGCGCTCGACCTCACTCTCGGCAAGGAGTGGTGGGTGGGAACCAGCTGGGGCCTGGGCTTGGCCCTCTCCGGTGGCTATCACTCCGTGGGCGATGACGGATTCCTGGTGGGCACCGACATCGGCGAATCCTGGAGCGGCGGCAACGTCGCCCTGCGGTTTTCAGCTACGCTGAACTAGACGTCAGGGCGCGGGCCGAAGCGTGGCCGAAAGCGTCTTGATCGTGCGGTCATCGGGAAACAGCCGCATGGCCTCAGACACCAGGTCTGCGGCTTTCTCCCGATCGCCCAGATCCGTGGCCACCAGAGCCGACCAGTAGTACCAGTCGGACTGCCTTCTAAAGGGCGACTTTGCGGCCTCGAGAACGGCCTGCGCGGAGTCGAGTACTCTACGGTCGCGCAGCCACCGCACCACGTTGATGGCCGGCTTGTCGTAGCCGGGGTCGATCCCCAGAGCCTTTCGCCAGCACTCCACGGCACCTGTGGAGTCGCCCAGTGAAACCAACAACGATCCCTTGTTGTTGAGCGCCTGCACGTACTGCGAGTCGCGCACGAGCGCAGAGTCGTAGAAGGCCAAGGCCGAGTCGGGTTGCCCGATGGCGGCGAACAGGAGCGCCAGGTTGTGGTACGGTTCGGCCATGTCGCCCGCCTGTGCGATCACTTCGGCGTACAGGAGGCGGGCCGATTCCCAGGAGCCCTGCCGCATGAGCACGAGCGCGAGATTGTTGCGGATCTCCATCGACTGAGGCTCCAGCGACAGGGCCAGTCGGAACATCTGCTTGGCCATGTACACGTCGCCGTCTGTGAGGTAAGCCACACCACGCCCGTTGAGCGCCACCACCGAGCCCGAGTCGATCGCCAGCGCGGCATCGAAATGCTCCACCATGGGCCCCGGCTGCGACAGCTTCTGATGCGCGAGCGCCAGATTCACGTGTGACTGGCGGTCGTTCTGCAAGCCCAGTCCGAACAGTTCGAGGTTGGTCCCCACCAGAAGCGCGGCCAGGGCCACGCCCCAGACCAGGCGCCTGCGCAGGTTCCAGGCCCGGGCCTCCGACCAGAGAATCGTCGCTCCCCATACGGCGAAGAGCACCAGCACCGGGAGGACGGGGAGGCGGTGACGCGCGGTGACCAGAACGCCAATCACAGTGGGTGCATAGAGCAGCACGAACAGGTAGAGCCAGCGAAGTTCGCGCCGCTTCGACCACAGAAGACACATGCCGGCCAGCGCCAGTGGCGCGACGATCCCGAAGGGGAAGTGAATGCCCCACCGCCACACCAGCGCAGCGTACACGGGGTTGATCTGCCTGTAGAAATACAGGTCGAAGTTGTCCGAGTTCTCGGCTCCCGCGAAGAAGAAGTAAGTCTTCTTGAGCAGGCCGAGCGTGCGCTCGGCACCGG
>DAIOGN010000001.1:16592-19805 GCA_036745245.1 Candidatus Zixiibacteriota bacterium
AGGCCTGGGGGTTGGGAGGCCGGCAGCGTGATGGTGAAGCTGCCGGGCTGCGTGATCACGTAACGCCAGAATCGCTCCGACCAGAACGCAGAAATCTCCCCTTCCGAGAGGTAGCGTCCGGAGAGCTTACGCGCGACGGAATCGGTGGCCGGCACAAAACGGTCCCACGTCATGCTCTCGTCGATGGGAAGTTCGGGCATGATCATGGTGAGCCCGTCGGCTTTGGGATTGTTGCCGAGGTAGAAATTGATTCCGCCCTGGGAGGAGACGGGGATCAGATCGCCTGAGTACCAGTAGTTGTGAAGCGTGACGGGCAAGACGGGGAGTGCGCAGGCTGCGGTAAACAGAAGGACGCGCCGGATCCGCGCGTTCCACTCGGTCGCCCATTCTTCGCGGCGCAGGAGCAACCATACCGCGCCGATAAGAAACAACCCGAGATTGGGGCGTGTCACAATCGACAGGCCCGCGACCAGTCCCGCAGCAATCAAGGTACGGACGGACCCTGCGCGGTCATAGCGGAGCAGAAGAGCCAGCAACACGAGATCGAGGAACACCTCGGCCACGGGCAGAAGCAGCGCCTGTTCGTACCAGATCATCGTGCCGTAGAAGCACAGCACGATCGCTGCAATGCGCGCTACTCTGAGCGGCGCAAGTCGGCGTGCCAATAGGTAAAACACCACGATGGAGGCACACGACACCAGGAGTTGAAATGCACGCGCGAACGCGATAGATTCGCCGGACACGGCGTACAGAAGCGACAGCGCGTAGGGGTACAGCGGCGCCCGGAAAAAAACCTGCGGATAACGCCAGCCGTTCTCCAGAAGCTCCCGCGCCCATTCGTCGTGCCAGGCCTCGTCCACCATGGGCGCGTGAAAGAGCGGCGTCTGATAGGCGGCCAGATAAAACGCCAGCCGGACCACGGCAGCCAGGCCGATGAGGATCAGGATAAAGCGCAGTTCGGAGAGTCCGCCCGTCTCCTGGCCGCTCGAATCGTAGCGGGGCTTCTGCACGGGCCGCAATATGTCCGGGCAGATCGGGGGCGTCAATGGAGTGTCGGAGAAATACTATACTGCCGCATCCTGACCGCCTCTCCGGTCACCTCTGAATCAGCCGGGCGTTGAGCGAGTCTTGAAGGTCGCGTGCCTCAATACGCGCACCTCTCCGTGGCCTCGGTGCGAACCCCTGATTCTGACAGAAATCTCTATATCGGCCCCAAGCCTGGTAAGGAGTCGAAACAGCCGGTCTGTTGAAAAACCAGAGAAGTTCCCGTTGAGAAGCGCTGAGACCTTGGGTTGGTCGATGCCCATGAGTTTGGCGGCCTTCGATTGGGTAAGTCGCTTCTGTGAAATGACTGAAAGCATCTGCAGCACGAGTTCGGCCTTGGCCTTCAGTTCGTCTGGTCTCGGGAGCTTAAGGTCTGCAAACACGTTTCCGCTGCTCTGGCGGACGGCCTGGTCAGCTCTGTTCTTGGTCATGGCTCTCGATCCATGCGGTGTGGTGTTCTTGAGCAGCGCGTAATCGCCGCTCGATCTGCTCAATGTCCCTGGCGGGCGTCCTGATCCCCCTCGTGGACTTCTTTTGAAAGACATGCAGCACGTAGACAGCCTCCCTGAATCCCACGGTATAGACGGCGCGGAATGTGCACTTCCCGTGGTCAACAATGAGCTCCACTACTGAACTCCCGCGAAATCCTCTGAGAGTCTTTGCATATCGGTGCCTGCCTCCAGCCTGCGCCATTCGCAAGGCCACGCCCATCGTGTGTCTTACCTCCCCCGGGAGGTTGAGCAGATCTTCGAGGCTCGACCCCAGCCAGAACAGCGGCTTTTGCGGTACGGGTTGCTGGCTCAGTATACTAGAATTGGCATAGTTAATCAAGGCGAATCGTCCCTCCCACGGCGCCGCTGGAGTCGTGAATCTAGGGAGAGGCGTGGTCACGCAGCGTCACATTCCTCCCGTAACCTCATGCCTGGCCCCGTTGCCGTACCGGCGCCCGGCGTGTATGTTGCCCTATCACAATGTCCAATGATCGCCCCCGGCTGTTTCTCATCGACGGCGCGGCCCTGGCCTACCGCGCCTACTTCGCGTTCATCCGCAATCCGCTGATCACGCGGAAAGGTGAGCACACCTCCGCCGTCTTCGGGTTTCTGAATTCGCTGTTCAAGCTGCTCCGGGAGGAGAAGCCCACTCACCTGGCCGTGGTGTGGGACACGCCAAAGCCCACGTTCCGCCATGAGTTGTATAAGGAGTACAAGGCCACCCGGGAGAAGATGCCCGACGACATGGTGCCGCAGTTGTACCGCATCAAGGACGTGTTGAAGCTACTGGACGTACCGATGTTCGAGCGCGAAGGCTACGAGGCCGACGACTTGATCGGCACGATCGCCCGGCAGACCTCCGGCACCGGCACGCAGGCCATCCTGGTGACGGGCGACAAGGACTACATGCAGCTCGTGGACGACAACGTGCTCATCCTCAATCCCAAACGCGCGGGCGAGCCGTCGGAGTGGCTGGATGAGGCGGGTGTGAAAGAAAAGTTCGGCGTACCACCGAACCTGGTCACCGACGTCCTGGCCCTCATGGGCGACACCTCCGACAATGTTCCGGGCGTAGGAGGCGTGGGCCCCAAAACGGCGGTAAAGCTGATCGTCGAGCACGGCTCGCTTGCGCAGTTGTACGAGAAGCTCGAATCGGTCGAGCCCAAAGGCGTGCGCGAGAAACTCACCCGCGACCGAGACTCGGCCTTCCTCTCGCACAAGCTGGTGACCATCGACACGAACGTCCCGATCGAGTGGAATCTCGAGGCGCTCAAACTCCGGCCGGTCGACCTGGAACGGGTGGAGCCGATGTTCCGCGATCTGGAACTAACGCGGCTCCTGGAGGAGTTTCGTGCACAGGGTGGTGCCACGCGAGAGGCCAAGGAGACGCCTGCCGGAAGCTACCGCACGGTGAACACAGAGAGCGAACTCAAGAAGGTCATCGATGCCATCCGCAAGGCGGGCACAGCCGCCGTCGACACAGAGACCACGGGACTCAATCCGCACACGGCCGACCTGGTCGGCATCTGCCTGTCGTGGGAGGAGGGCTCGGGAGTGTACGTGCCGGTGGCACACACGGGCGACGGCGCCACACACAATTTCGCCGTGGACAAAGCCCGCACGCAACTGGCGCCGCTGTTCGCCGACGCCGCAGTGAAGTGGGTGGCGCATCACGGCA
>DAIOGN010000001.1:19815-57375 GCA_036745245.1 Candidatus Zixiibacteriota bacterium
GCGGGCCGGATTCGGCCGCATCGCTCTGGATTACGACACGCTGCTGGCGGCCTACCTGCTCGACCCGTCGGGCCGTCATGGGCTCGACGCACTGGCGCTCGATGTGTGCCATCACCGGATGATTCCCATCGATTCACTCATCGGGTCGGGCCGCAAGCAGATCTCGTTTGCCGAGGTCCCGGTGGACAAGGCCACCGAGTATGCGGCCGAGGACGCCGACTTCACGCTGCGCCTGTATGAAGCCCTGGCGCCCAAGGTGCGCGAGGCAGGCCTGGAACCGCTGCTCCTGGAAGTGGAACAACCGCTGGTGCCGGTGCTCATGGACATGGAGCGCACCGGCGTCCTGCTGGACGTTGAGGTACTCGCGAAACAGTCGAAGGTGCTCGAGAAGCGTCTGGTCGAGATCGAACACGACATCGAGACTCTCGCCGGCTACAAGTTCAACATCAACTCCACGCAGCAGCTGCAGAAAGTCCTCTTCGAGGATCTCAAGCTCCCCACCAAAGGCAAAACAGCCAAGGGAACCGGCTTCGCCACGGGACAGTCGGTGCTGGAGGAGCTGGCCGACCTGCACGATCTGCCGCGGCTGGTGCTGGAATATCGCGAGCTTGCCAAGTTGAAAGGCACCTACATCGATGCCTTGCCCACTCAGGTTGACGTCGCTGGGCGCGTACACACGTCGTACCACCAGACGGTGGCCGCCACGGGGCGTCTGTCGTCGCAGGATCCCAATCTGCAGAACATTCCGGTGCGCACCGAGGTGGGGCGACAGATCCGCAAGGCGTTCGTGGCCTCGCCGGGCTGCGTGCTTCTCGCCGCCGATTATTCTCAGATCGAGCTTCGTATCCTGGCACACATCGCCGACGACGAAACCCTCAAGGAAGCGTTCGCGAACGACGAAGACGTACACCGGCGCACGGCTTCCGAGGTGTACTCGGTGGCGCTCAAAGACGTCACATCCGAGATGCGCGCCGTGGCCAAGACCGCCAATTTCGCCATCATCTACGGCGTGTCCGCCTTCGGCCTGTCGCAGCAGACCGACCTGTCTGTGGCCGAAGCCCGCGAGTTCATCGACACCTACTTCAAGCGCTACCCGCGCGTGAAAGAGTACATGGACGGATCCATTCGCAAGGCACGCGAGGAAGGGTTCGTGAGCACGCTGCTCGGCCGTCGCCGGTTTCTTCCCGAAATTCATTCCGACAATCGCCAAAGGCGCGAATTCGCCGAGCGCATCGCCATCAACACGCCCATCCAGGGGACGGCCGCCGACCTGATCAAGGTGGCGATGATCCGCATCCATGCGGCCATGGCCCCTCTCAAGTCTCGCATGATTCTCCAGGTGCACGACGAACTGGTGTTCGACGTGGTGACCTCCGAGAAAGAGAACGTCGCGGAGCTCGTGACGCGTGAAATGGAGGGCGCCATGCAGCTTTCGGTGCCGCTCAAGGTGGATCTCGGGTCAGGACCCAACTGGCTGGAAGCCAAGTGACGCTCGTCTGGATTCTGGGCGCTGTAGCAGTGCTCGTGCTTCTGTACCGCCTGGCTCTGTGGGGGTCGGTACGCGCCATCCTCCGATCGTACCGTCGATCGCCGGCCCGCGTGCGCCGCGAATTCGGCTTTGCCGAGCCCGAAGACCTGGGCCTGGTGGCCGAGCCTTTGCGCGTGGAAGTGGAGCCGGGCCTCTTGCTGTCGGGCTTTCTTTTCAGGAGCCCCGGAGAAGCGCGGGGCGTCGTGGTGTATCACCACGGCATCTGGGACGCGTGCCGCCCACGGCTCAGGCTGGCGCCCCTCCTGTTGCCCGCCGGGTTCGACGTGGTCATGTACGACAGTCGGGGTCACGGCGAATCGGGCGGGCGCTATTGCACCTACGGTTTTCATGAGAGCGCCGACCTCTCCCTGGTGCTTGACGAGCTGGGGCGTCGGGGATGCCCCGTGTCACAAACGGCTGTGGTGGGGCACTCCATGGGGGCTGCCACCGCCGTGTACGCGGCCTCCGTGGATCGACGCATCCGCGCCGTGGTCATGGAGTCGTGCTACCGTGATCTGCGCACGGCCATTCGCGACTACGCCCGGCTCTGGTGTCCCTGCATCCCGGAACTGCTCATCCGCCAGGCGGAGACCCGCGCCGCCCGCAAGGCCGGCTTCGATCTCGACGCACTGTCGCCATTGGCGCACATGTCGAAACTCGACATCCCCGTGTTGATCGTGCAAGGGACGGCCGACCGTCGCATCAAGCCCGCCTACGCACAGGAGCACTTCGAAGCCACGCCGGAGCCTCGCGAACTGTACTGGATCGAAGGAGCGCGCCACGGCCGTGTGTGGCACGAAGGTGGAAAAGTGTACGAGGAAAAGCTGCGTTCGTGGCTGGAATCACACCTGCCGGTGCCCGGGGCTTTGCCCAGCGGCCGGCAGGCCGTCTGAATTCGCCTACGGCTCGATCATCCGGTACCAGCGCGCCTCGCCCGCCCGCACATAGCCAAAGGTAAATGTTCCGTTGGTGAATGTGCGCGTGAGAAATAGCGAATCCGCACCAAAGGTCAGGACGCAGCGGGACGTGTCATCGGGAAAGTAAAACGTGATCGAGTCGGGGCGCAGTGTATCTACGAAGTCGACCTGAGCTACGTAACGCCCGATCTTGATCTCGTGCGGCTTGCGCACCTGAAGCACGGAGTCGGCTCCAAAGCGCGCGAATCCGTAGGTGATGGAGGGGGCTGTGGTCCGGGCCACTCTCCAGACACCCACCAGGCCTCCCGCGTCGCCTGCATCCGGCGTCCCTTCGCGCACGAGCCACTCGGTGAGCGTCGAGTCTGAGCGCATCAGCGTGTCGCCCGTGATCTCGAAATGATTGACATACACCGGCGGCTCGGTGGCCCCCACCGGCAGAAATGAATCGGGCAGAATGGGAACCAGGCGCAGAGTGTCTCCGGACACGCTGTAATGGAAATCGAACGCCCGGAACTTCAGTCGATCCACGGTTGAATCGGCCTTGATGACCAGCCCGTTGGCTTCGCCACCGCGACCGCGATACACCGATTCCCAATGCCCGAGGAAGGGAGATACGGGCTTTGGTTCCGAGGCACATGCCAGAAGGGCCAGGGTCACGAGGAATGCAGCCGCGGCGCTTCGCAGACCGATCGATTTGAAAAACATGCAGCAAGTTTCAGGGGCTCCACCGTTCGGGTCAAGTTCGGAGAGCCGGGGGCAAATTCTGGCGAGCCGCGCCGGCTGAAGACCGATTGCTGGAGGCGCCGGGATGTATTAGCCTGTGCCCCCTATGATTAAGGCCGTGCTCTGGGATGTGGGCGGACCCATCAACGACGAGACGGTGCAGGAAGCACGCTTCGATGATGCCGCCATCGTCGCCACGCGCGAACTGCGCGATCTGTCGGCGGACGAATACATCGATACCTGCCGGTCGGCCGTTGACTCCTTCGCTCCACGGGCCTATCGCTACATCCTCTGGCACCTGTCGAAGGGGGATGTGCCCACCTACCAGACGCTCAGGCGCCGCGTCACGGACATCGGATACGAGCACTTTCAGCTCCGCCCGGAGATCCCCGGGATTCTGGCGGACATGGCGGCTCGTTTCCGTCTGGGCCTTTTGGCCAACAGCGGCGAACAGATGTTGAATCGACTGGCCGAGCACGGGGTCCTGGAGCACTTCACCTCGAGAAAGCCCGGCGCCCTCGTGGGCCTGGAGAAGCCCGATGTGCGCTACTTTCAGGCGGTGCTTGCGGAGCTGGCGGTGCGTCCCGACGAAGCCGTGATGATCGGCGACCGCATCGACTGCGACATGGTGCCGGCCAGGTCTTTGGGCATGGCCACCGTGCGGCTGGTGACCGGGCGTCACCGGAATCAGCGGCCCCGCACTCCCGAGGAAGCGCCCGATGTGGAGATCAATGACATGACAATGGTTCGCGAGGTGATGGCAACATGGTAGAAGGTGCGCACGCCTTTCCGCCCTCGGTCGACACCCGGCTTGCAGGCTGGGACCTCTTGTGGATTGAACTGACCGTCGGGACACCGGTGAAGGGACTCTCCGAACTGTGCAAGTCCGCACCGTCCCGCATGCGGCACATCCTTACGGGGCTCCCGCCCGCGGAACATCCTGTGGTGCAGTCGGTGCGCGGCCTCTTTCGCAACGCGGGGTGCGACCCCATTCGCTACCGCCCATCCTCCGAGGCACTCATTCGGCGGCTGGAGAAGGGCGAGCCCATTCCCGCCATTCTCCCGGCCGTGGACTTCAACAATTTGCTGTCTGTGGAATTGCTGGTTCCCTGTTGCGTGCTCGAGCCTGAAGCGATTGCTCCTCCCCTGGTGCTGCGACGGGGCCGGCCCGGTGAGATCATGGACTCCATGCGCGGCCCGTTCACACTCGATGCCAAGCCCGTGCTCGCGGATGCAGACGGTCCGTTTGGCACACCCATCACCGACTCCGAAAAGGTGAAGGTGAAAACCGACACGGGAACATTCTGGATGGTGGTGTATCTGCCCCGCGCGGCCCTGTCCAGAGACCGGGTGGAGACCGTGCTGAAGGACCTCGGCAAGAAGATCACGGGCCTGTCCTGGAAGCTGGCGCCCGCGTGACAGTGGTGGGCCTCACGGGCGGCGTGGGCTCGGGCAAAAGTGAAGTGGCCCGTGTGTGGGCGAAGCTGGGCGCTGTGGTGCTCGAGGCCGACCAGATCGGCCATCGCGTGCTCACCGAAGACGCCGGTGTGCGTCGCGCTCTCAAGGCTCGTTTCGGCGCCGGTGTGCTCGACCGCCAGGGGCGCGTGGTCAGAAGCGAAGTATCCAGGTGCGCCTTCGCGTCGACGGCGAATCTTGCAGCGCTCAATCGCATCGTGGGCCGGCCACTGGTACAGCTTCTCCACCGGGAGGTGGACCGGCTGCGTCGGAAGAAGGGCGGCGTGCTGGTGGTGGATGCGGCTCTGTTGTGCGAATGGCGGACGACCCTGCCCCTGGACCTGCGTGTGCTGGTGACGGCGCCGCGACCGCTTCGGCTGAAGTGGCTCTCGAAGCGCGGCCTCCCCTACCGCGCTGCGGTCGCCCGCATGTCGCACCAGTGGCCCGACGCCCGAAAACGGCGGTGGGCCGACGTCGAAATCCGCAATACGGGCAGCCTCGAACGCCTCCGGCGAGAGGCAAAAGCGCTGTGGCGCACGCACATCGATTGTCGTTGAACCGCGTCCCGATTTGGGGTACCTTTCAGCGGTTGACCACCTGAGACGTCCGGACCGCTTTCCGTGCGGTGTTCCCGGGCCAGTTTGCCTGCACCCACGCGGGGCGGCGGCGTCGGAGAGCGGTACAGCCTGAAAGACGCATACCACACCCTGGCACAGACAGAAAGATCCTTCCCCATGCCCACACTCACCACCGCGGCCACACACCCCATCACGGGCGTGGCGCGCCGCGGCCTGTATCTCGATAGCGTAGACGACCTGAAGCACATGGCGCTGCGAGTGCGCCGCGACATCATCACCCTGCTGGCCGAAGCCGGCTCAGGACACTCCGGCGGCCCGCTCTCCATCACCGACTTCGGGACGGCGCTGTATTTCCACGAAGCCAATCTCGACCCCGAGAACCCCGCCTGGCCCGATCGCGACTTCATCGTCTGGTCGGTGGGCCATTGCACTCCGGTGCACTATGCCCTGCTGGCGGAGAAGGGATTCTTCCCGCGGCGAGACCTGTTGAAGTTCCGCAAGTTCGACGGGCACCTGCAGGGGCATCCGCACCGTCTCGACACGCCGGGCGTGGAGGTGTCTACGGGGTCACTCGGGCAGGGGATTTCAGCCGCGTGCGGCATCGCCTACGGCTCGAAGATGGATCGTCATCCGCGGCGGGTGTGGTCGTTCAACGGCGACGGCGAACAGCAGGAGGGCTCGGTGTGGGAAGCCGCCATGTTCGCAGCTCACTATCGCCTCGACAACCTCATCCAGGTGCTCGACTACAACGAAAAGCAGATCGACGGCGACGTGGCCGACGTGATGAACATCGCTCCGCTCGATCAGAAGTACAAGGCGTTCAACTGGAATGTGATTTCATGCGACGGGCACGACTGGGGTGAGATCCTGCAGGCCTACGCCGAAGCCGGGAAACTCTACCGGTCCGGCCGGCCCACGGTGATCATCTTTCATACCGTCATGGGCAAGGGTGTGAGCTTCATGGAAGGCAAGGCCGAGTGGCACGGCAAGCCGCCCAAGGGCGAAGAAGTGGTGATTGCGTTGAAGGAATTGGGAACCACAGAAGCCGACTGGCGCGCCGATCTGATGAGCGGGGAGGGCTGAGTGATGAATCTCGCAAAGCCTGAAATGAAGAAAACGCGCGAAGGGTTCGGCAAGGCGCTGGTGGAGTTGGGCGAGTCGAATCCGCAGGTGGTGGTGCTCGTGGGCGATCTGTCCGAAAGCACCATGGTCAACTTCTTCGCGGAAAAATTTCCGGAGCGATTCATCCAGGTGGGCGTGGCCGAGCAGAACATGATGACCGTGGCGGCCGGCCTGTCGCTGGTGGGCAAGATTCCGTTCCTTTCGACGTACGGGGCCTTCGCTTCGTGCCGATCGCTCGACCAGGTGCGGGTGACCTTGTGCTACGGCCAGCTCAACGTGAAAATCGGCGGCGCACACGGAGGCATTTCCGTGGGACCCGATGGCGCCACCCACCAGGCCATGGAAGAGATTTCCATCATGCGTGCCATGCCGAACATGACCATGATCGTGCCGGCCGATTTTCAGCAGACCCGCAAAGCCACACTCGCGGCGGCCGCCATGCATGGCCCCGTGTACATTCGTTTCGGGCGCGAGAACGTGCCGGTCGTCACAACCGTTGACACGCCGTTTGAGCTGGGTCGCGGAATCGAAATGGCGCCGGGCGGCGATCTCGCAATCATCGCGTGCGGCGTGATGGTGTACGAGGCGCTGGTGGCGCGTGAAGAACTCTTGAAGGAAGGAATCGAAGCGCGTGTGATCAACCTGCACACGCTCAAGCCACTCGACACGGAGATCATCGTCAAGGCGGCACGCGAAACGGGTGCGCTTGTGACGGCGGAGGAACACCAGGTGCATGGCGGGCTCGGTGGAGCCGTGGCGGAGTGCACGGCCAGGATGCATCCGGTGCCCGTGGAGATGGTGGCGGTGTACGATCGTTTTGGTCAATCCGGCAAGCCGGACGAGCTCATGGCGGCCTTCGGCCTGAAGTCGAAGGACGTGGTCGCCCGCGCTCACGACGTGCTGAAACGCAAGCGGCGGGCAGCCGCTTAGGGGGCTTGGTATGACTATGGTAGCTGCACGGGGAAAGGGGCTGGCGTCGGCCGAGCGCATGTCGCGGCTGGGCACGGAGTCGGCGTTTGAAGTGCTGGCGGCGGCCAGAGCGCTGGAAGCCAAAGGCCATAAGGTGATTCATCTGGAAATCGGCGAGCCCGATTTCGACACGCCCGCGAACATTGTGGAGGCCGGAATTCGGGCTCTCAAGGAGGGCTGGACACACTACGGACCGTCGGCGGGGCTTCCGGAAGCGCGGGCGGCCATTGCCGCCGACATTTCGAAACGTCGCGGCATCCAGGTGTCGCCCGACCATGTGGTGATCACGCCGGGCGCCAAGCCGATCATGTTCTACACCGTGTTCGCTCTCGTGGATGAGGGCGACGAGGTGATCTATCCCGATCCGGGCTTTCCGATTTACGAGTCCCTGATCAAGTTCGTGAATGCGCGGCCGGTGCCGATCAAGCTGCGCGAGGAGAATCAGTTCCGGCTGGATGTGGAAGAACTGGCCGGGCTGGTCACCGACCGCACGCGGCTGCTCATCATCAATTCGCCGCACAACCCCACGGGCTCGGTGCTCACCGAGCGCGACCTGGCGGCCATCGCGGAGCTGTGCGCAGAGCGCGGCATCGCCGTTCTCGCCGACGAGATCTACAACCGCATTCTCTACGATGGTAAGCACCGGTCCATCTGGACGTATCCGGGGATGGACAAGCTCACGATCATCCTCGACGGGCTGTCGAAAACCTATGCGATGACGGGGTGGCGCCTGGGTTACGGTGTGATGGATCCTGACCTGGCGGTGCGTGTGTCGCGCCTCATGACAAACTCCAATTCGTGTACGGCCTCCTTTGCCCAGCGTGCCCTGATCGAAGCCGTGAGCGGCGATCAGAGCGCCGTGGACAAGATGGTGGCCACGTTCCGCACCCGACGCGACCTGGTGGTGGACCTGCTCAATGATGTGGAGGGCGTCACCTGCCAGCTGCCCCCCGGGGCGTTCTATGTGTTCCCGAACGTGAAGTCGTACAAGCGCCCGGCCAAGGCGATTGGCGAACACCTGCTTCAGAAGCACTATGTGGCCACGCTTGGCGGCACCGCGTTCGGCGCGGGTGGAGAGGGCTACCTCCGGCTGTCGTACGCCGCCTCCGAAGCCGCCCTGCGCGAAGGCGTGAGCCGCCTTGCCGCAGGCCTCGCAACCCTTTAATTGGGGTCAGACCCCGGTCATCACTTTGCACACTGAGTGCAAGGTATCAGCCGGGGTCTGACCCCAACCATGACTCCGTCCCGTTCCGTGCAGCGACCCTACAGAGAAACGGGACGACCGCGTTCCCTCTACGCACAGGCCGGGCGGCCCGCCTGGCTCGAGGTGGACCTGGGGCGCTTTCAAAAGAACATCTCCGTCATTCGCGCGCGCCTTCCCAAGGGCACAGGATTCATGGCCGTGGTGAAGGCCGACGCCTACGGGCACGGCGCGGTGCCCTGTGCGGAAGCCGCCATCGCCGCCGGCGCCGACATGCTCGGCGTGGCCATCATTGAAGAAGGCGTGCAGCTTCGCACCGCCGGCGTCCCCGCACCGATCGCATTGCTCTATCCGGAAGCGCCGGAACGCGCCATGGAGTTTCTGCGCTGGAATCTGGTGGCCACCGTGGCCGACCTCGACTTTGCCCGTGCTCTCCAGAAGGCGGCCGAGAAGGAAGGTCGCCCCGTGGGCGTGTATCTCAAGGTGGACACCGGCCTGGGACGGTACGGATTATTGCCCGAACAACTTCCCGCCTTCCTGCGCGAATTGCGCTCCTTCCCGCTTCTGCGCATTGCCGGCATGCTCTCGCACTTCGCCACCGCGGGGGATCTCGACCGCGACTACGCCGTGCGTCAGCTCGCGTCCTTCAATGCATTGCTCGACGCCCTCAAGGCGCACGGTGAGTCGCTCGAGGCTGTCTCCATCACCAACTCCGGAGCCTTTCTCGAGTGGCCCGAGAGCTACTTCAACACAGTGCGCCTGGGGATTCTCATGTACGGCCTCTACCCTACGCGCTTCTCCGAGCGCACGGTTCCGGTGGAACCGATTGCACAGTTGAAGACGCGCATCCTCAGCCTGAAAGAGCTGCCCGCCGGCTCGTCCATCAGCTACGGACGCACGTTCCGAACGGATCGCACCACGCGGGTGGCCACCCTGCCCATTGGCTTTGCCGACGGGTACCCGAAGGCCCTGTCCAACACGGGCGACGTGCTGGTGCGAGGAAAGCGCGCACGCGTTCTGGGCCAGGTGTGCATGGACGCGATGATGGTGGATGTCACCGACATTCCCGGCGCCACCACCGGCGACGAGGTGGTGGTGTTCGGCACGCAGGGTGGGGTCGCCCTCCCGGTGTCGGAACTCGCCGAGCGCGCCGGCACCTCCGTGTACGAAATTCTCTGCCGGCTGGGACCGCGCCTTCCCCGCTTCTACCTGCCGGGCACCACGCCCGAGACGTCGGAACAGGGGACCTGAACGCTCTGCTCGTCTTCGAGTCGACAGCGGACTTCGAGGCCGGAGAATTCTTCGGATGTCGGCCGGCGAGAACCGACGGCAGCGTCGAGCTGATCCGCACCGACACGCTGGGCCGGTACACGTCACCCTCCCGCAGGACCTCTACACCTATTTCCTCTGTCGTGATGTCTGTGAACGTGGCCGGCTGCACCCGTGAAGCTCTGGATCTTGCGGCCTTCGCATCCGTGAAGTCCAACGGCGACTGGTCGCCCTGGTTCTGCATGCTCCGCCGCGGTCAGCCAGCGTTCGATGAAGGCGTGCTGAACGACCCCATGGGCCTCGTGGACGTGGACGAACTGCGGCTGTCGGAGCCTGCCACCGAGATTCGCTGCCGAATCAATTGGCAGTCGACCGACCTGTCCTGCAGAATCCGGCGCATCGCCTTGTCCGTATCTGACAATTCGGCCTGGAAATCGTCGGCCACCGTGAGCCGCCCCGTCCGACTTGACGTTCCCTTTCTCTCTCAGTGGGACGCGAAGCATCACCATGGCCGACGCGTGTGCAGCCCCACGTGCCTCGCCATGGTGGCGCGATTCCACGGCCTGTCGGTCACCACCGACGACGTGGCTACTCTGGCCTACGACCCGGCCTTCGACGTGTACGGCAACTGGTCTGCCAGCATGCTGGCCATGTCGATTCTGGGTTTCCGTGCCACGGTCGAACGAGCCCGCTCACTGGACCCGCTCGATATCGCCCTCGACTTTGGCGAACCCGTGGTCACGTCCTTCGCCTTCAGGCGCGGCGAACTCTCAGGCGCTCCCATTGAGTCAACGCGTGGACATCTCGTGGTCGTTTGCGGAAGGTCCGACAATGGCGACTTTCTCGTCCGCGACCCGGCAGCCAACGGCCCCGACGACTGGCGCCAGTACGCTCGACCCGAATTCGAGAACGCCTGGCTGGGCCACGGCGGCATTCACTACCGGATTCGCAGAGAAGACCCGGCATGATCACCATGCAGGCGGCCGACCTGGCCCTTCGAAATGCGTTCCGCACGTCGCGTACCCTCACGGCCACGTCGCGTTCGTACTTCCTCTCCGGCGACGGCGCGCTCGGTGAAGCCTCCCCCGTGCGTTTCTACGGCGAAACGGCTGGCACCGTGGAGGCTGCCTTCGCCCACCTGCACGCGGCCCTCCCGCCGTGGGGCGAGCCCGGCCTTGTGTGGGGCCAGATCAACCGGCTCCTGGGCTACAATTTCGCGCTGAAGTGTGGCCTCGACATCCTGTACTGGGATCACTGGGGACGCAGTCGCGGCAAGCCGATATACGAGCTATTGGGAGTGACGCATCACCGCCCGGTGCGCACGGCTTTTTCCATCGGGATCGCCGGAGCGGACGAGATGCGTGACAGTGTGAAATCGCAACCTCAGTTCAAGGTGTACAAGATCAAAGTGGGATTCGAAGGCGACGTGGAAGCGGTGGCGGCCGTACGGTCGGTCACCGACAAGCCGTTGTACGTGGACGCAAACGGCGGCTGGTCGGTGGACGAAGCGTGCGATAAACTGCCGCAACTTGAACGCCTGGGCGTGGTGCTCTGCGAGCAGCCGATCTTCTCTGGCTCGCGCGCCGATTGGGAGGCCGTGCGCGGCGCCTCCTCCCTCCCCGTGATCGTCGACGAACACTGCCAGACCCCCGACCATGTGGGCCACTGGGCCGGCTGGGTGGATGGCATCAACGTGAAGCTACAGAAGTGCGGAGGCATCACGCCGGCCATGGCCCAGATTGAGCGCGCTCGCGACGAAGGGTTGAAGGTCATGATCGGCTGCATGATCGAATCGTCTCTCGCGATCGCCGCCGCCGTGCATCTGGCTCCGTTGGCAGATTACGTCGATCTCGATTCGCACCTGTATCTTGAAAATGACCCCTGGTCGGGTCTGTCTCTCTCCAACGGCGAACTCTCGCTCTCGGGCGCACCCGGCCTGGGCCTGCAGCCAAAGGCGACGGAGCCCGCATGAGCCGCCGGCTCTTCACCTGCATCCTGGCCGTCTGTCTCCTGCTCGGGGCACAGGCCGTCGCTCAGGTGCCCCCCTCGCGCCCCACGATTACGATCGTGTACCCTCGCGAAGACCAGGTGCTGCCTCCGCTCGACTCGCAGTTCGTCATCGGCCAGGCAAAGGGTGCAAGGCAACTCGAGGTCAACGGCGTACGCACGGAGTTATTCGACTCGGGCGCGTTTCTTGCCTGGATTCCCGTTCAGCCAGGCCGGTTCACGATCAAGGTCGAAGCGAGCAACGCCAAAGGTAGCACCACAAAAGAACGCATCATCGAAATCGGGCGGCCCGCTCGCAGTACGCCGGCCGAATCGCTGGCGATCCAAACCGACTACGAACTGCCGGCCGAGGACATGTGGCTGTGGCCAGGCGACCTGCTCGAAGTGCAGTGCCGCACCTCCCCGCGTTCGGAATTGTTCTTTTCCCTGCCCGGCGTGGCCGAGAACATTCCCATGATCGAGCTGCCGGCGCAGCGCCCGGCGCTCTACCGGGGCAACGCTTTCCGTGAGGACGACCGGCCGGACAGCCTGTACCTGCGCGGAGTGTACTACGGTTCATATCGCGTGACGGCCGGCGAACGCATCGACAGCCTGCCCATCATTTTTCACGCGCGCAGCCGCGTGGCGCTCTACGACAAGAAACAGGCGGGCCAACTTTTCGCCACCGACTCGGTGCGCTACTCCGTGGACTCATCGTTTGCCGACCTCTTCACCACCGACTCCAGCGCCGGTCGAGTCACCATTCTCGATGATCGCTTCCCGCGGCCGGCACAGATTGAAGACAGCGCCATCGTCACGCGCGTGGGGCCCGGCCTCGGCTACTTCTGGCCCTTCATGCCACGCGGCACACAGTTCGAGGTGACGGGGCGACAGGGCCGCTGGGTGCGCCTGAAGCTCTCGCCCTATCAGGAGATCTGGGCACACGACTCAAGTCTCAAAATCGATGCCCCCGGGCCGCCCATGCCCAAGGCCACGATCAACAGCACACGCATCAACGGCACATCGAAGACCACGGACGTGCGGTTGTTTCTCACCCAGCAGCTCCCCTATCGCGTCACCGAATCGCTCGATCCGCTGGCGCTTACGATCACGGTGTACGGCGCCACGTCCAACATCGACTGGATCCGCTACGACTTCGACGATGTACTGGTGAAGTATGCCGAGTGGGATCAGCCCCAGCCCGGCGTGATGGAGTACACCGTGTACCTGCAGGCGGAGCAGCTCTGGGGCTACGACACCTGGTACGACGACAAGACGCTGGTGCTCTCCATCAAGAAACCGCCCACAGAGGCCATCGGCCTGCGCGGATTCACCATAGTCGTGGACCCGGGTCACTCCTCCGACGATGGCGCCGTCGGCCCCACGGGCCTCAAGGAGAAGGATGCCAATCTCTGGATCTCCAAGAAGCTGAGAGAATCCCTTCAGAAGCGTGGCGCAGAGGTCGTTCTCACGCGCGGTGGGTCGGAACATCTGCCGCTGTATGAACGCCCCATCATCGCCAAGCAGGAGAAGGCGGATCTGTTCATCTCAGTTCACAACAACGCCCTTCCCGACGGCGTGAACCCATGGGTCGACCATGGCGTCTCAACGTACTACTACCACCCCTCCTCAAAGGGCCTGGCTGAAGCGGTGCAGGGATCGATGCTGACTCACATCGAACTGCCCAATTTCGGTCTCTACCGCGGCAACTTCGCCGTGATCCGTCCCACGCAGTATCCCGCCATCCTCGTGGAATGCGCCTTCATGATGATCCCCCAGCAGGAGGCCGCTCTCAAGACCGACGCGTTTCAGACGCGCGTGGCCGAAGCAATTGCCGAAGGCGTGGACCACTGGCTCAAGGGCAAACTTCCCGACCAGACCTATCTGAACGCAGCCAAGGCCCGCAAGCGCGAGCCGTAACGGGCCCAGGCCCAGGCAAAGCTATCCCGCGCCATCCCGGGCGGAGTGAAAATTGCCTGGACGACATTCGATTAACTCATTGTTGCACAACATAGTATGACTGTCAAAGAAGAATGGGCCGTTTTCCATACGAATATATGATTGCGTTTAGTGTCACTAAACGTAAATAGAGTTGCATATGGCTCAACGCAGGTACTGGCAGAGCTTAATAGAGTCCGCCTGGAGTAGGCGATCGATCGTCTGGCTGGCGGGCGTGCGGCGGGCAGGCAAGACGGTACTTTCGCAGTCTCTCGACTCCGTCGAGTACTTCGACTGCGAGCTTCCCCGTGTACGCCGACAGCTTGAGGACCCGGAGGCATTTCTCTCCGCATTGGACGGCAAGCGCATCGTCCTTGACGAAGTACACCGTCTCCGCAATCCCTCGCAGCTACTCAAGATCGCGGCTGACCACTTTCCGGGGGTGAGAGTCCTGGCAACAGGATCCTCAACTCTGGGTGCATCGCGCAGGTTCAGAGATGTGCTGACAGGCCGCAAACAGGACCTCTGGCTGACCCCCATGACGCTCGCGGACCTTGAAGACTTCGGCGAATTCGACCTGCAGCACCGGCTGCTGCATGGCGGTCTCCCCCCCTTCTTTCTCACGAAGGAGATTCCGGAGCGCGACTTTCAGGAATGGGTGGACGGATACTGGGCCAAGGACATTCAGGAACTGTTCCGTGTCGCTCGCCGCGCTTCCTTCCAGCGCTTCTTCGAACTGATGCTGGCCCGGAGTGGCTCCGTGTTTGAAGCGACCTCCTTCGCGAAGCCTTGCGAGGTCAGCCGGCCCACCATTTCGAATTACCTGGCCATTCTCGAAGCCACACTGGTGGCCCACGTGATTCGCCCTTTCAGCAGGCGGCGAACTACAGAGATCGTTGCGGCTCCCAAGGTGTACGGCTTCGACACCGGGTTCGTCTGCTACTACCGCGACTGGCGCAGCCTGCGCAGCGAGGACATGGGACTCCTCTGGGAGCATGTAGTGCTCAACGAACTTCATGCCGCAAGTCAGTCCCGGCGAATCCAGTATTGGCGGGACAAGCGCGGGCGCGAGGTAGACTTTGTCTGGACTCGAGGCGGCAAGGAGTCGGCTGCAATCGAATGCAAGTGGTCGGCAGACGCTTTCGACAGTCGCTCACTGGCGTCGTTCAGACAAATCCACCCACTGGGGCCCAACTTCGTGGTGGCCGCAGACGTCACCCGGGCGTACGAGCGGCGATTGGGTGGCCTTAAGGTTCACTTCGTGTCACCGGCCGAACTGGTGGCGCGCCTCGTCACCTCGCCGACAGGTCCCGAATGATCGGATGCATCAGGCTGCTCACACAAGACGACGTAGACACTTGAAGCGGAACTACTCCTTCAGCGCCCCGGCCGTCAGGCCGGAGATAATCTGGCGCTGAAACGCCAGGAACACCGCCAGAATCGGCAACGTGGCAAGAGTCGAGGCCGCCAGCAGGTGCGGCCAGTCGATCTCCCGATAGCCCTGAAAGAACGCCAGCGCCACGGGCAGCGTACGCATTTCGGGGCGGGTTGTGAAGATGAACGGGAACAGGAACAAGTTCCAGTTCACCAGAAATACCTGAATCGCCACTACGGCCATGGCGGGTTTGCACAAAGGCGCCACGATGCGGAACACGATGTACATTTCGCCTGCGCCATCCACGCGAGCGGCATCCTCGAGTTCGGTGGGCAGGGCGGCGATGTACTGCCGCATCAGTAACACGGCGATGGGGTGGACCAGGAAGGGCACGATAAGCGCCGCGTACGAATCGATCCAGCCCAGCACTCGCATCTCAACGAACATCGGAATGATGAGCACGTGCACCGGCATCATCATCACTGCCAGCAGAGTAACCGACCAGAAGCGCGATATCCGGTTGCGGCGGCGGGCCAGGATGTACCCCGTCATGAGTGCAAACACCAGGTTGCCCAGGGTCACGGCGCAGGCCACGAGGACAGAGTTGAGCACGGCGCGTGGGAATCCGGCCACGCTCCAGACCTCGGCGAAGTTGGCCCAGCGCGGTGAACTCAACAGCAGCTCGTCGGTCCCGGGCGTACCTCCGCCGGCACTGGACAGCGCCCCGGCCACCAGGTAGTACAGCGGGAACAGCATCGTCAGAAGCGCGACAACGAGCGCCAGGTAAATCGTCGCCCGACTCATACCGCGATCTCCTTGCCGAAGCCCAGCCGTCGTGCCAGTACCAACGACACCGCGGCCACCAGCGCGAACAGCGCGAAGGCCGCAGCCGACGCATACCCCATGTCGAACTTTACCAGACCTTCGTTGTACACGAAATACACCAGCGTGCGCGTGGAGCCCAGCGGCCCGCCGCGTGTCATGACGTACACTTCTATAAAGACCTGGAACGACTTGATGGTGTTCAGCACGAGCACCAGAAGTGTCATGGGCCGCAGGGCCGGCCAGATCACGAATCGCAGCGTTTGCCAACGCGATGCGGCCAAGAGGCGCGCCGATTCGAAGTATTCCGCCGGCAGAGCCTGTAGAGCCGCCAGGTAGAGCAGCATGTAGTACCCCACCGCGGCCCACACGTCCAGCAGCATGATGGCGGGAAGCGCCGTGCTGGTGGACAACAGAAACCCGTGCTCAGGCGGAGTGAACCCCAGCGCCACTGCCACAGACGACAGCACTCCGTCGCGCGTGTACAGCGCGGTCCACACCAGCGCCACCACCACCAGGGACGTGATGGATGGAAAGAAGAAGGCCGCGCGAAACAACCCGCGCCCGCGAATGCGCGAGTTCAGAAGCAGGGCCAGGCCCAGGGCCAGGGCCGTGGTCACCGGAACGGTGACCCCCACAAACAACAGGGTGTTACGCGCCGCCTGCCAGAAGTCGCCGTCGCCCCAGAGCCGCACAAAGTTCTGCGGGCCCACAAACGACAGATCTCCTCCCAGCGGCGAATAGGAGGTGAAGGCCAGGTAGAGTGCAAAGCCCAGCGGGAATAGCCAGAACGCCACGAAGCTTATCGCCCACGGCGCAACCAGCCACACGGCGGGGCGGCGCCAGAGGGGCTTCATGGACGCGATAGCAGTTGGTCGATGTCGGAGCAGGCGCGCTCAAGCGCGGAATCCGGCGACGTGCCGCCGTACATGGCCCGCTCCACCGCACCTTCGATCATCTCTTCGATCTCCACCCAGCGCGGGTGCACAGGCGTCGCCCGGGAGCTCTCGAGTTGCCGATTGAACACGTTGAGATGCGGATCTTCGGTGAAGTACGGATTGGCGGCGGCCGCCGTGTGCGCCGGCACGAAGCCGATGGCGCGGCAGAGCTTCAAGTTGTTCTCGGGCTGAAGCAGGAAATCGATGAACAACTGAGCTTCCTGCGCGTGTACCGACTTCTTGGGCACCACGAGATACTCGCCGCCTGCAAATGACACCGAGATGCCTGTGTCGGCGCGAGGCATGAGTGCCAGCCCATAGCGCGGCGACTTCGGGTCGCGGCGAAGCTGCTGAAGCAGCCAGTCGCCGGAGATGGTGAAGCCGATTTTGCCGCGTTGAAATGCCAGGTCCAGCTCGCGCTGCACGTCGAACACGCCGACTTTGCAGAGCTCACGGTAAAACGTGAGCGCCTCCAGCCCGGCCCTGGAATTGAGTGCGCACTTGCCATCCACAAACAGTTCGCCGCCCGCCGACCAGAAGAGTGGCAGGAATTTCTTGTACAGGCGGTGGCGTTCGAACGTGTTGGCAGCAAAGCCGTGCACATCGCCCTTGAGGTTGTTGATGGCGCGCGCCTGGCTCAACCACTCGCTCCAGGTGGCCGGCGGCTGAGTTGTGTCGACTTTGGCGCGGCGCATGAGGTCCTTGTTGTAGAACAACACGCGTGTGCCGAGCAGCCAGGGATAGCCGTAAATGCGCCCCTGGTAAGCCACAGGCTCCCACATGGCGAACTGATTGAGATGGCGCTCCGCCTCTGCGGTGAGGTCGAGCAGGAGTCCCTTGCTGGAGAACTCCGCCACCCAGTCGGAGCCCAATTCCAGTACATCGGGCGTGGTGCCGGTGGCGAACGCCACCACGATCTTCTGGTGCCCCTCGGCCCAGGTGAGATCCACCACTTCCACGTTAATGTTGGGATTGGCCCCCTCGAAGGTGGCGACCAGCTCCTCGATCAGCGGTTTGGCCCGTGAGTCGGTCCAGAACTGCCACCAGGTGATCGTGGTCTTCTCGTCGACGCGCCGGATGCAGCCGGCGCAGACGAGGACGAGCAGGCATCCCCCCAGAATGCGCATCATCACGCTCACCTTAGGCGCCCCTGGAGCCTGGCGCAATGGCATTTCGCTTGACGGCCCGCTCCCGGACGGTCAAGATGCGGCATGATGCCTGCACGGCCGGGGCTCTTCGCGATCGTGCTGTGGGCCGCGGCATCAACTTCTGCGGCTGCCCCGCCTGCCTCTGTGCTGCAAGCGCCCCACGCAGCCGATCGCCCCTGGGACAAGGGCGGCGCCCTCGTAGTGACCTGGCAGAACACGATGCCCGTTGATTTCACGGTGCACGTGCGGCGCCTGGGTGGGGCCGAACCCGTGGCGCTGGGGCCGTTTCCGATATCCTCTGAGCAATTCATCGACAGCGGCCTGACATCGGGAATTGCCTACGTGTACGAACTCGCCGTACACGATCCGGATGGAAACCAGGTGTCCGTCGTTCGTACGTCGCCCGCGCAACCCAGGCCCAATCTGTTCGACCTCAGTCGCGCGGATGAAGCCATACTCATCGCACTGCTCTTCGCCGTATTTCTTTGGGGAACATTTCGCGGCAGCCCGCGTGAAATCAGGCCGATCGCCGGCGTGACGGCCATGGAGGAGGCGATGGGCCGCGCCGTGGAGATGGGCAAACCGGTGCTGTTCTCAATTGGCTGGGGCGCCCAACTCGACAAGCCGGCCACGCTCGCCGCGCTCAATCTGTTCGGCTACATCGCTCGCAAGGCAGCCTCTTACGGCGCCCGCCTTCTGTTTCCCGCCCACGACGCCGTGATCATGGCAGCGGCGCAGGAGTCGGCGAGCGCAGGAGCGCGGTTGGAGGGCCGACCGGAACTATACCGGGAGGAAGACATCTACTACGTCACCGGCTCGCAGTTCGGCTACGCGGCTGCCTTGGACGGCATCCTCTGCCGCGAAAAACCCGCCGCCACCTTCTGGATTGGCACGTTCGCGGCCGAGTCACTGATTCTCTCGGAAACCGGGAATCAGGTGGGCGCAGTGCAGATCGCGGGCACCGACAGCACCATTCAGCTCGCATTCTTTCTGGTCACCTGCGACTACACTCTGATTGGTGAAGAGATGTTTGCTGCGTCGGCTTATCTCACACGCGACCCGAAGGCGCAGGGAGCGCTCTGGTCGCAGGATGTGCTGAAAGTGGTGGTCGCCACCGTGCTCGTGGTGGGGCTGGTGGCTGCGCTCCTGAACTGGCATGCAGTTGGCAACTTCCTGAGAGGCTTCTGACGTGCGATTGCGCCTGCCGCTCTTTCTGGTCACCGGGTTCGGCGTGGCGCTTTTGCTCCAGTACTTCATTCCGCTCCCTGCCGGACAGGCGTTCTATTCGCGTGCGCTGGAGTGGATGCAGGTGATCTTCGCGGCGGGCCTGCTTCTGGGCGGCGCCAACTTTGCGCGATTGCACCTCAAGCGCGCCGCCACCCGTAAGGACGAGCGGCCCTACTCACTTCTGGCCCTGGCCGCTCTCGCCACCATGCTCGTGGCCGGAGCCGTCAGCATCGGCCGCGACTCCACATTCCTCTGGCTGTTCGACAACCTCCAGGCGCCCATGCAGCAAACCGTGTTTTCGCTTCTGGCCTTCTTCGTGGCCACGGCGGCGTATCGCGGCTTCCGCCTGCGTTCGGTGGAATCGGGCCTTCTCCTGTCGGTGGCGCTCATCGTGATGATCGGCCGCATCCCCGTGGGTGAATTGATCTCGCCTGTTCTTCCGCAGGCCGCCTCGTGGCTGGTGGACGTGCCTGCCGTGGCAGCCAAACGCGGCATTCTCATCGGCGTAGGGCTGGGATCGGTGGCTGTGTCCCTGCGAGTGATTCTGGGCGTGGAACGGGCGTGGCTCGGAGGTTCGCAATGAAGCTCCCCGCTCTCGACCGGCGTGCGCTGTACGTGCTCTTGTTTCTCGCTGTGGCCCTGCCGCTCTTGTTCCCTATCGGCCTGGTGGGGAGCGTCTCGAAATCCACTCGGCAATTCCACAGGCTCATCGAATCGCTTCAGCCAGGCGACGTGATCCTCATCTCGTTCGATTGCGAGGCGGCGAGCTGGGCCGAGATCGGCCCCGTGGCGCGCGCGGTGATTCTGCACGCGATGAAGCGCGACCTCAGAATCGTGGGCACATCGTTCCTCTCGGAGGGCACGGCGCTCGGCTACCGGCTCCTGTCGGAACTGGCCACCGAGCACGGAAAGAGCTACGGCGAAGACTGGGCCTACCTCGGCTTCCGCCCGCAGTACGTGGCGGCCATGCTGGGGCTGGGCGAGTCGATTATCCGGGAATATCCAAAGGACTACCTCGAACAACCCGCCGAGTCGCTCCCCATCTTCGCGGGCGTGCAGTCATATCGCCAGATCAAGCTGGTGATATCGATCGCCGACGACAGCATGCCGCAGTACTGGGTAGAGTACGCCGGCGGCCGCCATGGCGTGCCCATCGCGGCGGGTCTCTCCGCCGTGATGCTGACTACGTTCACGCCTTACCTCGATTCACACCAGCTTGTGGGACTGGTGAGCGGGCTCAAAGGCGCGGCTGAATACGAGCAATTGCTCGGTGTGACCGGCGCAGGCACGCGTGGCATGGACGCTCAGTCGAGCGCGCATCTGGCCATCATTGTACTGGTGGTGGTGGGCAACGCGATCTACTTCCGCGGCCGGAGGAAATCATGAGCGAGCCGGCCATCTGGATCTCAGCCCTCTGCACGCTCGCGATCTATTCGTTCCTCTACAGGGACAACCCGGTCTATCGCGCCGCCGAGCAGATCCTGGTGGGGCTGTCTGTGGGCTACCTCGTGGTGATTACAGTTCGCTCCACACTCATCCCCCGGGTGTGGACTCCGGCCACCGATGGCAATCCGTGGGCCTTTGTGGCGGCGGCCCTCGTGCTGCTCATGTGGACACGCCTGCATCCGAAAGCGGGCTGGCTCTCGCGACTTCCACTGGCACTGGTGGTGGGTGCCGGCGCCGGCCTTTCGATTCCCGCGCTGCTCAAGGCCCGCGTTACCAGCCAGATGGCCGCGGTGCTCACGCCCACGCCCGACTTCAACACCTTCGTCGGTGCACTCGGCGTGATCACCACCCTTGCCTATTTCCACTTCACCCGCCCGCGCACAGGCGTGTTCGATGGGGTGGCACGAGTGGGCACCTGGTACCTCATGATCTTCTTCGGGGCCACCTTCGGGTTCACCATCATGTCGCGGATCTCGTTGCTCCTCGGACGATCCGAGTTCCTCCTGGGCACCTGGCTGGGGATCCTGCCGTGATGTGCCCGCGTTGCCGCAAGGCAATGCGCGAGGAAAGACGTATACGGCATAAGCAGCGAAAGTGGATCTGCCCGCACTGCGGGCGTGTAAGATTTCAAAAGCCCCGAAAGACCCAAACCAATTGAGCCCAGAACCGCCCACCCACCCCGAAGGCAAACCCGCCCTCTACATAGGCACCTCGGGCTACAGTTTTCAGGACTGGGTGGGGACGTTCTACCCACCGGGGACGCAGCGCGGCAAGATGTTCGATTTCTACCTCAAGCACTTCCCGGCGGTGGAAATCAACGCCATGTACTACCGCATCCTGCCACCCTCGGTGATGGCTCAGATCGGCGGCCGGGCGCCCGAGGGATACCCCATCGTGGTGAAGGCGCACAAGAGCCTCACGCATGAGCGACACGAAGCCTGGGCCCAGCTGCCCGAGTGGAAGAAATCGATCGCACCCCTCCTGGAGCGTGGCCAGATGGCCGGGGCTCTCCTCCAGTTCCCCTACGCCTTCCGCCTGTCCGAAACCAGCCTCGAGCACCTACGCCAGGCCGCCCTGGAACTGGCTCCCCACCCCGTGTTCGTGGAGTTCCGCCACGCCTCCTGGATGCGCCCCGACGTGTTCGCCTTCCTCAGGGAGACCGGCCTCAATTTCGTCTCGGTGGACGAGCCGGCCCTGCCCCAGCTCCTGCCTGCTCAGCCCGTGCTCACCGGCCCGGTGCTTTATGTGCGCTTCCACGGCCGAAATGCGGCAAATTGGTGGGGCCAGGAGGGGGATCGGTACGACTATAATTACAGCGCTGCTGAGTTGACAGAGTGGCGGGAAAAGATTAAAAAGCTGCAGGATCAGGCCCAGGCGACGTATCTATTCTTTAATAATTGTCACCAGGGGCAGGCTGCGTCCAACGCGCAGATGATGCAGGCCCTTATGGAGGGGGGAACTCTGTGAGCCGCACGCGTGTCATCATTGGTATTGTCGTCGTGGTGATAGTCGCGATCGGCTACGCCATGGACCGGCACGCCCGGTCCGAGCCGGCGCGCCTGTCGGCCGTGGATGAGCCTGCCACGCGGTCCAAGCCCCGTCCCGTGCCCCCGGCGCCCACCTCGCGCGACGGCGCCGGCAGACCCTGGGTGGCGCTCGAGCCTCCGTCGAAGTTGCGGCCCCGCCTGGGAGCGCATGCCGCGTGCGTGGTCGACGAAGAGTCGGGCAGCGTACTCTATGGGCGACGCTCCGACGAGGTGCGCCCGGTCGCCAGCATGATCAAGCTGCTCACGGCACTGACGTATCTCGAATCCGGCGGCGACCTGAACGGCGAAATTGAAATCACCCCCGAGGACGCGCAGGGAGCCGGCAAGTCGATCCTCTGGAAGGGACATCGCTTCCGCGCTCGCGACGTGCTCTACGCCGCGCTCATTTCCTCCGAGAACCGGGCAGCGCGTGCCCTCGCCCGGTCCACGCCGTACACGGAGGAAGAGTTCATTCAGCGCATGCGGGATCGCGCGGCGCGCATGGGCTGCACCACGTTTCAGGTGGTCGAACCTACGGGGCTGTCGGAGTTGAACGTGGCTTCGTCCACGGACGTGGCACGGCTGTTGATCAACGCCGTGTCAAATCCCACCATCGCGCGCATCCTCCAAACGTACAGGCACGAATTCCGGGCCATCAACAAGCCGAGGAAGCTGTACCGCCTCACCAACAGCAATCGCATGCTGAAGTCCAAATACAAGGTGTCGGGCGGCAAGACGGGCTACATCGTGGAGGCCGGATATTGCCTGGCCAATCGCATTGAAACACCACAGGGGCCGATCGTGACCGTGGTCATGGGATGTCGGTCGAACTCTTCACGGTTCACCGAGACACGAAACCTCATCGAGTGGGCTCAGAAGTACCGCGCGCGCGCCCACACCTTTTCGCAGGCCGGGGTCACATGAGCCAGCCGAAAGGAACGCCTGTGGCCAAACCAAAATCGCCCGAACCCACCCTGGGCGAGATCCTCTCGGGCGTCGACATTATCGGCACCATACTTCACCTCGATCTGCCGAAGCTGGAGCAGCAGATTCAGGAAATCAAAGCACTCGTCACGCCGGTCCGCACTCCGGATCGCCCGGTGCAGGGCCTCGACGCCGATCTCGCCGCCGTACTCGAAGATCTCAAGGAAACTCTGCAGCTCCAGAACGAGCGCCTGCTCTCCCTGGAGCGAAGGCTGTCGCATCTCACCACCGTCTGCGAACAATGGAACAGCGCGAAGTAAAACCCATTCGGCTCATTTCCGTTTTCGATCTGAAGAAGAAGATGGACGACGGGCCGGACGGCTGGCTGGTTGACGTACGCTCGGCCGACGAGTATCGAACCCTGCATGCGCCGGGCGTGAAATGCGTAATTCCGCACACGGAAGTCGCTTCGTCCCTGGAACATCTTCCCGCCGACCGCACCACGCCCATTTTTCTCATCTGTCGCAGCGGCAATCGCTCGGGCAAAACGGCCCGACTCCTCACCGATCTCGGATTCTCCGAAGTATTCAACGTGGCCGGCGGAATGCTGGCGTGGGTGGAGATGGGATTGCCCACCGAGCGCGGGCCCGGCGTACTCTAACGCTCGCACAGAGCGCGCTCGCAGGTCACTCGGCGCCGGGAATGGCCCTTGACGGGGCCCCGAGCCGCTTTAAATTACCCGCTTCAAGTGCCACCCTAGCTCAGTTGGTAGAGCAACGGACTGAAAATCCGTGTGTCCGCAGTTCAATTCTGCGGGGTGGCACCATAATTTTTGCAGTTGGTTTTGGAGTTTCGTGCCACCGTAGCTCAGTCGGTAGAGCAGCGGTTTCGTAAACCGCAGGTCATCGGTTCGAATCCGATCGGTGGCTTTTCAAAGGCGCTTCCGCCCCGGCCTCACGGCCCCATGAAGGCAGACATCAGACGCCTTTGTGGGGCCTCACCAGCCGACGTCTCAGCAGGCCCAGCATGTACTCTTCCGACAGGCCGTCGGCTGTGCGCAACGTGGGGGCCACTGGCTGGGACAACTTCCGCTCCCGCCAGCACACCACGCGACCCAGGGAATCGGTCTGCGGCTCGATGCGAGCCCAGGCACGTGCGCGGTCTTCGTCAAGCTCGGAGACGTACAGCGTGCCCTCGGAGGTCTCTTCGAATCGATAGCCCAGGCTCTGAATGGTCAGAGTGAGGCGCGCGGGCGAACTGTCGCCGGGCCCCGAGACGCTCACCTTGGAGGGTGCAGTCTGGTTGTAGATGCCCGCAGCGTGCTCGAGGGCATCCGCCAGGAGATGCAGCATGGCGCCGTGGCCGTGTGAAGCGCGGTCGGCGCCGGTCGGGAGCGGGAGCGGCGGCAACGAAACAGGCTTGCCGGGCGCACCGCGACGCCTCTTGAATTTCACTTTTCTAGTATTCTAACGTGGTGAATCTGGTTGTCGTCTAGAGTAGTCTAACTAAGGACTGTAACCGTAGAGTACGATACCGGGCCGAAATCCGCAAGCCCCTAAGTTTAACTCAACCCGCGGCTACCGGCTGGGCCGCCTGCGGTTCCACCCGACGGTGTTGGCCATGATCACTCCAGAGAAACAGGCCGGGACCCTCCGGGCCGAATTTTCCAAAGCTGAAGTGCCGCATCCAGTCTCCCGCCACCAGCCACTGTCCCTCGGGCCAGACGAGGTGCAGGGGCTCGTGCAGATGGGCTGTGACCAGCACGTCGGCGCCCTGAAGCAACCGCCGACGCGCCGCCTGTGCGTTGTCCCTCAGGGCACGTTGCGTGAGAGGATGACGTTTCTTTCCGTAGCCCGAGACGCGGCGGGCCAGCGGAAACCCCAGATCGGGGGAAAGCATTTGAAACAACCGAATCGAGACGGGATGCCGAAGCACCGAACGCATGAGTCGATACGCGTGCTCACGCGGCAGCCAGCCGTCGCCGTGGCGAAAGATCACGCGAGCGCTTCCGGCTGTGAGCGCGCACTCTTCGGCATGGAATTGTACCCCCAGCTCCTCGCGCAGGTAGCGGCCGGCCCAGAAGTCGTGATTGCCGGCCACGTAGTGAACCTCGCACCCTTCGCTCACCAGACGCCGCAGGGCTTCGAGGTGGTCCAGGTGCAGGCTGGGCACGGCATGGCGGAACTCGAACCAGAAGTCGAACAGATCGCCCACGATCACGAGCCGGCCGTGCGTGGCGGCCACGTGCTCCCAGAACGCGTGCAACCGGGCCGACTTCGTCTTCTCCAGGTCGGCCGAATCGGCGCCGAGGTGCGCATCCGACATGAAAAACAAAGGTGCGTGGTCCGCGCTCATGGTGTAGGAATATAGCGGCCGACGGGGAGGGGCTGCAGTGAAAAGCGTGGGGTGGGTGGATTCACCCGAGTTCGACTTGCATCACCACGACGAGGGACACCCCGAGTGTCCCGAGCGGCTCATCGCGATTCGATCCGGATTGTCAGCGCGCAACCTCGACTCGCGGCTTCTGCTTGAGCCCGCACGTCCCGTGGACCGGTCGCTGCTCGAGCGACTGCACGCGCCGAGCTACATCGAGATCGTACGATCCCTGTGTATGCGCGGTGGCGGTCGGCTCGACGCCGACACCTCCGTGGTGCCCGAATCGTGGGACGCGGCACTCAAATCGGCCGGTGCCGTGACGCAGGCGGTGACAAACGTAGTGGCGGGTGCGTGGCAACGCGCCTTCTGCTCGGTACGGCCACCCGGGCATCATGCCACCTTCGCGCGTGCGATGGGGTTCTGCCTGTTTGGCAATGCCGCGCTCGGAGCGCAGGCTGCCCTCGATGCCGGCCTGAAGCGAGTGGCCATCCTCGACTGGGACGTTCACCACGGCAACGGCACACAGTCGCTGTTCTGGGATCGTGGCGATGTACTCTTCGCGAGCTGGCACCAGTACCCGTTCTATCCGGGAACGGGTCGCGCCGACGAAATCGGCGAGGGTGCGGGCCGCGGTTTCACAGTGAACTGCCCCCTGCCCGCGGGCGCGGGGGAGCTCGAGTACCTGTCGAGCTGGTCTGAGAAGATCCTGCCGGCCCTCGAAGCCCACCAGCCGGAGATGGTGATCATCTCCGCGGGATTCGATTCCGACCATCGTGATCCCCTGGGCGGGCACACGCTTCGCGCGGCGTCGTACGAGAAGCTCACCGCCCGTGTGGTGGAGTGGGCCGACCGCCACTGTGCGGGGCGTGTAGTGTCGGTGCTGGAGGGAGGCTACTCTCTCGAAGCCCTGGATGAAGACGTGGCCGTACACGTGGCCGCGCTGCTCTAGTTGGGGTCAGACCCCAACTTACAGCTTGATGATCTTCTGCCGGCCGTCGCGCACTTTGCCGGTGGCGTTGCGTGCGTCGAACACAAGCTTCGCGTCGGCCACCACCTGGTTGTAGTCCACGTTGGTGTGATCGGTGAGAATCACCACGATATCGGCCCGGCTCAGTTCCGCCTTCGTCAGCGGAACCGATTTCATCTTCATGTCGTCCAGCGATACCTGGGGAACGTAGGAATCGTGGTACTTCACCTGCGCGCCGTCGCGTTCCAGAAGCCTCAGCACATCCAGGGACGGTGACTCGCGGATGTCGTCGATGTCGCGCTTGAAGGCCACGCCGAGCACCAGCACCTTGGTTCCCGACACCGCCTTCTGCCGAGCGTTGAGCGCGCGGGCGATGCGTTCCACCACGTACTCGGGCATGTGGGTATTGATGTCGCCCGCCAGTTCGATGAACCGGGCGTAATAGTTGAGACTGCGCAGCTTCCACGACAGGTAGTGCGGATCCACGGGTATGCAGTGCCCCCCCAGCCCGGGGCCGGGGTAAAAACGCATGAAGCCGAACGGCTTGGTGGCGGCGGCGTCGATCACTTCCCACACGTCGATCTTCAGACGGTCGCACATGAGTGCCACTTCGTTCACCAGCCCGATGTTCACCGAGCGAAACGTGTTCTCGAGGAGCTTCACCATCTCGGCGCACTGGGTGGACGACACGGCCACCACCGAGTCGATGAATTGCTCGTAAAACGCCCGCGCCACATCCATGCATGCTGGCGAGTGACCGCCCACGATGCGCGGCGTGTTGCGCGTGCCGTACACCGGATTGCCCGGATCCACGCGCTCGGGCGAAAAGGCCAGGTAGAAGTCCTTCCCCGCTTTCAGGCCGCTCCCTTCCAGGACCGGCTTGATCAGCTCCTCCGTAGTGCCGGGATAGGTGGTGGACTCGAGCACCACCAGCATCTGTGGGTGCAGATGCTTGGCCAACGTCTCTACAGAACTCAGAATGAAGGAAACGTCGGGATCCTTGGTTTTGGACAACGGCGTGGGCACGCAGATGCACACCACGTCGGCGTCCGCCATCACGGAGGAATCGCTGGAGGCGCGATACAGTCCCTTCTTCACCAGAGCCGCGATCGCCAACGACGGCACGTCGGGAATGTGCGACACCCCCGCGTTGAGGGACTTGATGAGGTCTTTCCTGATTTCGTAGCCCGTGACCTTCAATCCGGCTTCGCCCACTTCGCGCGCCAGCGGCAGCCCCACGTACCCCTGCCCAATGATGACCACGTGCGCACGACGGGAGCGCAGCTTTTCCAGAATGCCCGGCCTGGACTTCGCGGGCCGGGGTTTCGACTTAACGGGCATGTGTTCTCCAGTACTCCAGTGTATCCGAGAGCGTTCGCTCGATCGGTATGGTGGCGCGCCAGCCGGTGGCCCGTCGGGTTTTGGCCAAAGACCCCACCAGAACCGGGATATCCGACGGCCTCATGCGCTCAGGGTCCTCTTCCACTTGGATCGGCGTCCTGGAGAGTTTGATGAGCCGCTTGAGCAGATCGCCCACACGGTGGGCCCGACCACTGCCCAGATGATACACTTCTCCGGGCTTTCCTTTCAGCATCAGGTGATGGTAGCCGCGCACGACGTCGCGCACATCCGACAGGTCGCGTCGGGACTCGAGGTTCCCCACGCGCAGCGTGCCGCGCCCGCCTGCCCGCTCGATGGAGGCGACCTGTGAGGCGAAATCGGGAATCACGAATCCGGTGGCCTGCCCGGGGCCGGTGTGATTGAAGGCGCGCGCCACCACGATCCGCATGCCGAACGTGCGCTCGTAGTAATGGCACACTTCCTCAGCCGCCCACTTGCTCGCTGCGTAAGGATTGCGCGGCGCCGGCTTCTGCGTTTCGCGGATGGGCACCTCCGACGGACGCACGCGCCCGTACACCTCCGCCGAAGAGACAAAGAGTACCGGCGTTTTGGGTGACTCCCGCTTGATGGCTTCCAGAAGCCCGGTGGTGCCCGATACGTTCACGTCCATGGTGGCGACGGGACGCGAAAGCGACATCCCCACCGACGAAACGGCCGCGAGATGATACACGGCGTCGGGCTGGGTGCGTCGCAGCACCATGCCCATCTTCTTCGGGTTGCGCACGTCGCCCTGGAGAAGCCCCACACGCTTCGACAAGGCTCCCATGCGGGCGCGATCTTCGAGATCGAGGTAGGTGCCGAACACGTGCTCGCCACAGTCCAGCAGGTGGGCCGCCAGATACTGGCCCACGAACCCGCACACGCCGGTGATGAGAGCCGTCATTTCGCAGCCTTGAGCCGCGCGAGATCGGCGTCCACCATCATGGCCACGAGCTTCTCGAATGACGTGGTGGCCGTCCAGCCCAGCACCTCGCGCGCGTGCGAGGCATCGCCCAGCAGCGTGTCCACTTCGGCGGGTCGCACGTACCGCGGGTCGGTTTTCACGTGGTCATGGAAGTCGAGGTTCACGTGTTCAAAGGCTATGCGCACCAGGTCCTGCACCGAGTGATTGGTGCCCGTGGCGATCACGAAGTTGTCGGGGCGGTCCTGCTGAACCATGCGCCACATGGCGTCGACGTAGTCGCCGGCGAAACCCCAGTCGCGCTTCGCGTCGAGGTTGCCCAGGCGCAGCTCCTTCTCGAGCCCCAGCTTGATCCTCGCCACGCCGTCGGTGACTTTTCGGGTCACAAACTCCAGCCCCCGCCGCGGTGACTCGTGATTGAACAGGATGCCGCTGGTGGCGTGGATCTTGTACGACTCACGATAGTTCACAGTAATGAAGTGCCCGTACACTTTGGCCACGCCATACGGAGACCGTGGATAAAAGGGCGTGCGCTCCGTCTGAGGCACCTCCTGCACCCGGCCGAACATTTCCGATGACGACGCCTGGTAGAACCGGATCTTCCGGTTTACCAGACGGATGGCCTCGAGAATCTTGGTCACTCCCAGGGCGTCGAACTCGCCGGTGAGTACCGGCTGGTCCCAGGAAGCCGGCACGAATGACTGCGCGGCCAGATTGTACACCTCATCGGGCCGGGTGTCTTCGATCAGGGTGATAAGGGAGAGCTGATCCAGGAGGTCGGCCTGGCGGATTTCCAGACGGTTGCGAATATGGGAGATGCGCTCAAAGGTCTCCGTGGAGGAGCGACGCACCATACCTACCACGTGGTAGTCTTTGGATAGCAACAGCTCGGCCAGGTAGGAACCGTCCTGTCCGGTGACGCCGGTAATTAGAGCTTTCATTGTGAGATCTTGAGCGAGGTTTCGAAGCGCTAATATAGCAGCAACTTGTTACCGGTCAACGGGATTGGCCGATGGACGGCCACGGTTGACTCAGTGCGGAAGTCCAAGCGCGGGGAATGTGAGGGGGGCTGTCACGCGAAGACAAGGCGACGGCGGGAGTAATGTGGCATCGGGATGCCGGCCCGTCGTTTCGGATCCCGGCCGCCCGCCGTCGCTTATGCCCAATTTCGCATGGCGTCAGGGATCGTTGAACTCGACCGACTCGAAGTCTTCCCAGTCGAGTTCGATCTCGTCGCCGTCGGGGAGTTCGATGACGATGCCTTTGTTGTCGGAGTCGACGTCGTTTGATCCTGCCAGCACATATGTCTCGCCCGACTTCAGGCGGACTTCGGTTTCGTTGCGGGACTCACGGTGGATCGATTCGATGAGCGAGAAGGGGATTTCGAGTTCTATGTCTTCGTATTCGCCGTCGAGAAACTCCCACGTGTTCCGCTCGTCGAGATCCCAGAGGACAAATCCGGTAAACGATTCCCCCTGATCGTCGGTGACCGTGCCGTGGAGTCGCTGGCCGCCGTCGAAGTCGGAATAGGGCCGTGACGGAGGCGCGGGGTCGAACACCACCCGTTCGAACTCGTCCCACGTCACCTTCACCACGCCGAGGCCCGGCACCAGAACGTCGATGCCGCGGTTGTCGCTGTCCACGTCGTTGGTGCCCGTCAGCCGCAGTTGCGTGCCGTCGGTGAGGGTCACCCGCGACGCGCGGGAGCTGGAGCGCTCAATCTCACGGATTTCACTGAAGGGGATATGGTGATTGTCGTCCGGGGTTTCGCCATCGAGCGTGTCGGTCACCAGGGCCTCATCGCGATCCCACGTGATGTACCCGGTGAACCCACCGGCCGAGGTTTCCACCAGGCCGTACAACCTGTCGGCGTCGCGTCCCTCATCGGGGCCCGCCGAAAACTCCACGAGTTCGACGTCGTCCCACGACACGTCCACGTCGCCTCTGTTCTGGTCTGTTACAATGAGGCTGCGCATCGATTCACCGAGGTCGGTGCCCGTGGCCTGGATCTCCACGCGCTCTCCGTTTTTCAGCTCCACGCGGATGCGGCTTGAACTCCTTCGTTCGATGGAGGCCAGGTTTCCAAACTGAATTTTGAAGGGGTGATGCGTCCAGTAGCCGTCTTCGTCGCCCACGGACAGGCCCAGAATCTGCACTCCGCTGAAGCCGCCCTCCACCCACACCTTCTCGCGTTTTTCCGCGTCGAGGACGTCGTCCCAGAACACCTCGTTGACGTCCCAGCGAATCGCTCCGGTGTAAGACCGCCCCGACTCAAGATGAATGGTGCCGTAAATATCGCCACTGGCCCGGAGGGTTCCGGGCGAAAGCAACGCCACACACAGGGCTGTGGCGCAGAAGACAAGGGCACCTCGAATGGGTGAACGCAGACAATCGGACAGGCCCCTGCCACTCTGCGGCGGGGCGGGCGAATAGACCGGGCCCGGGAGCCCGGCAGCGGGAAACGTCATAGGGTGCCTTGGATACGCATGGTCGCACGGGGAGTTGCAGCGGAGGCAAAATCACATTCGGCAGGAGTCTGTTCCCGCAGGGTCGGTCGCCGGCTATATTGGCCGGCCATGGCGCGAATCCAGAGCCTCTACGCCTGCACTCAGTGCGGCGCCACATCCCCCAAATGGCTGGGGAAGTGCCCCGACTGCGGCGAGTGGAACTCCTTCCAGGAGGCGCCGGCTCCCATTAAAACCAAAACGGTACAACGAGTTACGCTAACTCGCCCGCCGGAGTTTCTGGCAGAGATCAAGGGGTCGGGCGCTCCGGTGCAACCAGCCGGCCTCCCGGAATTCGACCGGGTGCTGGGGGGCGGGTTCGTTGCAGGCTCGATCCTCTTGCTCGGAGGAGAACCCGGGATCGGCAAGAGCACTCTGGTGCTTCAGGCGGCCGACGCTTTCGGGAGGCTTCGCGGTCCGGTGCTTTATGCCTCAGGTGAGGAATCATCTGGCCAGCTCAAGAAGCGCGCCGAACGCCTGGGAATCCGCGGCGACACCGTGGCCGTGCTCCCTACTTCAAGCCTCGAGGAAATGCTCTCGGCTCTCGAGACCATGAAGCCTGCGCTTCTGATCGTGGATTCCGTGCAAACTACAGTCAGCGCACTGCTCGAGTCACCCGCAGGCACCGTGAGTCAGGTGCGAATGGTCGCAGGTGCACTCGCAGCAGCCGCCAAACCCACCGACACGGCCGTGCTCCTGGTGGGCCATGTCACCAAAGACGGAACACTGGCCGGTCCCAAGGTGCTGGAGCATCTCGTGGACGCCGTGCTCTATCTCGAGTCCGATTCGTCGAAGCAGTATCGCATTCTGCGCTCCGGAAAAAATCGCTTCGGCTCCACCGATGAAATCGGTCTGTTCGAAATGACAGGCGCCGGAATGGTGCCGGTGAAAGACCCGTCGCACTTGTTCCTGAGTGACGAACGCGGGGCGCGCGTGGGCTGCGCGGTCGTGAGCGCGGTGGAAGGTTCGCGACCGCTGCTCTTCGACCTGCAGGGCCTGGTGGCGCCGGCCGGGTTCGGCACACCGCAGCGCGTACCGCGCGGCTTCGACAACAAGCGGCTGGCGATGCTTCTGGCGGTGGCCGAGCGCAAAGGCGGGCTGTCATTCTCGGGGCAGGATGTGTTCCTCAACATCACGGGCGGATTGCAGGTGGACGAGCCCGCCATCGACCTCGGAGCGTTTCTGGCGCTGGCGTCATCCCTTTTGAACGTGCCCGTTCCGGCCCGCACCATGATCTCAGGTGAAGTGGGGTTGAGCGGTGAAATCCGCGCGGTCGCCCAGCTTCCCCGCCGATTGGGCGAAGCCGCCAAGCTCGGTTTCAAGACAGCCGTGGTGCCTGAAGCCAACCGCGACGCTTTAACCGCAAAGGATTCTTCGCTGCGCCTGGTGCAGGTGGCCAACGTCGGCGACGCGCTGGCCTGGCTGAAGAACGACGCTTAGGCAGGATTCAAAACGCTGAAGGCGCGTGCCTCACCCGCCCGCGACTCCCCACGCACTACTTCGTATTCAGGTAATAGCGCGCAAACGAGCGCGACGTGGGCGGCACCTTGATTCGTGCCTTGGCGCCCGGATAGGTCTTCCCTTCAAACTGCAGGCTGTCCACCTTCAGGCCGTCCGGAGGCACCAGTTCGATCTCATACAGTCCTGCTCGCACTGGCAGGCGCAGGCCCGGCAACGCTCCCGCCTCGGCTCCATTGAGCTTCACCTGGCAGGCGGGGAAGTCGCCGGTTACGGTCTTGGCCGACACGCGCAGGTCGCCGGCGGAGGCGCGCGCGGTAACGGCTTCGAGATCGATGGTGAGCGACGTGTCACTTCGGAGCATGACCATCTGCTGATGAATGGGGAAACCTGCACCCATCACTTCAAGAGCGTGTTTGCCCTCGTCCATGCGTGTGGCCGCCCTGCCAAAGCCTGAGCGGTCGATCTGGTACGATCCGGAGGGCTTCACTTCCACCATCAGGTTGTACTTGGCGAGCACGATCGGCTTCCCGGGCGGAGGCGGCGTGGCCAGTGATGCGCTTTCGTTCGTCCTTGCCCGTCTAGGCTTCTGCGGCTCGCGTGCCGGGGGCTTCTGCTCCGAGGGCTTCGACTCCACCGGCTTCGCAGCCAGCGGTTCAGTCGTGCTGCCTGTCGCAGACGCCGGCACCTGCACGACTGGCTGAACCGTCCTGGAGGTCAACGCTGCAGAGTCCTGCGTAGCGGGCGCAGTTCCCGCGGGTACGGCCTTCGCCGAAAGTGCCGCGCTGTCTGTTAAAGGCACCGCCACCGAGCCCTGCGGCGTAGTGGTGATCGCCACAGTCGGGGAAGCGGATTGGCTCGTAGTCGTGGGCGTCGATCCGGCGACGGGTGTGGGTGCGGGCGCGGGTCCGCTCGAACGCAGCATGAACAGCGCCGCTGCCAGCCCCACCACGACAACTCCCGCAGCGATGAGCCAGGGAAACCCTTTGCGAGCTTTGGGGGGCGGCGTTGGCAGTTCCGCATCCACCCTGGTCTTCTCGCCCGATGGGATCACCACGCGATCGCCGGAGCCTCCAAGGTCCACGGTGCCAAGCGCATTGCGCATTTCCGTGGCGTTTTGAAATCGATCCTCAGGGCGTTTGGACATGGCGCGCAGAATGACGTACTCGAGGTCGGCCGACAGGTCGGGATTGAGCGAACGCGGCGACGGAGGCGCATCTTCGAGGTGCGCCTTCATGGCCTCGTATTCGGAGGTGGCATCGAACGGCACCTTGCCGGTGCACACCTGGTACAGGGTCACGCCAAGCGAATAGATATCGGATCGTTGATCTGCGGGCTGTTCGCGGATCTGCTCGGGCGACATGAAAAGGATGGATCCCACCTTGCGGCCCGTGCGCGTGAGCTGAGTCGGAGCCTCCACCATCTTGGCGATGCCGAAGTCCATCACCTTCGCCATGCCCTGCTCGGTGACCATAATGTTGGAGGGCTTGATGTCCCGGTGAATCACCCCGTGGTTGTGCGCGTAGTCCAGCGCGAGAAGGATCTGCCGGAAAATCGGTACCACTTCCGAACGCGACAGCGCTCCGCGGTGGCGCACCAGGTCGGCCAGAGTCTCGCCCTGGATGTACTCCATCACGATGTACAGCTGTTCACCCGATTCGAAGAAGTCGTGCAGAACGCAGATGTTGGGATGGTTCAGCCGCGCCAGCGCGCGCGCTTCGTTAATGAACCGTTCGCGCAGCTGCGGCTCCACGCTGAACTCGGCGTGGAGCGTCTTGAGGCCCACCACGCGGTCGAGCTTGGTGTCGAGGGCACGCCAGAACACGCCCATGCCGCCTTCGGCGACGCGAGCCTCAATCCGGTACTTCCCGACCGTGTTGCCCAGCGTGACCAGCTTGTCCTTAAGCATGCCGCGCGTTTCGTCCTTTGAATGGCGTTCGCGCCACGGGAGGGACCGGTTGGTGGCCCCCTCATGTGCGAACCGGCTTCCAAAACCCAGCGGCCCACCGTGTTGGCCGCTTAGTAGTATGTATCGGCCCGACTGTGAACGGGCTTACCCGGGCGGCCCTCAAAGCCGCTGGCCCCTCAAAAAGGAAGCTGACCGGTAAGCGTCCCGGTGGTATATTGGCTGTTTCGTATACCAGATAACTTCATGTTTACGTTTGAGATAACAGCGACCTCAGGCCGCGCCCGTGCAGGGTTGGTCACCACCGACCACGGCGCTTTCGAAACCCCCGCCTTCATGCCTGTGGGCACGGGTGGGGCCGTCAAGGCGCTTACGGCCCATCAGCTTCACGACCTCGGCGTGCAGATTATACTGTCGAATACCTACCATCTGGCCCTTCGGCCGGGTCGGGAATTGCTCTCACGGGTCGGCGGTCTCCACGGGTTGTCGGGGTGGGCAAAGCCCATCCTCACCGACTCGGGCGGCTACCAGGTGCTGTCCCTGGCCACCCGCAGGCGGATCCACGACCACGGGGTTACGTTTGCCTCGCACCTCGACGGCTCGCCCCTGGAGTTTACCCCCGAATCGGTGCTCGAAATCCAGCGCGCCATCGGCGCCGACATCGTGATGCCCCTGGACGTGTGCCCGTCGTTTTCCGACTCGGAGACCGAAATCGAGCGCGCCACGCACCTCACGCACAGGTGGGCCGAGGCGGCTCGCGCAGAGTGGGAGCGCAAGCCCCGCGCAGATGCCGGCCATGCGCAGACGCTCTTCGGCATCGTTCAGGGCGGCTACACCGAGGCGGGCAGGCAGGCCAGCGCGCGTTTCATTGCCGGTCTCGACTTCCCCGGCTGGGCTATCGGCGGCCTGGTGACCGCCGAGCCCCGGAAAGACACCTGGCGCCTGCTGGATGCCGTCACGGAAGTTCTCCCCACCTCAGGCCCTCGCTACCTCATGGGTGTGGGCACACCCGCCGACCTGGTGCGTGCGGCCTCTCTCGGCGTGGACATGTTCGACTGCGTGCTGCCCACACGGAATGCCAGAAACGGCACGGTGTTCACCCGCTCGGGCCCCATGCACATCCGCAATGCGCAGTTCGCCGACGACCTCTCCCCGATCGATCCCGAGTGCGAGTGCCCCACGTGCCGCTCGCATTCGCGCGCCTACATTAGGCACCTGCTGGCCATGGCCGAAATTACGGGGCTTGTGCTGGCAACCCAGCATTCGGTTTATTTCTACCTGGATCTCATGGCGCGCCTTCGCCGGAGCATTCGCGAAGGCACGCTGAGCACTTGGGCCGGCGAGTTTCTCAGGCGCTACGAGGAATCACCGGCCGCCACTCTCGAACGAAAGGAGGTCACCGCATGATCTTGGCGATGGCCAATCCCCAGGCCCAGGGAGGATCGGGTCTTCTGGGGGCCCTCTTGCCGTTTCTCATCATGTTCGCGGTGTTGTACTTCCTGCTCATCCGGCCGCAACAGAAGCGCACCAAGGAACACAAGGCGCTGCTTGAAAAGCTCAAGAAGGGCGACCGCGTCATTACGAACAGCGGGCTGTTCGGAACCATCGTCAACTTCAACGAAAAGAACAAGTCGGTGGTGCTCAACGTCGGCGACCAGGACACCGTGAAGCTGGAGGTGCTGAGAAGCGCCATCGCCGGCACGGTGGAAAGCAGCTGACCGGCGTACGTGGCCAGACGGGGAATCCGCCTGTACGGCGACCCGACCCTGCGAACACGCTGTCTGCCCGTGGATCCACGGGCCCCCTCCACCCGCGAACTGGTGACGGATCTCTTCGACACCATGTACGACGCGGGGGGCGTGGGACTGGCGGCGTGCCAGATCGGCGTGCCCTCGCGCGTCTTTGTGCTCGATTGCAGCACCCTGGTGCCCGGCAGCCCGAGACTCGCGGTGATCAATCCCGAAGTGATTTCCAAACAACGACCGGCTCTGGGCGAAGAGGGATGTCTCTCGTTTCCCGACCTGTATCTCTACGTGTCGCGATCGGAGAAGGCCAGCGTGCGATTCGAATCGGTCGACGGAAACAGGCAGGATCTTCAGCTCTCGGGCCTGCCCGCCCGCGCCTTTCTGCACGAGCTCGATCATCTCGATGGAGTGTTGTTCGTGGACCATCAGTCCGCCGCGAGGCGCATGTTTCTGGCTGCCCGGCTCTGGGGCTACAAGAGGCGCAGCCGGCGTGGCGATGTGGCCTGATGAGTGTCATCGCTGTGAACCCGGGGAGGCATGATGAGCCCGGGATTGCGCGTGTTGTTTTGCGGTACGCCGCAGTTCGCGGTGCCGTCACTGGAGTCGATTGTGGAAAGCCGGCATCGCGTGGCGGCCGTCGTGACGGTTCCCGATCGCCCGCAGGGCCGGGGACAAAAGCCCGCGTTCTCAGCCGTAAAGGTGCGGGCTCTGGAACTGGGACTTCCGGTGATTCAGCCGGAAGCCCTGGATGCGGTGGATTTTCTGGCGTTCGCGCGGGGAGAGGCCTGTGATCTCCTGGTTGTGGTGGCGTTTCGGATTCTGCCCGAGCCACTCTTCGGCCTGCCGCGCCTGGGCGCCATCAACCTGCACGCCTCGCTTTTGCCCGCCTATCGCGGGGCCGCGCCGGTGGAGCGCGCAATCATGGACGGATGCCGGGAGACCGGCGTGACAACGTTCCGGATCGCGCGTAAAGTGGACGAGGGGGGAGTACTGTTACAGCGGACGGTGCAGATCGAGACATCCGACAATGCCGGACGTCTGGCCTCGCGCCTGTCGACTGTGGGAGCCGGTCTGGTGCTTGCAACACTGGACGGCCTCGAGTCGGGGACGCTCGCACCTGTTCCGCAGAATCATGCGCTCGCAACGCGGGCGCCTAAAATCACTGCCGACGACCGGCCCATTCGCTGGGACCAACCGGCTGCCGTCTCGC
>DAIOGN010000001.1:57385-79769 GCA_036745245.1 Candidatus Zixiibacteriota bacterium
GGCGCCGAGACCAGGGGCTACCGTCCGCAGACAAGGTAAACAATTGAAGGTTCTCGAAACCGATTTCGACCCCGAATCCGAACTGGCGCCCCCCGGTGTGGTGGGCGCGCTTGACCGCTCGCGTGGAATTGCCGTGGGCACCGGACGGGGCACCCTGTATTTGCGGGAAGTTCAACCTGAAGGGAGGGGGGCGATGGAAGCATCGGCCTATCTAAGGGGAACTCCGCTGGAACGGGGAGATCGGTTTGAGTAACCAGACAGAGGAAGGTATGGCTGTCAATCAAAGGTCCGGAGGACGTTCCCGGCAAGGGGGTCAGGGGGGACGACGTTTCACCCGGCGACCCATGCGGGACCGAAGCGTCCTGCCCAGAGACCCCAATCTCAACACCGAAATATTCATCAACGCGACCGCGCACGAAAAGCGCATCGCGATCAAGGAAAACGAAATCCTGGCGGAACTGCTCGTGGAGAACCCCGAGCAGGAACGTCTGGTGGGCGCCATCTTCAAGGGCACGGTGACCACGGTGCTGCCTGGCATGCAGGCGGCCTTCGTGGACATCGGCCAGGAGAAGGCGGCGTTCCTGCACGCCAGTGACATCGGCGTGGCCGATGGCGGCGAGGCCGAGGAGGAGGCGGAGGAGATCGACGACGAGGAGTCGGACGAACCCATCATCACCAAGAAAGCCGACCGCGCCCCCATCCAGGAGATCCTCAAACGCGGCCAGGAAGTGGTGGTGCAGATCGTGAAGGAACAGATCGGCACCAAGGGCCCGCGCGTCACCACGGAACTCTCGCTCGCGGGACGCTATGTGGTTCTCATGCCCCACGAGCGTGTTACGCGCGTGTCGAAGCGCATCACCTCCTGGGCCGAGAAACGCCGCCTCAAGCGCGTGGCCGAAGGGGTGAAGCCCGAAGGCTATGGCCTCATCATCCGCACCGTGGCGGAGAACGCCGACGAGGCGGACTTCAGTGAGGACATCCGGCAGCTGGTGGAGACGTGGGAGAAGGTGGGCACCGAAAACGCCGCCAAGCCCGCGCCGTGCATGATTTTCCACGAGGGGGGCATCACCTCCAGCGTGGTGCGCGACCTGCTTACCGACGACGTGCGACACATCATCGTGGACAGCAAGGAGGAGCATCAGAACCTCCTGGGCTTCATGAAGCAGCTGGCTCCCGAAATGCGGAAGAATGTCGAGCTGTACCAGGACGCTCAACCCATCTTCGACCGCTACGGCATCGAGCGCGAGATCGACAAGATGTTCGAGCGCAAGGTGTGGATCAAAGGCGGGGCCTACCTGGTGATCGACCAGACCGAAGCGTTGGTCACGATCGACGTGAACACTGGCCGCTTCGTGGGCAAGACCGACCAGAGCACCACGGTGCTCATGACCAATCTGGAGGCTGCCAAGGAGGTGGCTCGCCAGGTGCGGTTGCGTGACATCGGCGGCCTGATCGTGGTGGACTTGATCGACATGTACAACCGCGAGCACAAGCGCCAGGTGTACGACGCCTTCTGCAAAGCGTTCCGAAACGACCGCGCCAAGCGCTCGATCTCGCAGATTTCAGATTTTGGCCTGATCGAAATGACGCGGGAGCGCGTGCGCCCCAGCTACATGCACACGTTCTCCGACCCCTGCCCCACCTGCAACGGCATTGGCCGCGTGATGTCACCCGACCTCATGGCCGCCAAGCTGGAGCGCTGGTTCCAGCGCGCCCGGGCCACGGGCAAGCACCGCAAGTTCGTGGTGTTCGTGACGCCGGAAGTGGGGACCTACATCGCTGACGGCGAGGGCGACGCCAACCGTGTGCAGCAGTGGAGCCGTCGCTACCACTTCCACATCGAAGTGATTCGCGACACGCTCATGCACCCGGAGAAGTTCATGATCCAGACCCTGGGCGATCAGGAAGACATCACCGACAAGTATCAGCCGGGGGGCCAGAAAGCAGCCTGACCTCGTTGAATCTGCCACAAAAGAAAAGCCCGGCCACAAGCCGGGCTTTTTTGTTTCGGAGGGCGGAGGGTTACATGCTCCCGTACAACTCGCCGCGGTAATCCTTCACGTCGGCGTCCTCGAACAGATCCGACACCCACATGTTGAAGGCGTTGGTCTGCTTGGTACGCAGGATTTCGCCGGCAACGCTGTCGCGTGAGGTGGCCAGGGCCGTCAGGTCGGAGGGTTGCGCCTCGAGCAGATGGATGAACACCCAGCCGTTTTCCACGGGCACCACTTCGCTCCAGGGCTGTTCGTCGGTGAGCGAGAACGCCGCGCCCATGAACACGGGCGACTTGCCGACAGGTGCAATCGAATTGAGTCGAGTGACCAGACCGGTGGTGGTGAGCGTCGCAACACCGGGCTCGGCCAGATCCTTCAATACGGCACCGTTCTTGGCCTGCGCGTAGAGCGAGTCGGCCCGGGGTCTCGCCAGCTCGCGCGACCGGACCGTGTTGAATCGCTGCTGCACGAGTGACTTCACCTCATCCAGCGGAGCCGGACCGGCAGCACGCTTCTCCACCATGCGCGCCACGATGAACCGGCCGCCATCGTCGATGGGGTCGCAGAGGTCGCCTGAGGACGCATTGAAGGCCCAGGCCTTCACGTCGGGAATGGGCCCCACCATGGCCACGCTTTCCGTTCGCTGCACCGGGGCGGGCCGTAACCACACGCCTCCCGCCGCCTGGACGGACGCCTGCGTGAAGGCCGTGTCGCCGTTGCGCACCGCGAATGCAAAGTCCTGCGCCTGGCGCATGATCGAATCCACGGTGGCCTGTGACACGGTGGGCTTGATGAGAATGTGGCGGGCCCGCACTTCTTCCTGCGTCTTGTCGGCTTCGGATGGGCGCCGCTCTTCGAGCTTGATGACATGATACCCGAACTGAGTTTCCACCACCGGGGACACCTCCCCCGGCTTCAGGGCGAAGGCCGCCTCCTCGAACGGAGCCACCATCGCTCCCCGGCCGAACCAGCCCAGGTCACCGCCCGAGGTGGCGCCGGTGGGATCCATGGTGTGTATTTCGGCCATTTCCTCAAAGTTGGCGCCTTCCACAATCTGCTTCTGGAGATCCTCCGCCTGCGATTTCGCCCAGTCCTTGTCGCCCTGCGAAGGATTGCGATTCCAGATGGCCAGTTCGAGTTGCACGCGTTCGAACCGCTGGTAGCGGTACTTCTCCTGCTCGTAGAGTTCGCCCAGCTCCTCGTCGGTGGGGGTGCCTACGTTCTTGATGAAAGGCGCCGCGTCCACCAGGATGAACTCCATGCGGATGGCATCGTGCCCTCTGCGATAGTAGTCCTTCAGCTCCGCATCCGACACTCGCACTGTGGAGATGATCTGCTGCTGAAGCTTCGACTGGCGCAACTGCGGACGCCAGAAGGACTCCACCGAACGCCAGAACTGTGTGGCGCCCGGCTCGGTGTTGCTCATGGCCGCCAGGTACTTGTTGTAGTCGAACTGACCGTCGGTCTGGAAATCGGGGATCTGCCGCAGTTCCTCCGGCGGATACTGGCGCAGAAAGTTGGCCAGCTCCTCGTCGGTCACCTCGATGCCGCGCCGATTTGCCTCCTGCTCCACGAGCACGGCACCCACGAGCTGGTTCCAGGTCTGATCGCGGATCTGGGCCACCTGCTGGTCGTTGAGTTCCTCGGGCGACTCCGCCTGACGGTTCTGCGTGGCGCGGCTGACGGCCTGGCTGTACGCCGACAGAGTGATGGGCTGGCCATTGATCTCAGCGAGCACGCCTCGTGTGGCGGGCGATCCTCCGCACTCCTGGAGGCCGGAAAACGCCATGAATCCCACGAACGTGATCACGATGAACCAGAGGAAGTAGCTCGAATAGTCTCTCAGCTTCGATAACATGCACTCGACTCCAAATGTTGAGGGGATGCCTTCGCGGCACCCCCGTCGCCCCGGTCGGGGCCGGAAACCGCCTATTATACAACACGGCCGCCCATCGTCCACCCAATATTGGGCCGCTTGACCTCCCGCGGCAGACGGGATTGGTTGCCGGGTCGTGCGCCAAGCGTACAGCCCTTTGTGGGTCATCCTGCTTCTCCTGTCGTCCCTCGCCCCGGGACCGGTTCTGGGGGCCGAGTACGCCTGGCCCCTTCTACGCTATTCAGGGTGCACATCGCTGTTCGGGGACTATCGCCCCGGACGTTACCACGCAGGGCTCGATTTCCGCACGGACGGTCAGGTGGGATGGCCGGTGGTGGCCGTGGGTGACGGCTACATTATGCGCGCCGGCACGTCGTACTATGGCTACGGCCGCGTGCTCTACCTCGCGCTCGACGACGGCCGCGTGGCCGTCTACGGGCACCTGGATGAGTTCGGCCCGCAGGTCACCGAGCGGGTCCTCGCGGAACAGAAGCGCACACAGCGCTATTACACCAACCTCCACTTCCAGGCGAACGAGCTGCGGGTCACGCGTGGAATGACGATCGCGCGCTCGGGCGAGACGGGCGCGGGAGCGCCGCACCTGCACTTTGAACTTCGTGGCAAAGAAAACAGGCCGGTGAATCCCGAATGGGAGGGATTCCATGTGGACGATCGGCGCGATCCTGAAATCGCCGCTCTGTGGATTTTGCCTCAGTATCAGGACGGCCGCCCAGGCGTAGGTCCCGCGGGTGTGAATCCTGCGAAGGTGCCACTCTCCGGCGGCACGAACGCACCGCTTCAGCCGGCGGAGGGGACCCTGTACGCTTCGGGACCCGTGGCCTTCGCCGTGGAGGCGTACGATCGCAAGCCCAACTCTTCGGCGCGGCACAACATCTCAGGTCTGTCGCTTTTGGCAGGCGGTGACACACTGTTTGTGGCACGCTTCGACACGCTCGATTACGAAACGATGGGACAGGTGCGGCTGGAGCGGCTCCTGTGGCTCGACCCCGACGGCGATCTGTACGCGCTCTACAAGAGTCGCGGAAATGTCATGGCTCACAGCCGAACACGTGCCCGAAATCCACACGGGTTCCTGGAGGTGGTGCCGGGCGACTCTGCGGTGCCCTTCGAAATCGTGGTGACTGACGCCAACCGCAATCGCCGTACGATTCGCGGCACGATCTCCTATCGCGAACCCGAGCTGCTCTTTGGAGACGGGCCCGAGGAGCCGGTGGACATCCGCGCGCGGAGCCTGGACCTTCGTCCGCACCGGGCGCGGGGCCTGGAGGCCGACCTGGAAGCCCGCGGCCTCGTGTCGCAACTTCATTCGGTGTCGTCGGTGTTTAATCAGCTGTGCAGGCTCTTCGTGATCGACACGTTCGACTCCGTGGTGTGGTACGAAGGCATTGAGCTCGTGTTGTCGCAGATTATGGTGTTCGTGGTGTCGTCCGAACACGGACAGAGCGTGTGGCTTCCCGACTCCAGCGTGCAGATTCAGGTGCCCCCGCAGGCGGTGTACGAGAGATCGTTTCTCACTCTCCGCCGCGAGGTTCTGCCGGGAGGAGAGCCGGCGATCCATCTCGGGCCCGACGATCTGGTGCTGCGTGGGTCAGTGACCCTGTCATTTCGCGCACCGGAAAACGAAGATCGCGCGGTGTTCAGTTTCGGCAATTCGGCCAACCGCCTCTCGTTCGTGGAGAAACGGCGCCAGGAGGGACGGATCGTGATCCAGGCAGGCGGTCCGTCGGCGTTCACGTTCGCGATCGATTCCGTGCCCCCCGCCATCCGCCGACTGCGCCCGTCCGAAGGCGCGGTGGTGAACCGCCGCTTCGTAATCTCAGCCCAGGTGGACGACGACCTGTCGGGCGTGGGCAACGACACGATGATCGTGGTGCGCGTAAACGGCGAGTGGCTGCCCCCCGAGTACGATCCGGAGACCGACCGGCTGGTGGCACGTCCGATGAGGCCGTGGGCCGCGGGTAAACACTTGCTCGAACTGGAAGTGTACGACTGGGCCGGCAACGTAACGCGCGTGTCGCGCACATTCCACGTGAAGTAGGACTCACGGCCCATGTTTCCTCTCTACGACGACATTCCCAGTTCGCGCAAGCCGGTGGTGACATGGATGCTTCTGGCGGCCAACGTGGGGATCTACCTGTGGCAGGTCGTCAGCGGCACGGGCCAGGAAATCTGGGCCTGGAAGTTCGGTCTGGTACCCTGGGAACTGGTCACCGGCAACGAGCTCACGCCTGAAGTACCCAGTTCGCCCTACCTCAACATCTTCAGCAGCATGTTCCTCCACGGTGACTTCATGCACCTGGGGGGCAACATGCTCTACCTCTGGATCTTTGGCGACAATGTGGAAGACCGCCTCGGTCCGGTTCGCTTTCTCATCTTCTATCTGCTCTCGGGCCTGGCGGCCACGGTGTTCTTCGTGTGGACGCAGCCCGGATTGAAGATTCCGCTGGTGGGTGCCTCGGGCGCTATCGCGGGGGTTCTGGGTGCCTACCTGGTGAGCTTCCCGAAGGCGCGGGTGGCCACGCTCATCTTCCTGGGATTCTACATCCGGGTGATCCAGATTCCGGCGGTTGTGGTGCTGGGACTCTGGTTCTTACTGCAGTTGCTCTCGGGTCTGCCCACGGTGGCTTCGGCCGAGCAGGAGGGAGGCGTGGCGTTCATGGCGCACGCCGGCGGTTTCGTGGCGGGCATTCTGCTCGTCTGGGTGATGGCGCGACGGCCGCGCCGACCGGGCACGCTGTCGGAAGCGTAGCCCGGAGGGCGGACTAGACCGAACCGCTCTTGGGGCCCTTCCTCTCGCGCGTCCAGGCGCGGAGAATGTATTCGATCTGGCCATTCATGCTGCGCAGGTCGGCCTCGGCCCAGCGCCGCAGCTCGTCGTACAGATCCTTGTCCAGTCTCAGCAGGAACGATTTTTTCTCGGCCATACAGTTGGCTCGCGTGCCGACGCGGCACCCCTAGCGGTACAGCGTTCCCGTGTTCACCACTGGCTGCACGGCACTTTCGCCGCACAGCACCACCAGCAGATTGCTCACCATGGTGGCGCGACGTTCGTCGTCGAGCTGCACCAGCTGGCGCTTGCTGAGTTCGGACAGCGCGTGTTCCACCATGCCCACGGCGCCCTCTACAATCGTATAGCGAGCCGCCACCACGGCTTCGGCCTGCTGGCGCCTCAGCATTTCGCCCGCAATTTCCGGCGCATACGCCAGGTGCGACAACCGCGCTTCGATCACTTTCACTCCCGCACGATCGAGTCGTTCCTGAAGTTCGTGCGCCAGCTTGTCGCTCACCTCGTCGGTGGCGCCGCGCAGGGTCACCTGAGTTTCATTCCCGTCGTAGGCGTAATTGGACGCCATGTGGCGCAGCGCCGACTCGCTTTGAACGCTCACGTAGTCGGTGTAGGCGTCCACTTCGAAGGAGGCGCGAAAGGGATCGGTGACCTTCCACACCACCACGGCTGCGATGTCGATCGGATTGCCCGACTTGTCGTTCACTTTCAGTCGCGCGGTTTCCTGGTTGCGCACGCGCAGCGAGATCTTCGTCTTCTTCAGGAAGGGATTCGCCCAGAAAAATCCATTCTCCACCACCGTCCCTTTGTACTTGCCGAAGAGCACCAGCAAGGCGGAGTAGTTGGGGTTGACGATGAAGAAGCCGCCGGCCATGATGGACGCGATAAGGATCAGGAACACGCCCGGGAGCAGAAGCTGCGGAGCGCCACCACTGCGAACCACCAGCGCCAATGCCACCGCGAACATGAGGATGACGATGAAGAGCAGAAACCAGCCCGACGAAACCTTCACGATTTGATTGCGATCCATTGTGGACCTCCTGTTAGATATCGATATGATATCATTATTATATCGTACGTCAAGATGATTAGCTGAAGCGCCTGAGATCGATCCTATTAATATGTTGACACACAATAGGTTACCACAAGTTGGCCCCGGCACATGGACGTCTTTGTAATGGGCCCGGCGGGCTGCTATATTCACGAGCCGGAGCCTGTCCCGGCATAATTCCCGGGCAACTTGTCCCCGTAACACAGCCGCATATGCATTACGCCGACTTCGTCCACCTGCACAACCACACGCAGTACAGTCTGCTGGACGGCGCCAACAAGGTGAAGGACCTCGTGAAGGCGGCGCACAAGTTCAACATGCCCGCGCTGGCGATCACGGATCACGGCAACATGTTCGGCGCGATCGAATTCTACCAGGAGGCGCGCAAGCAGGGCGTCAAGCCGATCCTCGGCTGCGAAGTGTACGTGGCGGAAGAGTCGCGCTTCGACAGAAACGCAGCGCGCGGACAGAACCGCACCTACCACCTCGTGCTTTTGTGCAAGAACCTCGAAGGCTACCAGAACCTCGTGCATCTGGTGTCGTCGGCCTACCTCGAGGGGTTCTACCGCAAACCGCGCATCGACTACGAGCTGCTCTCCAAGCATTCGCAGGGCCTCGTGGCCCTCTCGGCCTGTCTGCAGGGCGAAGTGGCCAGCCACCTGCTGCACGAGAAACCCGAGTCGGCCAAACAGCGCGCGATGCGCTATGCCGGGCTCTTCGGTGAAGGGAACTTCTTCCTCGAGATCCAGGATCATCACCTCGATGCCGAGGACCGCGTGCGTCCCGAGATCGTGCGCCTGGCCCAGGAGACCGGCCTGCCACTCGTGTGCACCAACGACTGCCATTATCTCAAGAAGGAACACGCGAAGGCTCACGACGCGCTGTTGTGTCTGCAAACCGGCAAGACGCTGGCCGATCACGACCGCCTGCGCTACGAAACCTCCGAGTTGTACGTGAAGTCGCCGGACGAGATGAAGGAACTGTTCCGCCACGTCCCGTCGGCCATCGAGAACACGGTGCGTATCGCAGAGATGTGTCATCTCGAACTCGAATTCGGCCAGTCGAAGCTGCCGCGCTTCCCCCTGCCCGCCAACTACGCGTCCCCCGATGCCTACATGGTGCAGCAGGCACAACAGGGGCTGGAGAAGCGATACAGCACCATCACGCCCGACATCCAGAAGCGCCTCGACTTCGAACTGGGCGTGATCTCCGAGATGGGATACGCGGGCTACTTCCTCATCGTGCAGGACTTCATTCAGTTCGCGAAGAATCAGGGGATTCCGGTGGGCCCCGGCCGCGGCTCGGCCGCGGGGTCGCTCGTGTCGTACGCGCTTGGCATCACCAACATCGACCCGCTGCGCTACGGGCTGCTCTTCGAGCGATTCCTCAACCCCGAGCGCATCAGCATGCCCGACATCGACATCGACTTCGCCGATCGCGAACGCGACCGCGTGATCGACTACGTGGTGAAGAAATACGGCTCCGAAAACGTTGCGCAGATCATCACGTTCGGGTCCATGGCGGCGCGCGCGGTGGTGCGCGACGTGGGCCGCGTGATGGGCATGACCTACGGAGACGTGGACACCATTGCCAAGCTCGTGCCCATGGAGCCCGGCATCACGCTCGACGAGGCGCTGGAGAAAGAGCCTCGCCTGCGGGAATTGGCGAAGGGTGATCTGCGCATCAGCGAGCTGTTGGACCATTCACGCGTGCTGGAGGGGCTCTCGCGCCACGCCTCCACGCACGCGGCGGGCGTGGTGATTGCGCCCGACCGGATCACGCGTTGGGTGCCGTTGTACAAATCGTCGAAGGACGAAGTCACCACCCAGTACGACATGAAGGGCGTCGAAGCGCTGGGCCTCTTGAAAATGGACTTCCTGGGCCTGCGTACGCTCACCGTGCTCGAAGATGCCCTGCGTAACATCCGCGACAACCGTGGCATCGAGATCCGCCTCGACGACATCCCCCTCGACGACGCCGGAACGTATGCACTGTTCGGCCTGGGGCGCACCATCGGCCTGTTCCAGTTCGAATCGTCGGGCATGCGCGACTACCTCCGCAAGCTGAAGCCCGAGCGCCTGGAGGATCTGGGCGCCATGAACGCGCTGTACCGGCCGGGCCCTCTCGACGCGGGCACCGTGGAGTTGTACATCGAACGCCGGCACGGGCGTCGCAAGGTGGACTACCTGCACCCCCGGCTCGAACCGATCCTCGCCGAAACGTACGGCGTAATCGTGTACCAGGAGCAGGTGATGCGGATCAGCACCGATCTGGCGGGATTTTCGCTGGGCCAGTCGGATACGCTTCGCAAGGCCATGGGCAAGAAGCAGGCCGACCTCATGGCCACGCAGAAGGATCTGTTCCTCTCAGGCTGTGACAGAAACGGCATCGGCCGCGAGAAGGCGCTCGCCATCTTCGATGAAATGGAGACCTTCGCCCGCTACGGATTCGTGAAAGCGCACGCCTTCGGCTACGCACTCGTGGCCTACCAGACCGCGTTTCTCAAGGCCCACTATCCCGTGGAATTCATGGCGGCCCTTCTGTCGTCCGAACTGCAGTCGTCCGAGCGGGTGGTGCAGCTTCTCTCGGAGTGCAAAGAACTCGACGTGGAGGTGGTGCCGCCCGACATCAACGAAAGCGACGTGGAGTTTGCCCCTCGCGGCCGCAAGATCCACTTCGCGATCTGCGCCGTGAAGAACGTGGGGCGGTCGGCCGTGGAATCGATCGTGGCGGCGCGGACTGCCGGCGGACCATTCGACAGCGTGTTCGACTTCGCCAGCCGCATGGACCCGCGCTCTCTCAATCGCCGCGCGCTCGAAAGCCTCATTGAGGCCGGCGCGTTCGACCGTCTCGAGCCGCATCGCGCCGCTCTTCACGCGGGCGCCGAGATGATCGTCCAGTTTGCGCAGCGCTCGGGGGAAGAACGCGATCTGGGACAGGGATCTCTGTTTGGCGGCGCCGGCGCCTCTTCGTTGAAACCGCCCGAGTTGCCCGGCGTGCCACCGTGGCCCCCCGCCGAGAAACTCCGGCGCGAGAAACTGGTGCTCGGACTGTACGTCTCCGGGCATCCGCTCGAGCGCTACCGCCGCTGCGTGGACGCGCTGGCGGTGCCTATCGAGTCGGTGGATGAAATGCGCGACCGCGCCGAGGTGACGGTGGCCGGCATCATCAACAGCATCACTCAGAAATACGACAAGAAGGGCAAGCCCTTCGGCATCGCGCAGCTGGAGGACTTCACCGGTCAGATCGAACTTCTCTGCTTCGGCGAAACGTACGAGGAACACGCACCGCTCCTTGTGGCCGATCGCATGGTGCTGGCCACGGGCCAGGTGTCCACGCGCGAGGGAGAACGCGCGAAGCTCCGCTTGCTGCGCCTCTCCGATCTCAAGACGGCGTGGGAGGAGCCGCGGCTGTCCCTGCGCCTGTCGCTGGCCGGAACTCCTCTGGCCCAGGGCAACTCGGCTCTGCTCAATCTGCTTTCGGCCCATCCCGGCTCAACGCCGGTGATCATGACCGTGGCCTTGCCGCAGGAGGAGGTGACGCTGCGCGCGGCCCGACACCCCGTCAAGCTGTCCGACCGGCTCTTGACGGATCTCGAGGAATTGCTGGGCCCCCGGGCCGTGCGGATAACACGCAACGGTGTAATCGATTAGGAGGAGGGCTGGCCCGAAACGCCCGAGCGCTCGATGGGCCGCGCCGGACGGGGAGTTCCGCGCTCTGGGCTTGCGCCATCTGCGCGGTAGAGGCTACCGTCTAGTTTGGAACCGTATCGCCCGATACGGGTTGTAAGAGGTGCAGGACAGGACTTGAAGATGACTCATAGACTCTTTGCCGCCGGGCTTCTCAGCCTGGCTCTCGACGGTACCGCGCCTGCTCAGGCGCAGTCGTCTGAGCCCGTTCCGGCCGTGCAATGGGTGGAGTTCGAAGACGGTCTCAAGGCCGCCTCCGCCACGGGCAAACACATCATGGTGGACGTGTACACCGACTGGTGCGGCTACTGCAAGAAGCTCGAGTCCGAGACGTACTCCGAAGAAGGTGTGCGGCGCGTGCTGGCCGAATCGTTCATCTCGATCAAGCTCAAAGGGGACTCGGGAAAAAAGTTGAAGGTCACCGCCCGCACCGTGGAGTCCCAGGGCAAGACGTTGCTTCAGTTCGTGACCACAGATACGGCCTCGTCCAGTGAGGCCGCCATTTCACGCGGTGCCCTGAAGGCCCGAGGTTTTCCCACGATCGCCTTCCTGGCCCCCGACGGGCGCCTCATCACCACGCGCGGCGGCTACGTGAACGCCGAGCAGTTCATCCCCATCATCAATTACATCAAAGACGATCTGTACGAAGTAATGACCTTCGACGACTATCTGCGGAGCCTCGCCAAGGCCGAGGAGAAGTCCTGAAGATGGGCATTCACTCGGTTGCCCTGAGGGCCCTCCGGCCGGCGCTCTGTCTTGTGGTGTTCCTCGCGTCCGTTCAACTGTCCGGCTGCGGCTCTCCGGCCGACGAGCCAGCGGGTGAATTCTCCCAGGCCATGCCCGTGCAGAAGCCAGCCGACTCCTCTGCGGTGGCGGTCACGCGCAGCCCGAAGGCCATGCCCGATTTCGAGCTTCAGGATCTTTCGGGCCGGCCTGTGCGTCTCTCCGACTACGCCGGCAAGGCGGTACTTCTGAACTTCTGGGCCACGTGGTGCCCGCCCTGCAAGGCGGAGCTTCCGGATCTGGTGGAGCTTCAGCGCACGCACGGCGGTGACCAATTCGTGGTGATCGGCGTGTCGCTGGATCAGACCGGCGTTCATGGCGTGCGCGAATTCGTGGCTGAGCGCGGCCTGAACTACCCCATCCTCATGGGCAACGAGGACGTGGTCATCCAGTACGGAAACTTTCGCGGCATCCCCACAACGTTCCTCCTGAACACACAACACGAACTCGAGCGCAAATACACCGGGCTCGTGACGCGCAAGATGGTGGAATCCGACCTCACCCGCCTGTTCGACGGCCAGGCGTAGCGCTCTTTCGTTTGCGCAGCATCACGAGTACATGACCGCAACACGCGCGCGCGGACCCCTGTTCCTCATCCTCGGGCTGGCGTTGGGCGGCTGGCTCATCTATCTGGGCGTGTCGGCCACCTCTTCCAACCCCGAAACGTCCGCCCTTCCTGCGCACCAGGAACTCGCCTTCCTGCCGTGGAACCAGGCCACGTGGAGCGAAGCGGCCGCACGGCCGGCGCTTGTGTTCCTGCTCATCTCCGATTCCTTGGCGCAGCGTGCGAGAGATCTCGAAACCTGGCTTTCGCAACAGCCTCTGGCCGCCACTGTGGCAGGGCAGTTTCTCCCGGTGCGCATCGATCGGCGCGACCGACCCGACTTAGTCGAGCGCTACGCGGAAAACCAGGTGCCGCATCTCTCCGTGCTCCTGCCAACGGGTGAAGCGCTGGCCCGCCTGTCGGGCGAACCCGACACGTGGTCCGAACAGCTCGTGGAAACCGTGCGCTACTGGCGGGATCACCAGTCGGAATTGCGCGATCGCGCCGAAGCGTTCTGGCAGTCGCAAGCCGAACCCGCGTTACCCATTGAAGCCGCGCCGTCCCCGGAGTCGGACCTCCGGGCACTGGACTCGGCCGTCTCTCTCCTGGTGAGTGATCTTATCGAACAGAACCCTGGCCCCGCGCTCTGGCGCACCGATCTCGATCGCTATCTGTCGGCTCGTCGCAGCCCACGCGCAGACTCGCTGCACGCCGCGCTCAAGGCCGCGCGCACCGCGAGAGTGAACGAGCTGGGGAGCGCGGCAACGCTTGAGGCCACGCGCGCCGAGTGGCTTCGCACGATTCTGGAACTTCACCGGTATGGCGGACTCGACGTCCAGGCCGAACGGCTCCGCAACGCGAAAACGGAATGGGATCGTTTGGGAAGGGCGGCGACCGCGGAAGAAGCTGCGCTCGAAGTGCAGCTGGCGGCGGCTCTCGGAGACGCCTCGACTCCCACGTATCCTGGCAGCTGGCTGGGGATCGTTTCAACGGCCGGCGCCTCGCTTCCGCACACCCCGGAGCAAATGGACCTCGATGGCTATCTGATGGACGCTCTCACCTGGCTTGAGTGTCTGCTCGACCTGGAGGGAGCTGCTTCGAACCAAATCGCGACACGCCTGGCCGACAGCCTCTGGGCCGGGCTCTGGGATTCCGAGCGGAAGGCGCTTCGAGACAAGCCGGCCTTCGACGGATATCTGCGCGAGGTCACGGTGTTTCCCAGAGTCCAGCTGGGAAGGGCCGCTTCCTGCTTTGACAGGCTCTCGAGAGTCACGGGCGAGGGCCGCTTCGCCGCCCGGGCCGACAGCTGCATTTCAGGCTTTGCGCCTTACGCCTCCGCGGCGGGCGCGGCCGCTACGCTGTACGGCGAATCGCTCTCGCGTCGGGCTGGCGGTTCCTGAGTGCGCGCCCGCTGCCACAGGCGTTTTGAGCGCCGGGAACGAACACGTCGCCCGAGCGTAAACCTAAAACAGGTTGACATTTAGGGACCCGAAGCTACTTTACGCCGTTCGATGAGCCAGCGACTTTCCCTCCTATGGATCGCCCTCCTGGTGCCCTCCACCGTGGTGGCCGGGGACCGGGTGGCTACCCCCCTTGAGAACGGGATGCTCTACCGTGTGGTTGAGCCCCCTCAGATCCATCGACTGGAAAAGCCGGCCTTCGTTTCGGTGGCCCTCGCGGCCAGTTTCATGGGTGAATTCGAGCCGGTGATCGGAGTGGCCGAGGGAAACGATTCCAAGGCCTACCCCACCTGGTTCATGGATGGCTATTCCGTGATCAACGACCAGATCGGCAAGTTGCCCATCGTGGTGACCTGGTCTCCGTTTTCGTTTACGAGCATGGTCTGGATCCGGGAGGTCGACGGCGAGACACTCGAATTCGACGATTCCGGCGAACTGTGGAAAGACGGCCTGGTCATGGTCGACCGCAAGACTCAGTCGCGCTGGTCGCACCTGGAAGGTCGGGCGCTCGACGGCCCTATGAAAGGGAAGCGCCTGAAACGCCTGACGAGCACGCACACCAGCTGGGGCAAGTGGCGCTCACTCTACCCGGAAACTGTGTGCCTCACCAAACTCGGCCGCGACATCACTGCCTCCGACTTTGTGAACTACTACGAGCGAGAGGAACAACTCGGGCCGGCCAGTTCTCAGAATCCCGACTCCCGACTGGTGGGCAAGGAGCTGGTCTGCGGCTTCCAGATCGATGGCCAGAGCGTGGTCGTGCCGCTGTACGCGCTGGTAGAGCGCAAGCAGTTCAAGCTGGAGGTGGGCAAGGTTCCCCTCGAGATCGAATTCGACCACCTCTCCGAGACCGCCGTGGTGTATCGGCGCGATCGCGCAAGCGAGCCCTTGGATCTCGTGCGCCTCGATTTTGGCTCGGGCGAGAGCTACATCAAGGACAAGACGTCCGGCACCATGTGGCTCACCTACTCCGGTCGCGGAGTCTCGGGGCCGCTCTCCAACACTCCCCTGGAACGCGTGCCCAGCACACTCAGCTTCTGGTTTGTCTGGGCTTCACACTATCCGCTTTCGATGATCTGGGAAGAGCCCGGCAGCTCGCCCAGACCTTGAACCTTCCCCGCACGGAGGTCACCGTTTGCGCCTGAGCCGTGGCACGCTCTGTCTGGCGTTCATCATTCCGTGCCTCGCACCCTCCTCCGCGGGGGCGGCGAAGTACGCCGGCGAGTTCATGCGGCTGGGACTGGGCGCCCGTGCCTGGGGCTACGGCGGGGCCGCGGTGGCACATTCGGCCGACGCCACCTCCGTGTACTGGAATCCCGCGCTGCTCTCGTCTTTGCCATCGCGCGACGTCATGGTGATGCACTCGGAGACCTTCGGTTCCCTGCTCAATTACAATGCCGCTGCCTTCGGTCTGCCCTCACGGAAAAGCGAGAAGCCGCTCGGCGTGGGATTCGCCGTGTACGGTCTCTCCGGCGGCGGCGTGAACCGCACCGCGCTGGCCGATCCAACGCAACCCATCTCTCCCACCAATCAGCCGCGCGTGGTGGAGACCGTGGGACACGGCGACTGGGCGCTGTATGCGGGCATGGGCCGTGGTCTGTCGGAGGCGTGGAGCCTCGGCGCCACGCTGAAGTTCATGTATCGTGATCTGGTGGACGTCACGGGGATCGGATTTGGCATCGACGCGGGAGCGTCGTACCGCCCGGCGCCCGCCTGGAATTTCGGACTCGCGGTGTACGATCTCACCACCAGCCTGCTCTCGTACGACAACGGAACCAAGGAGTACGTCACCCCCCGGGCCGCTCTCGGTGTGGCGGTGAACCCTGGCGGCGACCGGTTCCGCCTCTCCCTTCTGGCCGACGGGCTCTTCGAGTTCGAGGGCCGGCAGGAAGCAGCACAGTTTCACGTGGGAGACGTCTCCTGTGACGTGCGCTGGGGAGCGGAGTTGCTCTATCGCAACGCGGTGGCCGTGCGCGGCGGCATGAACGCCAAGGACCCCACGCTGGGCGTGGGAGTGACCTTTGGCCGCTTCTCAGTGGATGGAGCCTGGAGCGGCGCAGAAACCCTGGACGACTCCTATCGAGTCTCACTTTCACACGCGTGGTGATCCCGTCGATGACGCTTCGAACCCTGTTGTGTTCACTGTTGTTCCTCGGCTCCGCCGCCTGGGCTCAGATCCCCGAGATCGAGTCGCCCCATGAATTCAACTCGCTGCCTGTGGCGCGCCTGGTGTACATCGACGACACCGCACTCACGGTGGGAAACTTCGGCGACTACCTGTACAATCTTGGGATTCACCCCGCGGGTGTGCGCGAGCGTGACCTGGATTCGTTGAAGGCCTCCCTCGACTGGTACATCGACGAAACCATCATCTGCCGCGATCTCGACTCGGCAGCCATTCTGGCGCAGCCCGAATCCCGCCGCCGCATGCGCTGGCGGATGGCCCATCGCGCGGGGCCACTCACGTACACGCACCTGGTGGCGCCCGGGGTGAACGTGTCGCAGGAGGAAGTGGCCAAGTTCTATCAGGACAGCCTCACGACGATCTTCACGGCGCCGTCCAGGCGCGAGGTGCGCCACCTCCTGATCGCACCCAGGGACTCCGTCTCCCCCGACGGCAAGCGCACACGCGGCCGGATACAGGTGGAGGCAGCGCGACGGAGAGCCGACTCGCTCAAGCAGGCGGTTCTGGCCGGCGCGCCGTTCGAAACACTTGCGGGCGCGTTTTCGGACGACACCAGTTCGCGCGCACAGAACGGGTACCTGGGCTGGCTGTTTCCCGGCAATACGGTGCACGATTTCGATTCGGCGGCCTTCGCGGCGACTCCCGGGGAGCTCGTAGGCCCCGTGAAGACCCTGTACGGATATCATCTGATCCGGGTGGAAGGCGTGCGGCCCGAGTCCACCATCGTGTACAACGACACGATCGGCGTGCTCATCCGCAGGCAACTCGAGTCTGCGAAGGGTCGCGCTCTGGGCACCGCCTGGGCCGATTCCCTGGTGTCGGCCACTCGCTGGCACTACAACGACTCGGCCCTGGAACGGGTGCCGAATCTTGAGCCGTCGGTGTGGCTGGTCACGCTCAACGACCGGGACACGATGTGGTGGGGCGAGTGGGAAGGCGCGTGGGAACTGTACCGCAGACAGCAGAATATTACGGATGCAGGAACCCTCGACGATAAACACGCGTCCCTCCGGGGTTCAGCGTTCCCCTACCTCTACCTCCAGGTCGCCGAGGACAAAGGGTTCGCAAACGATTCGCTGATCGAGGCGGAGCGGTGGCAGTATCTGCGATCGGAAGCCCTGCGAACGAGCAAGGACCGCCTGTACACGCTCCAGGCACCACCGGAGGACTCGATCGATCCCCACTCTGCGCCGGCGTCTGCTCCCGAACCCGAAAAGAAACTGCACCTGTTGCAGCTCCGCGCCTGTGACACGGCCACCATCTGGGCGGCCTATCGCAGGCTGTGGGCTGGCGACGACTTTCACAGCGTGGCGCGGCGCTACCACGACAACGTGCGCGACATCGCCTCGCGTGCCTACGATCTCGGCTGGGTGGAACAGGACGAACTTCCCGTGGAACTCTGGGGCAAAGCCTGGATCCTGGAGCCCGGGAAGTTCACGCGACCGGTGCCCTACGACTCGTGTTACTACATACTCAAGCTGGAGGACCGCCCGCGGGCGATGGAGGCTCGGGAACTTCGCAACAAGGAGATCGAGGCCGTTCGCCGCGAGCATCAGAAGCGAGGCCTGGAAGAGTGGCGCGCCGAGGTGCGCAAAGGGCATCGCATCCGTCTCGATCGAAGCTACTGGCAGCGCGTGCAACAGCTGTGGCGCCGCTAGAACCTCTTCCGTCGAAGGACATCGGCTTCGCGCGCGAGGCGGGGCGGAAAGCGATCCACCTCTTCGCCCTCGTCATGCCGATTGGCCTATGGTTCGTGCCCGTGCACGCTGCCCGCCTGATCCTGTTCGGCTTCTTTCTTCTTCTGGCGACCTTCGACATCACGCGCTGGACCAACTCGCGTCTGTCCCGATTCCTGCGGCAGACGCTCGGGTCGGTGCTCAGACCCCACGAGCGCAGGCGATTCTCCGGTGGCACCTACATTCTGGCTGCGGGAGCCTTGTGTTCCATACTCTTCGCCAAACCCGTGGCGGTGGCGGTACTCATCTGTATCATCGTGGGCGACACGGCGGCCGTGTTCGTTGGGCGCGCCGTGGGAAAAATCCGCATCGGACACAAAACGCTCGAAGGATCGCTCGCGTTTTTTCTGTCTTCGCTCATCTGCATTCTGTGGATCCCCGGCCTGTCGTGGCAGGTGAAGGTGCTGGGAGCCGCCGTGGCGGCCTTCGTGGAGGCGCTTCCCATCCCGATGGACGACAATCTCACCGTGCCTCTGATCGCCGGCGCGGTCATGTCGCTGGCGCTTTGACGCCGCAGTCCGAGGCCGGCAGCAGCAACCTACCGTTTCGGGAGTGCCGCACTGTTATGAGGGCTCCCTCCGGCCGCCCAAACGGCCTGGCCCGGTGCCCTATCTTGTTCACCGGCAATGGGATAGTCTAATTGACAGATATTTTTGACGATTTCGACACAGGCGGCGTATATTGAGATGCAGTCGTCAAACCAATAACCTTCGCCAGGGAGGACACCGAATGGCGCAGGGCACGGTGAAGTGGTTCAACGATTTCAAGGGGTATGGCTTCATTACCCCGGTGGCGTCAAGCGAAGACGTGTACGTGCACTTCTCGGCTATCCAGGGTAGAGGATACCGCACCCTCAAAGAAGGACAGACGGTGGAGTTCCAGGTTCTTCATGGACATGAAGGATTCTACGAGGCACAGAACGTCCAAATCGTGATCTGAACAACCCAGCGAGGCAAAATCAAACGTGCGAGAAGGGGCTCAAGAGAGGGCCCCTTCTCTTTTTTTGTGTGTGTCTCAGGACTCTGCAATCGTCGTGGGGTCGAAGTCCGGAAACTCGAGGCGGGGCAACAGATCGCGAAGCGGCCCGCCACCATAATGCCGGATGAAGGCTGACAGCCGGGCCGGTACGAAGCGACGACCCAGGCTCTGATGCCATCTCACGCGCCACGGAATGTCGAGGTCGAGGTGGCGGAATTCATCCACGTCGAACTCGTACGGATGCCCGTAGAGCACGAAGGGTCGGTGTTTCATCACGCCTTCGGACAGTGCGCGAAACAGGAATCCCGGTAGCAGGCGCTGATAGCCGCCGCCGCCCAGGGGCCAGTTGCGCCCGGCAAACTGCACGATGGAGATGGGGAATTCCACGAGACCGCCGCCTCCAGGGAGCATCAGGCGTGTTGGCGAAAGCGGCCACGCGGGTACGCCGTAGCGGGAGGCGTGGATGGGGAACATGCTGGAGTCGTACTCGAATCCGAGTTCGGCCAGCACATCGAACGCCCAGAACTGGGCGCGGCGAATCGAGAAGTCGGGCGCACGATAGCCCGTCACGGCGCGACCCGCCAGGTCTTCGAGCAGGGACTTGGCGCGCCGCACATCGTCTTCGAAATGCGCGCGGGAGTGCCCGAACACCACTTCGTGACCGTCGCCGTGACAGGCCACTTCGTGCCCTTCCCTCTCCATGCGGCGCACGACGTCGGGGAACGCGCGCGCGAACTTCCCCAGCACGAACAGGGTGGCACGAGTGCGGTGCTCGCCGAAGAAGTCCAGCTGCCGGTTCGTGTTGGTTGCCGCGCGTGCGGTGATGGGCAGCGTTCGGTCCCAGCTCGACTGGGGCCAGTCTTCCACGTCCACCGTGATGGCGACGTGTCGTGTCAGGGCTTCAGGCACGCGTGGTAGTCCATGCCGGCGCCGGGAATCTTGCGGAGGTCCACCGATCCAAATCCCGCCTGTCGCGCCAGCTGTTCGATGCGCGTGCGATCGAAGAAATACACGGGACAGTTGCGCAGGCGATAACGCACCTTCCGAAACGGCGTACGGAACCAGTGCTGGCTGGGAAACGAAACCTGAGCGCTCTCCCGGGTGACCCTGCGGACCCCCTGAAGAAACGCCAGCGGATCGGCCAGGTAGTCGAACACCCCCATGACAATGGCATGATCGTGCGGTTCAAGTTCCACGTTCGGGAAAAAGCCGGTCACGAGCCGGACGCGTTCGGCCTGCCGTGCCGACTGCAGCCTGCGGGACGCCAGCTCGATCATGCCCGGTGCCGGATCCACTCCCGTGACGGAAGCGGCCCCTCGTTGCAGCGCTTCCACGATGTACGGGCCCGAACCGCAGCCGATGTCGACCACGCTCTTCCCCGAAAGCGGGCCCATGCGCTCGAAGGTCCACGCAAAGCGGATGAACATGTCGCTGCGACACGTGCGGTCCACCCATCGCATCGCAGGCCCGCGCTTTTCGTCGTACAGCGTGTCGAACGTGTCCGCGAAGCGGTCGAAGAAGTCGGCCGCCAGTTTCTCGCCCTGCGAGTTCACCGCGCCGTTCCGCGCACGAGCGCACGGGCAAAGCCCAGCGCGTAGGCGAAGTGCATGGTGAACAGTGCTACAGGTACCCGCAACGCGGCGGCCCACCCCACAGACGGCAGGCTCAGAAGCATCGTGGTGAAAAGCAAAACCACGTACGCGACCGCGGGGGCCCACAGGAAGGGGCGCACCCCCGCCGGCAGAACCGGGGAGAGCAAACAGGCGCCCCCCACCCACGCGAAGAACGCCGCAGGCGCGAGCTGACGCCACGACACGACCTCGCCGTGCTTACGCAGGACATGCAGCCGCCACAGCCCGTACTGAAAGTACTGCCGGAACAGCGCACCCGCCGTTTCGCGTACGAAGTACGCGCAGCGCGCCCGATGCGAGATGAACACGCGGCCGCCGGCCTGCCGGAAGCGGTAGTTGAGGTCGTCATCCTGGTTGCGCACCAGCTCCGTGTCGTACAACCCCGTGCGCAGGAGCGCCTGGCGGCGGAACACCGGGAAGCAGGCGCCTTCGGCGTAGCCCTCGTAGTCGGGATAGCGGTGCCGCGCGTTTCCCACGCCGGCAGGGTGCGACATGGCGAAGGCCACCGCCTGTCCAAAAGACGTGACGCCGCGGCTTTCGATGGTGCCGCCGACACAATCGGCGTCCGGATGTTCCGAGAGCAGCGACTGGCAGGTACTCAGGTAGTCGGGCGGATACAATGTGTGTGCTCCCAGAATCGCCACCAGTTCGCCTCGGGATGACTCCACGCCGCGGTTCATGGCGTACGCCGTGATGCGTTCAATCGTCACGCTCGCCGCGGCCATGGCGATTCCATCCGGATTTCCGTGATGCGTTCGGGATTGTCCACAATTCTCAGCTGGGGATGGGCCTCCTGGAGTCGATTCAGCACATCGCGAGTGCCGTCGTCGCTTTTGCCGTCCACCACCAGCACTTCAAAGCCTCCGTCCACGTCGCGCTGTGCCAGGATGGAGAGCACCGCGTCCTCGATGTGCGCACGCTCATTGCGGCACGGAACCACGACGCTTACGGCAGGCATGTGTCCGCCGTCCGCGCGGGCGTCGTGAGGGTCACTGGTGTACGGGTGGTCCATGGCTGTGCGAGAATGGTCAATATCCCCCCGGCTCCGGGGACCCGCAACGGCAACTTCGGGGGCGGCGGCGACTTGACCGGACCGTACGGTTGGTCTAGGTTGTGGCTTCTTTCGGAGGATGCATGAAGATCACGACTCGAACCGTGCGCGACGTCAGTGTGGTGGGCCTGGAGGGCCGTATTCCCGGCGAGGCCGAGAAGAAGCAGGTGCAAGCCGTGCTCGACGACATCCTGGCCAAGGGGGGCCGCAAGGTGGTCGTGGACCTTTCCAAGACCGAATGGATGGCTTCCGCAGGCATCGGCGCCCTCGTGGGCGCGCGTCAGGCCTATGTCGACGTGGGGGCGCAGATCATGCTGGCCGGGCTCACCAGTCGCATCAAGGAGCTGGTGGTGATCGCGCGTCTCACCGAAGTCTTCGAAATCCACGATTCAGTGGAAGAGGCGCTGACGGCATTTACGGTGTGAAGTACTTCGGCGGCTCGCCCCACCATCCAGGACTTCATGCCGCGTCGCAGCCAGGGATCTGATTCATGAAGCGCGTCGCTCAACTGCTGAATGAGATGCGCGACTCGGGGGTCATCACCGATTACGCCGTCTTCGGCGACGTGGCAAGAGACCGCCTGGCCGAGCTGGCCGGCCG
>DAIOGN010000002.1:0-54171 GCA_036745245.1 Candidatus Zixiibacteriota bacterium
TTCTCCCGGCCGCTCCTCTGCAAGAAGTGTCGAACCCAGCCCGAGGAGCGCGATGGCCCGGTTGACGTGCCCTTCCGGCAGCGTGTGCGCGTGGTTGGCAATGGACTCTCGAAACAGCGAGTCCGCCTCGGCGAGTCGCCCGGCCTCCAGCATCACGGCGGCGAGGCTGCCCAGGTACGCCCCCACGAAATGGTGATCTTCACCCACAATGCTGCGCATATGAGCCAGCCCCGTGCGTCGCAGTTCGATGGCTTCGTCGTACTTCCCCTGTTCGCGCAGCAGGATGGCAAGCGAGCCGGCGGCTGCGATCGTGCCGAAATCCTCCCACCCCAGGAGCCTGATGTGCGTGGCCAGCGCTTCGCGCAGAAGCGGTTCCGCTTCCTCGAGCCGTCCCCGGATCTGCAGCAAGCGACCAAAATGCACCTGCGTGTTGGCCTTGTTGATGTCGTCGGTGGACACCCGCTCCCACATGGCCAGCGCCTCTCGAAACAACACCTCGGCCGAGTCCAGCTGGCCCTGGTGCCTCACCGCCGCGGCCAGATCGCTCAGGAAGGCCGCCACCAACGTGTCATCGCCATTTGCCAGTCTGCGGACGATCCCCACGGCGCGGTGGTCACACACGGCGGCGCTGTCGTATTCGCCCAGGTCGTACAGCAGATTGCCCATTTCGTTGAGGCTCACGGCCACTTCGGGATGATCCCAGCCATGCTGCGCCACCAGGAGATCGAGAGACTGCTGCAGAAGAGGCCGCGCGGCTTCGAGTTCGCCGAGCTGCTTGTAGGATCGACCGATCACGCCCAGAGAGGTGGCCCGCAGTTCAGGCTGGCCGGTCAGCTGGGAGGCGATGCGATCGCGGCCCAGGTCCAGAAGCTCCTTCACCGTCAGGTCCGGCCCCTTGGACACATTCGGATCGGCCGCTTCGAACAGCGACGTCAGAAAGGCCGTCACCTGCCGCGCCTTGGCCGCTTCGGCGCGCGCCCGGTCACGCTCGTCGCCAAGCCGAACGCCATACACGACGGTGAGTGCCACGGTCACCACCAGGAACACCGCGGCCAGCGCCACCGCCAGACGATACCGGCTGGCGAACTTGCGTGTGCGATACCCCAGCGTGTCGGGCTGAGCGTGCACCGGCAGACGTTCCAGATGACGCTTTACGTCTTCCCCCAGCTCTCCCGCCGATTGGTAGCGACGTTCGCGCTCGGGCCTCAGGGCCATGAGGCAGATGGTGTCGAGGTCGCCGCGCAGTTTTCGATGCAGGCCCGACACGTCGGTGCGCCGCGCTGCGCACACGGCCGACAGTTTCGCGCTCGAGTCGGTCCCCTCGTGGCTTCGCCGCGATACCATGCGGCTGGGCCGTGTGGTCACCTGGCTCGGCGACGCGGCGGCCGAGGGTCCCGAGTCGGAATCACCCTGCGGCCGCTCGCCGGTAAGCAATTCGAACAACAGAACTCCCAGTGAGTACACATCGGAAGCCGTGGTCACCGGAGCGCCCTGCAACTGTTCCGGGCTGGCGTAGGCCGGCGTCATGGCGCGCATTCCCGTGCGCGTGAGTTGCGAATGGCCCTCGTGATCGCCTTCCGCATCGAGCCACTTGGCGATGCCGAAGTCGAGAAGTTTCACCGTGCGATCCGCGGCGATCAGGATGTTCCCCGGCTTGAGATCGCGGTGCACCACAAGGTTCTGGTGGGCGTACTGCACCGCCTCGCACACCGTGACGAACAGTTCCAGGCGCTCTTCCACTGAGAGCCGCTCCACGTCGCAGAACTCGGTGATGGGCGTCCCATCCACGTACTCCATGGCGATGTAGGGCTGGCCCGACTCGGTGGTGCCGCCGTCGATGAAACGGGCGATGCAGGGATGCTCGAGCTGCGCCAGAATGCGGCGCTCGTGAAGAAATCTCCGGAGCACATCTTCGGAATACATGCCGCGGCGGATGACCTTGATGGCTGCCTTCTGCACGAATCCGCCGCCCGTGCGTTCCGCCAGGTACACCGAACCCATGCCGCCTGTGCCCAGGCGTCGAATCACGCGGAAGCCCCCGATGTGGTCCCCCGCCAGTTCGCTGTCGAGTAACCCTTCGAGGTGCACGAGGGCCGAGCGTCCAAGCACGGAAGGCGGACGGGCGTCGGCCGCCAGGAGCGCTTCTACTTCTCGCCGCAGCTCGGCATCCTCTCCGCACGCCGAATCGAGAAAGGCGCCGCGCTCCGACTCCGGCTGCTCCACGGCTCCCGCGAACACCTCCTGAATTCGCCCCCAGCGATCTCTGTCCACGACCCGGCCTTAGTGAGGGATCTGCGTGCCCAGCCAGGCGCGCGCGGCACGCCAGTCACGGCCCACGGTGGGTTCGGAGACGTCCAGCAAAAGCGCGATCTCCTGGTGAGTGAGACCGCCGAAGAAATGGAATTCCACCACGGCGGCCTGACGTGCATCGAGGGCTCGCAACCGCATGAGCGCTTCATCCAGCGCCACCAGCTCTTCGGGCCGCACGAGTTCGCCGTGCAGTTCGTCGCTCAACGTTACGCGTTCGGGGCCGGCCCCGCGTTTCTCCGCGAGTCGCGCACGTGCATAGTCCACGAGGATCCGCCGCATGGCCTGCGCCGCCACGCCCACGAAGTGTGCGCGGTTCTGCCATGAGGCCCGCTGACCCACCAGCTTCATGTAGGCTTCGTGTACCAGCGCTGTGGTGTTGAGCGTGTGACCGGAGCGTTCAGCCCGAAGCTGACGGTGAGCCACGTCCTTGAGGTGCTCGTAGACAAGCGGCAGAAGCGCATCCAGCGCGGCTTTGTCGCCCCGCTCCAGGCGACCGAGGAGAACCGTGATCTGGCCCTGCAGCTCAGCCACGAAGCTCGCCTGTGAGAGAGTTCAAGCAAATCCGGAACAAACGTTTACAGCGGCAGGGCCGCACGCGCATGGGAGGGTCTCCGCCACAGGCTCCGGGAATCCCACGAAGCCGTGATTGAATGGCTCAGATTTCCTCGCGTAGGGTAGAGGCGTAATGCGCCCGAGCGCAACGCCCAAAACCAGAGGACAACCCCATCCCCAGGATTCACCTCGCAGGACTTCTACGAGTTGCAGCACGCCCCACCGCACGCTACCATAAGGAACTCCAACCTTCTTCCGGGGTATGAGGACGAAATGAAACTCGGTCAGATTCTGTTTGGCGGAACCGTGATTCCTGGGTGGGCGGCCAACGTCGGCCTGTTTGTGCTGCGCACCGTAACGGGACTCGCACTGGCCTTTGGTCATGGCCTGGGGAAACTGCCACCGAGCGAGCGTTTCATTGCCGGCGTGACTGAGATGGGCTTTCCCGCGCCCGCACTCTTCGCCTGGGCCGCCGGACTCTCCGAACTGGCCGGCGGGATCCTCCTGGCGCTCGGTCTGGCCACTCGACCGTCGTCGTTTTTCATCATGGTCACCATGCTGGTGGCGCTGTTGATCAGGCACGCGCCCGACCCGTTTGCCACCAAGGAAAAGGCCCTGCTCTACGCGGCGGTGGCGTTTCTGCTGCTTCTGGCAGGCGCCGGCAAATACTCTGTGGATGCTCTGGTGACCCGACGGAAGTAATCGTCAGGCGGCGCGGACGCCGGCGTGTTCGGTACGGCCCGTACTGAGTTTGTGAAGCACCGCACTCACTTCACGTAGATCCGAGAGCCGGGTCGCCGGGTCCTTCACCAGCATTCGATCGATCAGTTCGCTCAACTCCGCCGGCACGTCCGGGCGCTTGTCGATCAGCCTTGGCGGTGGCTGCGTGATGTGCTGCGCCAGGACGCTGCCCGGATCGCCGACAAACGGCGTGACTCCCGCCACCAATTCGAACAGTGTCACGGCCAGCGAATACACGTCGGCGCTGGCTTCCGCAGGCAGGCCCTGAGCCTGTTCGGGGCTCATGTAGGGTGCGGATCCGAGAATCGTTCCCGACTGAGTAAGTGCCACGGCTCCAGCCAGCCGGGCCAGGCCGAAGTCGGTAATCTTCGGCGTGCCCCCGAATCCCATGAGTACATTGGCGGGCTTGAAGTCGCGATGAACCACTCCCCGCAGATGCGCGTGATTCAACGCGTCGGCGCAGAGGGTTCCGAGTCGCGCCGCCTCCGTCACGGGGAGCGGTCCGGTGGTGCGAAGATACGCAGCCAGGTCTCCACCTTCCACGTACTCGAGCACGATCCACACGCGCCCGTGCTCGGCTACGAGATCGTACACCTGCACGATGCCCGGGTGCGACAGCGTGGCCAGCGCCTTCGCTTCCTGATGGAATCGCGACTTGAAGTCCTGACCCAGCGCCGGCCCCTCAGGCAATCCCTTGATGGCCACCTTTCTTCCCAACTTGGTGTCCACGCCAACGTACACCATACCCATGCCGCCCTGACCGAGGGGACGGTCCAGCTGATAGCGGCCGCTCGTGCCCACCGTGTACCCGCTGTCGGAACGAAACGTCGACTGAAACGCACGACGAGTGCGCTGCCAGAGATTCTCCCGAAGCGGCTCGGACTCGACAGACGTGTAGCCCTTCTGAACCGACTCCGAGATCGCCTGCCGAATTTTTTCTTCCAGCCCCTTTTCGTCGCGAGGATCCGCCGCGAGGGCGAGCGCGCTCCTATATAGGAGGAGGCTCTTCTGAGGGCTGTCGCCGAGCATCGAGTCTGCCTTTCGCTCGCTGCGCCCGGACCGCTTCGCCGCGTCCCCCATCCCTCTCGGGATGTGCAGCCACAGAAGCACAAAGCAGAGCAGGCCCGAGCCCGTCCACAACGTGAAGAGCATCGAATCCGCCATGGCCTCGGCCTTCGGGTTGCCGTTTTTCAGAACGGCGAGCGGTCCCTTCGGTTTGGAGTGCACCAGACCGGCAACACCTCGAGCCACGGGTGGCACGATGAAGAGCATGAGAAGGAGAGTTACGAAGGCTGTCGCGTGAACGAGAGTGGCCGACTTCAGGATGTGCCAGCCAAGCGATGGCTTGCGCCACAGAGCCGGAAGGTACGACGCCGACCGGCGGCTGTGTTCGAGAAACCACTTCGCCGCGCTGCGAAGGTGATTTTTCCAGGGGAACTCCCGCAAACTGGCCACGGTTGGAGTATCGGCAGCCGGCGCGGCGGCGTTTACAAAATGCGAACTGCCCCTGGCGGGACCCCCCTCTACAACAGCACCTGCACCAGCAACATCCCGCAGAAACCGAGGGTGAACGCCCAGGCCAGCTTAGGCGGCGAGGTGTCCTGGAGAGCGTGGGGCACAAGCTCCAGGAATACCAGGTAGATCATGGCGCCGGCCGCAAAACCCATGAGCACCGGCATGAGCGGCCTGGCCAGCCAGGACAGAATGCTGGCCGGCACCGCGGCCACGGGCTGAGGCACGCTGGTAAGGAAGGCGGCCCAGAAGCAGCGCCCCATGGAAGCTCCGCCCGCGCGCATGGGAATGGCCACGGCCAGACCCTCGGGGATGTTGTGAATGGCGATGGCCAGCGCGATGTAGTTACCCAGGTGCGTGTCATAAGCTGCTTCCGAAGCGTAGCCCACGCCCACGGCCACTCCTTCCGGGATGCTGTGCACCGCCATGGCCACAAAGATCAGAATCTGCGAGCGCGAGCCCAGCCTGGTCCAGGGGCCGCGTTCCAACCGCTCGGGAGACAGGTAAAGATCCGTGTACCATAAGAACGCCGCACCCAGCAGGATGCCGAGGATCACGGGCGCAACGCTGGCGAGCGTCACATGGCTCGCCGTGAGCGTGAGTCCGGGCAGGATGAGATTGTACACCGACGCAGCGAACATCAGTCCACCGGCCACGCCATAGGCCACGCCCGTGCGGCGCTGGAGACCGAGCCGCGCGAATCCAAGTGGCAACGCGCCCAGACCGCAGGCGACGCTCGCGAGCAATCCAGCCACCAGGCTCTTGATCACGAATGGGGGCAGCAAGTGTGACATCCTCCGTGAAGCGCACAGGGAATGTAGGAGCGCTCGAACCTGCGCGCACGATCAAACCGATGCGCGTGCCACTTGAGGTGAGGATCGGGCAACAGAGTTAGGGTGTACTAACAACCCGACCGGTTGCACTCAGGTTGTGATGTAGGTGCGGGTGATGTGATGGAAGTGCTGCGTGGCGGGTGGCAATATGCGCGTGGTGTTGAGGGACTACTCACAGAAAGGAATCTCATGAACACTTCGCGCATCACAGGCACCGTTTTGTCCTGCACCGTATCACTCGTGCTGGTGTGCAGCGCGTCGCGGGTGCAGGCCGACGAACCCGTCACGCCTCGTACCGGCTGGGACGGCCACTTCGATTATGTGATCACCGGCGCCACTCTTGCCATCGACACCGACGCCGATGGCAACGTCGATAGCCTCCTCCAGCCTGCTCCGCTGCCCATGTCCACGGGTCACTGGCCTGCGGGTGCCACCCCTGAAAGGGCCTATCTCTACTGGGGAGGCACTCGAACGCAGCCCCCCGCGGGGGCCACGCCAACGCCCGACAGCACGCTGTCGCTGGTGGCTCCCGGCGGCGATTCGGCAGAGGTTCGAGCCGACGCGTGTTACTACTCCGATGGCGGAGCCGCCGCCTACGACGTGTGGGTGTGCCGCGCCGATGTAACGCACCTGTTCCTCGCCACGGCCAATCCGTGGGGTGGTGCGTGGCTCCTGTCCGGCTATGAAGGCCTTGTCAACGACAACGCCTCCGATCACGCGGCCGCGGCGCTCGTGCTGGTGGCGGAGCATGTGAGCTTTCCGATGCGCCGCATCACGTTGTTCGACGGTAACAGAACGGTTCAGTCATCTGCCGACACGCTGGTCTGGGTGGCGCCCGGGCCGGTGGTGGCCGGCAGCCTCACGTTCTTCACGCTCGAAGGCGATCCGGGGGCGAGTTCCAGCGAAAAGGTCGTGGTTACTGCGCCCGGCGGATCGCCGCTTTCGTTGAGCGATTCGCTCAATCCCGTGAACAACCCCATGAACCAAACCATCAACACCACGCTGCCTCCGCAAACCGGCACCATTGGCGTCGACATCGATCGATACTCCATCGACAGCGCGCTCACAGGCGCCGACACGAGCGTGCAGGTGATCTTCTCCGGGGGATCCGACAAGTGGTGGCTCGCGGCGTTCGTGCTCGCGGGGGAGTTGGTCCAGCTCGCCGATTCCGACGCCGACGGAGTGGCCGATTCGCTCGACAACTGCCCTCTCACCGCCAATGCGTCGCAACTCGATTCCGATGGCGACAGCTTTGGTGCCGCCTGCGACTGCAACGACTCGAATCCGGCCGTGCATCCGGCGGCCGCCGAACTCTGCAACGGCCTCGATAACAACTGCGACGGTACCACCGACCCGGGCTGTTGCTCCATTGCCGTACCGGGAGACGCCGACCTCACGGGCCAGGTCACCTCATCCGACATCATCAAGCTGGTAAACTTTCTCTATCGAACCGGTGCGCCTCCTTCGCCGTGCCTCACCAACGGCGACGTCAACTGCGACGGCAAGGTCAACCCGGAGGATGTGGTCTATGAAGTGACGTATGTGTTCAAGGGCGGGCCGGCTCCCTGCGACGTGTGTCGCGACAGCCCTATCGTGTGCGTGCCGAGCGTTCTATGACCCAGGCTGCTCCGCGCCCGGGCGCACGCTACTGCGGCAGCGCCCAGGGCGCGGGCTCGGGAAGCGAAAGAAAAATCACCGCGAGAACCACCACCACGGCCAGCGTGATCACCAGGGTCCGGTCGATGCCGAAGATTGTCTTCATGGGGCCGGAATATGCGGCCCTCAGGCCTCGCTGTAAAGCCTGGGGATTTCGATGCGTAGTCTGCCGTTTTCGTAGTGCGATGTCATTCCGTCGGGCTGCACCGGCTCGGGCAGGCTGAAGCTGGTGGAATAGCTGGATGAACTGCGGCTGGTCGATACTACGCGCCCTGTCGCGTCCCGCTCCTCCTGGATCGTCTCCTGCTCACCTGTCACGCGCAGGCTCTGGCGCTCCGCTTCAATCTGTAGGGAAGCTTCGTTCAGGTTGGGTACCGACAGTTCGATCACCAGCCGGTCCGACTCGGTTTCGATTTGAATGTCCCCGGCCGCACCCGGCAATGGCAGGATCGGATCGAGAGGGTGTATCGTTCCGGTGGGGGGCGGCAGAGCCACCCCGGGGTCCCGCTTCCCAGGCTGTGTCTGGGCCAGGGCCTCGGGATCGAGGGTGGTAAGCCCGCTGCCTTTGGAACGGCTGCGGGCGAAGTCTTTTCTGGCTCCCCACGCCCAGCCAAGAGTTCCGATCACGGCCAGGGCGAGTGCCAGGTTCAGGGCCAGCTTCCAGTGAGTTCGCAGACTAATTGCCATGTAAGCCTCCTCCGGCGGGTGTACGCTCGGGATCCGCGACTGGTTTCAACCCTCCCGCGATCCGGGGGGGCCCAGCGTAAGCCGGTTGACGGGAACAGCTTCGAGGTCGTACACTCCTCCGCCATGGCCTCCCCTACCAACACCTTCCTCTGGGGGGTCGCCTCCTCGGCCTTCCAGTACGAAGGGGGCATCACCAACGACATGACAGAATGGGAAGCGCAGGGCGGCTTCCGCCAGAACGGCTGCGACCCCAGATACAGCCGGGCCAACAGCCACTGGGAGTTGTGGGAAGACGACTATCGCCGCCTCCACGACCTCGGCGTCAACGCCTACCGTTTCTCTCTGGAGTGGTCACGTATCGAACCGGAGCGAGGACGCTTCGACGGCGCAGCGCTCGATCGCTATGAGCGCCAGGTCGAGCGGTTGCTGGAGTACGGCATCGAACCCATCCTCACGCTGCACCATTTCACTCATCCGTGCTGGTTCCACAAACAAACTCCCTGGCACTCGCCTGATTCGGTTCACGCTTTCGCCGGGTTTGTCGAGGCTGTCGTGTCGCGACTGGGACCCCTGGTCCGGCGCTACGTCACGCTCAACGAACCTCTCCCCTGGGCCGTCGCGGCCTACGGCGATGCGCGCTTCCCACCCGGCACCAAAGACCTGGGGCAGATGATGAAGGCCGTGGGCCGGCTGCTAGCAGCGCACCGTGAGGCCTACGAGCGCATCCACAGCCTGCGATCCGACGCATTGGTGGGCATCGCGCATTCATGCGTACATTTCGCCCCGAGTCGCGCCTGGCACCCGCTCGATCGCGGGCTGTCCAGCCGCATCGACACCTTCTTCAACGACATGCTGCCGCGCGCGCTGCACACGGGTGTCCTGCGGATGCACTTCCCCACGCTGGTGGACTACGAGGAAGTTCAGCCGGCCGGCAACATCGACTTCTGGGGCGTGAACTACTATTACCGCCTGCACGTCCGCTTCCGGCTGCGCCGTGATCGCCCATTCGAACTCCTGTGCGACAACCGCCGCGGCATCGGCACCACCGACATGGGCTGGGAGATCTACCCGGAGGGTCTGGAGCATTCGGTGCGCCGCATGGCGCGTCATGGCAAACCTGTGCTCATCACCGAAAACGGCATCGCCACCGAAGACGACGAGCTGCGGCAGCGTTTCCTGCGCGAACACCTGGCTGTGGTCGAAAAGCTGCGCGAGGGCGGGGTGCGCCTCGAAGGCTACCTTTACTGGTCGCTCCTCGACAACTATGAGTGGCTGGTGGGGGAGAAAGCCCGATTCGGGCTGTATAACGTGCAGTACGACAACGGATTTGGCCGGGAACTCCGCACCAGTGGCGACTTCTACGCCGGCTATATTCGCCGCCAGATCGAATCAAGCCGCGCCTGATCCTGTTACACGTTCTTAACAGTCCCAAAATCAAGTCCTAACAGGCCCCACCGACACTCTCCCACGAGGTGGGGAATTATATATGAGTCACCTGGTTGAAGCAGCCCTCCTGGCGGCAACGGGACTGGGTCTGTCGGTGGTGACGGTAGCGGCTCTCATCAGCGTGTACCGTCTACGAGCAGGTCGAAAATCTCCCCTCCTCCGGGGGACAGAACCCGCCGTTTCCATTTTCAAACCCCTCAAAGGCGCCGATGACGAGCTGGCCCTCAACCTCCGCTCGTTCTTCGAGCTCGAGTATCCGCAGTTTGAACTGCTGTTCGCGGTGCGCAATCCGCACGATCCGGCTGTGACGATCGTGCAGGAGCTTCAGCAGCAATACCCGCAGGTTCCCTCCCGATTGGTGGTCGCGCCCGAGCAATTCGGATTCAATCCCAAGGTCAACAACCTCATCCATCTCTATCCGCATGCGCGGCACGAGCTCTTCCTGATCTCCGACAGCAACGTGCGCGTGAGCCCGGATTACCTCACGGATCTCGTCCATCGCCTCGACACTCCGGGCACGGGCCTGGTCACGTCCACCATCCGCGGGCGCGGCGCTCAGTCGGCCGGCTCCGTGCTGGAGAACCTGAACCTCAATACGTACGTGGCGCCGGCGGTGCTCTCCACGAGCCTCCTCTTCGGCCGGCCCATCGTAATCGGCAAGTCGATGCTCTTCCGCAAGGCAGACCTCGAGCGACTCGGAGGCTATGAAGCCTTCGTGAACCTGCTCGCCGAAGACCAGCTCATCGGCGTTGGCATCCGCAGTCTGGGCAAACGGGTTCGCACCTCTCCGCGCGCCATCGAGAACATTAACGTCTCCTGGTCGATGGAGCAGTTCTTCAACCGGCACGTGCGGTGGGGCATGATCCGCCGTAGCCTCTCACCGGCACTCTACAGTCTCGAAATCCTCAGCAATCCCGTGGCCCTGGCCTGCGCTTATGCAGCCTTCAGCGGACAGCCCGATGCACTCACCGTCTGCGGACTGGTCGCGCTGTACAAGATCGCACTCGACTGGGTGGTAGGACAGGCCATGCAGAGCGACCTGAGGCACCGTCACTACCTGCTCATTCCTCTGAAGGACCTGTTCCTGGCCACGTGCTGGGCGATTCCGTTCTTCAAGCGGCATGTCGTGTGGCGGGGAAACCATCTGAAAGTGGGCCGCAATACCGCGCTGACGGCGGCCCCGGGGAGCGTCGCATGAGTCATCTCAATCTCGTATGGCCCGGTGCGCCGGAGACACCGGGCTGGCCCGGGTTCGGGCGACTGGTCCGCTTCCTCCTGGCGGCAGCCTTCCTGAGAAGACATCCGAGTGGCTAAGATCATGACCACTCAACCCAGCCTCTTCACCGGTCACGTTGACGCGCTCCGAAGGCGCATGAATACTCTAATCGTCTCAGACGTTCACATGGGCTCGAAAGTCACGCGCGCGCGGGAGCTGTTCGAGTTGCTCACGCGATTTCAGATCTCCGACCACCGGTATCGATTCGATCGCTTGATCCTGCTGGGAGACATGTTCGACGACATGAACTTCCGGCGCCTCCGGAAGTACGAGTGGAAGCTGTTGGGCCTGATTCGCAAGATGACGGACGATGACAGCAACGTGGAAGTGGTTTGGCTACGCGGCAACCACGATCTTGAACTCACCGATCTCATGACTCACATGGTGGGGACACCCATCCACGAGGAGTACCGCTGGCAGGTGGCTGGAAAGCGGTTTCTCGCCATGCACGGCGACCAGTTCGACAAATGGATCGTGAACTACCCGGTGCTGTCGAGCATCCCCATGTTTATCTATGACCTCATCCAGAAGCTCGACGGGCCACAGCACCATCTCAGCCGCTACCTGAAGGACCGATCCAAGAAGTGGCTGCACACCAACGAGGCAGTGGCACGCGGGATCCTGAACTATGCACGCTCCCGCAATCTAAAGGTGGATGCGCTGTTTTGCGGTCACACGCACCTGGCCGACGCGATCCACCTCGAAGCTGAACATGTCTGGTACTACAACACGGGCTGCTGGACCGGAAGCCATGCTCCCACATACGTGGTGATCGATGAACAGGGCGAGGTGGGACTCTACGAATACTCGACGGAGGCGGTCCCACCGCACATGGCCGACGTCCAGCACGACCTGGCGCAGAGACGGTTGCCTGTCTCTGATTGATCCTTTCAGGCCTTCAGGGCACGCGCTCCCACACCCACGCACCCATTGAACTGTCGAGGACGGTCGGCCGCCTCGACCACACCCAGTAGTGCTGCGGCCAGTTCCACTCGCCGCCGAGCAGCGTTTGATACGTGGTGACAGAGTGCGGCAGCCCCGGGATGATCACTACTTCGAACTCCACTCCGGCGCGTGAGAGGTACTGCTTCATCAGCTCGACATTCTCTGCCGGCGGCACGTTGGGATCCACTTCTCCGAATACGGCAAGAACGGGACAACTCAGGGCCTGCAAGTCCTCGGCCGGATCGTACGCGTTCTGCCGCCACCAGGCGATGTCGGTGTCGTCCTGTGTTGCCGGCAGGTTCACGAATTCCGCCCATGCAGCTTTGGAGGAGGTCTGCGTGGACGCCTCCAGCGACTTCCAGTCCTGCGGAGAATTCACAAAGGCGAAGTACGTCCGCGTGTGTGACACGGCCGAGTCGATGGCGCTCTCCGCGTAGCCTTCCGCGCGCAGGCTGTACTCGACCCGGTGGAGTTCCTGCGCTTCCAGGCTGACCGACGGACCTTCCAGAAACACGATGAAGTCGGGCTCTGCACCCAGCCGTGACGCGATGGCGGCGACCCACCCTCCCTGGCTGATGCCGAGGAACCCCACGCGGCCGGGGGCTACGTCGGATCGCCCGCGCAGGCTGTTCAACGCGGCTGTCGCGTCGTTCGCCATGGTCGTGAAATCGGCGCTCGACAGGCTCCCTTCGGACTCGCCCACTCCGCGTTTGTCGTAGAGCAATACGGCAATCCCCTGGCGCGCGAGCGCATAGGCATGCGAACGATACTCCCACGTGGTGCGCCCCTGATTGCCGCTGCCCGGGATGGCCACAAGCGCCGGATGGGGACCAGGGCTCAGCGGCCGTACAAGGGTGCCGGCGAGCTGCGAGCCGCCGCTCGTGAAGGACACCGCTTCACTGGTGAATTGTGGCTCGAGTCCGCCTGCCACCTTTTTGAGGTGCAGACTCACCGGCGGATTCCAGCGCTCATTGAGAGCCGTGAGCTGCTCATAGCCCTCTTGAAAGTACAGATCGAATGGTCCGTAAAGCAGCCGGATGCTGACCGTCGAGTCCCCGACGACCACTTCCGAGAGCGGTTCCTCGAACAGCCCCATCTCGGGAATGTCGTAGTGCCCCACTACCGTGTCCCCCCGCCGCTCCAGACGCACGTCGATGATCTGGATTGAACCGTGCCTCGAAAACGCACCTTTCCAGCGGCCCACCAGTACGCCTGGATCCACCGCCCACGCGGTGGGCACCAGACACAGGCCACACCATAGTCCTACCCGGATCGACATTCTCACTGAATTGCTCCCTGTCTTCGTTGGTGACCACTCCACAGCCCGCCACGAGGGGGTGCCACCCTTTCGACTACGAACAACTAATTAGTTAGTTGCACGGAAGGCAAGCCCTCCCCTGAGCAGTTGAATCCCAGCGGCTTATCAAAGGAAGATCGAGGCTGGCCCCGGGGCCCGCGGAGGTCACGTCTGCGGCCAGAACCAGTGGCTCGGACCACCCAACCGCCGGCTTTTCACCAATGGCTCCTCACCACATGACGAAACGCACGGACGGTGCTGTCACATTCTGTCATGATATCCGCAGAGCATGTTCAGATTTCAGGCGCGCGCAACACTGGGCGCAGGCCTCGCAGCGGCCGACAATTCTTATCAGATGAAAGCGCATGCCGCGGAGACGCGCCGTAGCGTGCTGGTTCAACCACATCAAAGGGGGAAACCCATGAAGTACCTGATGCGTCAGATTCCGGTTGTCCTGGCGGTGGCTGTGCTCTTTGCAGCGGCTACGGCGGGCGCGACCGACCACAACAGCGGATTCTTCCTGCGCCTTGCCGGCGGGGGAGGAGTCAACTCCACTTCGATCACGGACCCTGCGTCCTCCTCCAAGCTCGAGCTGTCAGGTATTGGCGGCGGCATGAGCGCGGCCATCGGCGGCATGGTGAAGCCCAACTTCGCCCTGCACGGCACGGTGTGGGGCTGGCTCGTGAGCAGCCCGGATGCGACGATTGACGGCACGGATGCCGGTCAGATGAGCAGCAGCCTGAACATGTCGGCCTTTGGCGGCGGCGCCACCTACTATTTCATGCCTGCCAACATCTATCTCACCAGCTCCGCGGGTGTGGGTCGTTTGCACACGGAGTCGGGCAGCTCGGATGCGGGCTTCGTCCTCGACTTCGCACTGGGCAAGGAGTGGTGGGTGAGCTCCAAGTGGGGCCTCGGCATGAACGCCGGGATCAACTACCACAGCGTACCCGATGGCGGCGTGAGCCAGAACTGGTCGGGAACGTCGTTCGTGTTGAATTTCAGCGCCACCTGCAACTAGAGCTAGCTAGTACCACCCCGGAGTCCGGTCGCAGATCGGATTCCGGGGTTTTTTGTGCCCCCCTTCACGCGTGGCCCCGGCACTGCATCGGTCAGGCGCCTGGAATGGGCCTCCTCACCCCCCAGAGAGGACGCACCATCGTACAATGGATTTCGCCAAGCCATCAATCGCAGGTGGGCCCAAGTGGGCTGTCCTCACAAATATCGCAAGGCTCGGCGGTGCCCTTAAACACATAGTTCACGAGCCTGATGATATCGGCTGAAGTGATCGTGCCGCTACAGTTCACATCGCCGGCGGCCTGGCACGGCTGCAACAGGTTTGGACCTTTGAATATGGCATTCACAAGTGTGATAATGTCGGCGGACGTGACGCTGTGACTGTTGTTCACATCGCCCGAAACTTCGATCAGGCAATTGCACGAATCCCCTCGCCCATTGTGGTTGGAGTCCTCCTGGAGGGGATTGAATGCATAGGGGCAGTTGTCGCAGGCATCGCCCACTGCGTCACCGTCGGCGTCCGTCTGGTTCGCGTTGACGACCAGCAGACAATTGTCGAGGGTGTCAGGCACCCCGTCGTTGTCGTTGTCCAGATCGCAGGCGTCTCCCTCACCGTCATCGTCCAGATCTTCCTGGCTGGAGTTGGCGACCTGGACACAATTGTCGCAGACATCTCCGAATGCGTCACCGTCAACGTTCTCCTGGCCTTCATTGGCAACGCACAGACAATTGTCATCCGGTTCCAGGAGGGAGTCGCCATCGACATTTGAGAGTCCACTCAGTTTGGTGACAAAGACATCCCGGCCCCCCTGATGGGTGTGAAAGGGATTCTGAACCGGAAAGTCAGGAGATTCGGTCCACCCGGCAACATAGACGATGTCGCTTTCACTCAGCACAATGCTCGCACCGCCGTCGCTGCTTCCCCCGCCGAGGCAGGTACTGTACATCAGGCGACTACCGTCATCGGCGAACACGGACACAATTGCATCCAGGGAGTTCTGGTGCGTCTGATAGCCGCACTGGGTCGGAAAGTCCGCGGACGTCGTGTACCCCGTGACATAAGCCCTGCCACGGTCATCCAGAACCAGAGCACCCAGGTTTTCGTCGCTGCTCCCGCCCAGGCAAGTACTGTACACCAGGCTGTCGCCGGTGCTGGAGAGCCTGGTGACAAACAGGTCATCTCCACTCAGATAGAGTTGGTAGGGGCTCTGAGTCGGGAAGTTGGAAGACGTCGTCACTCCCGCCACAAAGGCGGTGCCATCGCTTCCCACCGCGATGCTGTATCCCGCGTCCCAGTCGTTGCCGCCAAGGTATGTACTGTAGATCAGGCTGTCCCCAGAATCGGAAAACCGGGTTACAAAGGCATCCTGATAGCCCTGCGGCGTCTGAGAGGAATTCCGAATCGGAAAGTCGGAGGAACTTGTGGAGCCTGTGATGAAAGCACCTCCATTGCTGTCCATGGCAATGCCCGCGCCCAAATCGAAGCCGCTCCCTCCGAGATACGTACTGAAGAGCAAGCTGTCGCCCGAGCTGGACAGCCTGGTCACGAAACCATCCCCTCCGCCCTGATACAATTGGATTGGGTTCTGGGTAGGGAAATTCGTGGACGTCGTGTACCCCGTCAGGCAGACACGTCCGCTGCCGTCCAGCGAGATTCCGTTGGGGCGATCGGAACTGTTTCCGCCGAGATACGTGCTGTACTCGAGACTGTTGCCGGCGGCGGACAGTTTGGCTACAAACCCATCATCTCCGCCCCCGTCCAACTGATAGGGACTCACGGTAGGAAAGTTCGAGGAACTTGTCCTTCCCGTCACGTACACCTGCCCGGCTAGATCCACGGCAATAGCACAGGCCTCATCGAAGCTGCTGCCGCCGAGGTAGGTGCTGTACAGGAGCTGGTTGCCTGCGCTGGAGAGCTTGGATACAAATACATCATCTCCGCCTTGATCCGGTTGAACAGGATTCTGAGTCGGGAAGTTGAACGATTGGGTCGTCCCCGCTACATAGGCGTTGCCGTTGCCGTCCACCGCGATGCCCGAACCCCAATCGGATGAACTCCCACCGAGATAGGTGCTATACGTCAATTCCACTGCCGCGGCCGGTGATGCCACATGCAACAGGCCATCCCCCACGCGCCCCAACCCAAATTCCGAATTGGACTCCCGCTGTGGCGAGAGCCAGCCCGTGCCGCGGTTCGCCAGGTCGATGGGTCCAATCTTCGAGCCCCATGCGGTCCTCGCGATCAGCCTGCCCTGGGCATCGAGAGACGCCTCGACCTGACCCTGGTAGGTCACCTTGATCTGTCGAACATCAGCGCCAGGAGCCACTATGAAATCGTACTTCACCTGATGGGGACCGTTTCCCGAAAACCTGACGTCAATGCCGGGATAAAGGTTCTTGATCGTCACGGCTGCGTAATTCGGAACCTCAGCCCGCCATTGCTCGGGATCGCTGCCCAGGAAGTAGTTACACTTGTATGCCAGTTCCTCCATCCCGACCGCCTCGGCCGATCTGTGTGCACCGACGAACGAGGCCTGGATCACAAGCTGTTCAACGCTTTCGCGAGCCGAGAGAACGGCCTCCAAGGCGAGTGGGTCGTCACTGCGCGCGTGTTTCGCCGAGAGCCCTCGACGGAGCGGCGGCCCAGCATCGGATGGAGTCACGTGCCGCGTGAACTGGTAGCAGATGCCGCTCTGGGTGAACCACAAGGCCGCTCCGCCGGCTTCGGTTCGAAACAGGATGCTGTCCGGCCATTGACCCCTGTTCGCGGAAAAGGGGAGTGGCCTCGGGAGGGAGGATGGCATCACGTATGCAGTGCTCTTGGGATCGCCCGCCCGGATGATGGATGACTGGCCGCGCGAATGAGCCTGAAGGGGAGCCAGTGCACTGCTCAGCAGGCAGATGGCAAACGTGCTACGCGCTGAAATTTCCATTAAACACCCTGCTCGCCCGAGTTGCTCGGGCGTGCTGCGTTGCCTCTGCGGTCAAAGCGTACATACATCCTGTGACCGGTTGCTCGCAAGGGACCTTGTGTGTGAGTAATGGAGCACTCCAGGGAGCTGAGAGCCTGGAAACACCTGTAAGATGATCACGTGCAGTCGATTAGGCGCTTTCATAGTGGCGGCACAGAGAGACGACATGGAAGATGTCAGATGTGGTCACTCCACCGTTGGCATCCACATCGCCGGGGAGCATGTCCAGCGCCTTGCCGCCGGCGCTTACGCCAGCCGCGGGCAATGACTGATGTGTGGCCAGTACGGATAGGAGCAGCGCACAACGCAAGCCTGTCAGCCTGTTCATCTCTCCTCCCCAAGCGTACAGCACGTCGGCTCTAGTGCAACTCCCCCCTTGAAGACAAAGTTCACCAGCTTGATGACATCGGCAGCATTCACGGCGCCTTCCCCGGTCAGGTCTGCTGCACATGTTGGCACGAGCAGGGAGGCCCCTTTGAAGACGTGGTTCACGAGCAAAATCACATCCGAAGATGTCACACTCCAGGATGCATCCGCGTCGCCGGGGCGATACACACGGAGAGCTTGAACGTCAGGGAGGTTCCAGGTGGATCCGTTGTCCAAAACGACTACCTGCCACCAGTACCGCTGGCCGACCTGGAGGCTTGTTCCAAACACCAACGATGTGTCCATCCAATCGTACAGAACGGAATCCACCACATCGGTCAGGAAATAAGGCGAGGTAGCTCGGCTTGCGATGTAGCGAATGAACGGCTGGTCGTACGGTTCCGGATCCGCAATGGCACTCCAGACGTGCGTAGGTGCACAGTTGTAGATGACCTCGTCCTCCGCGGGCCCAAGCAGGCTGGTCTTGGCGGGCACCAGGTTGAAGGCATTCAGCAGGAATGCATTCGTCGTGGCGGGAGGGCTTTCCGCGTAGCCATCGGAGGCCCTGGCCGTCCAAAGGTACAATGAGTCTTCCCACAGGCTGTCGGGGGGCGTCCACTCCGCGGCCGTCCAATCTTCGGTGGATCTCACCCACGGCGAGCTGGCGACCAGCTCGGTATCCAGGCCGGATTGGACCTGAAATAGAGAAAACTGCGTCCAGACTGTGTCCTGATCTGGCTGCACTGCATTCGACACCGAGAGAGTCGGCCAGTGCGTATCCCGAATGTACGCATCATCGATCGGACTCACCAACTGTGGAACATCCGGAGGGATATTCACGCTGAAGGCGCGCGGCGCCCACGGACTCCAGTTCAGGCCGTCGAAGACTCTTAACCTGCAGTAGTACAATTGATCAGGTACCAGAGTCGCTCCTGCGTAGGTAATGCTTGTGTCAGAGCTTGCCACCTGGCTCAGTTGCCATAGTTCTGCGGAGGACCACTCATTGTCGGTGCCGAACTCGAGATCGAAGAGACTCTGCTGCAGGCCGGGCAAGGCCGCATACCTCCAGGCGATCAGCGGCACTGACGAGGCTACGTGCATCATGTCGGACGGGTAGTCCAGTCGCAGGGCCGACACAACCGGTCCCGTAGCCGTGAGATGCCCAGCCGTGAATTGCGGCGTCCAATTGAGAGGACCTGCCGCCGTGAGTGTCAGGCTGTTGTGCGGAGGGAGGGAGGTGCTGTCGATCTCAAGGCTCACGACCTCAGGGGGAGCTGCTTGTTTGAAGTGAATTCGCGCCAACGGCCCGCTGGAGGGCGGGAAGTGAGTAAACGACTCGAACCCAAGCAGAATCGTCTGGGACTGTTGTTGTACTCGAGACGTATTGATGGCCTGAGAGAACTCCGGACGAACACCAAGGGAATGCGGCATCCAACCCGCGAATATCAGTCTGATGATCGTCGGTAAACGCTCTCCTCTCAACTATTTAAACGGAGGTTGACACCAGTCAGATCCACATCACTTAAGTAGCAGAGCTTTGCGAGTCACCTGCATGCCATCTACCTGCAATCTTATCATGTAGGGCCCGCTGGCCACTGGCCCGCCGTCCGAATCCACGCCGCACCAGAGCGCACGATACTCGCCGGGCGGAAGTGTCCCGCTCACTAGTGTAATGACGTTTCTCCCGAGAAGATCGAGAATTGTAAGCTGGGTCCTCACAGGATTGCTTCTTTGGCCAGCAGCGATTGAAAAGCGAATTACGGTCGATCCGTTAAAGGGGTTTGGCACGTTTGGGTAGAGTACGAATTCATCTGGCAGGACAGCGTCGTCGAATACCCCCGTGGCGGATGCAAACAGTGCTTCAGAGAGGTCGCTCGCATTGCCTTGGGAGTCGAGCGATCGCAGTCGGTAGTAATATGATCGCCCGGGTGCGATCGACGAATCGAAGTACTGTGTATCCGCTGACGTACTCGAAAGAAGCAGGGATGGCAGGGGATTCGTGAATGGCAACGAGTCGCGATAGAGCTCATAGCGTTCGAAGTCCGCTTCACAGTGCCCTGACCACTGCAAGAAGATGCCTGTATCTGAACCTGTCGCCTTTGAATTCCCGGGCACCCCAGGAGGCAAGTCCAAGTATGAATAGCTGATTCCGAGCACACCGCCGCAGGGACCAATATCGGATCGGCTCCCGTCTAGGTCTTTCAGGAGTGTATCCCCGGCATCGATGGCGGGAGAGAATGCTTGTAGAAGATAATCGTTGGTGTCCTGAAACATCGGGCAGGCCAGGATACAGCCGCTGGAGATTCGGGCCGCCGTATCAACCCACAACTCGTTTTGCCAGAATAGATTGAAGCCAACGCTTCCTGGAGTGGTCGCAACCGAGTCGTACTGCAAATCGAGGATGGTCCCAATGACCATGTTATTAGTAATCCGAATGTCACCTCCGAACGAGCTAATGCCGCGATCTGCTCCGACACACAGGTTGTTTTCTATTCGCCCAGTCGTGGGGAATCCATGGGCTTGGTTGTTTATCCAAATGCCACCAGCATGAGCACTTGGCGGAGAAATGAGAATGTTGTTTCTCACGTCGATGATCGAGGGTTTATAGAGGTCAATGAGTTGACCAGCACTCCTGACAGTTCTGTAGAATTCGTTGCCGGTGATTCGCGCTGACTTCAACGCTTGGTCGATAGGCGAGCCAATAGAGGAATTGTTGACGTAGAAGACGTTGTTCCGAATGTCCGATGACGCCCCGAATAGGTAGACCGCTTCATGAAAGTGAGAGAATTCGTTGGCTACGATGCTGACTCTCTTGGTGGTATCGACCTCATCGGTAGACACTAGGTAAATCGCCCATTCTACATTGACTATGCGATTGTCACGAACAATTGCTCCGACGTCTGACTCGCCCAAGATGGCTCGGGGCAGCGCGTATCTCAGTTCATCAACGGGAACCGTATCGACGACAACACCGTCGAGATGGAACCCTTCCACGAGACTACCATCGCTAAGTGTTATGAGGTAGTTGCCTGTTCCACTGAATAGGAGTCGTGTGTTGTCTCTTCCTGCGCCTACGAAGCTCATTCCACGTTTCAACTGCAATTGCGAGTTCCAATAGCTGCCAGGTCCTACCAAGACGGTATCGTCCTCCTCTGCCGCCCCCAGCGCTAGAGGTATCGAATCGGTTGCTGTCTCCCACGTCGTGTACGGAGGGGTGCTTGTTCCTGCCTTGGACACGTAGTGCGTGTCAGCTTCACATCCAACAGAATGGCAAAGCGCTATTTCGAAGGCGAAGAACGAAGCACACAACCACTTTACCATGAACGGCCACGCACGGGCGGACCTCTTAAGCATCGGCAGCCTCCTATTGGCGTCGCCGTAAGTAGAAGTTACAAACAAATATCACAATATGTGAGGCTCGTATCAACTAAAGTGTTTGCAGTCCGAATTGCGGGGTGTGCGCATCACATTTGGGCGGTTACTTACCGTTCTTGATCGTTGAATTACCGGACAGCAAGGGGGTAGGCGCCTCGTCATCGTGAAGCTGGCCATTTAGCCTCCTTCACGAGCAGTCTCTTTCCATTTCCAATTCCCTGTGCTATTGTTCCCCGATCTCCCAAATATGTTATTGTGAAACAACACCTTACCCCAACATCAACCATTCCGGTCCCGAGCCTCCCCGTTCCCCCCGCCCGAAGGGCGGGGTCAAGAATGTGTGCTTTCGGACACAAGGTTTACACTTCCTTCCGAGCAGATGGCTTACAGTTGTTAGGTTAACCATACTTTAGAAGGCCTTGTCAAGCTTCATCCCAAAGGGATCCTCTTTGGGTGCGAACTTTCGGCTCGGTTCATCCAGGAAGCCGATTTCGTAGTCCATGAAGGTCACGGACCAGACCTGGTCTTCGACTTCTGTAAGCCCCACGGGTTGATCGGCAAAGGCTCGGCTGACATGGATCTTCGCCCGGCTCAGGCAGACCCGGCCACAATTGGATATGGTCATGGTCTTCTCGTGACCCGGATAGGTCAGTGGCGATAGCCCTTTGTACTTCCGCGCCGACGGTGTGTAGAGATCCGCGGGACTCTTCATCTCCAGCGCCTGATGAGGGCGTTCGTGATTGTATTCGTCCATGAACCGGTAGAATCGGTCCTGCTGCTGCAATAGATTGTCCCCTGGGGGTCGGGTGGCCTCCAACTTCAGCGTGCGGTGCATCCGTTCATGACGTCCGTTCTGCTGGGGATTACCGGGGCGGATCCGCTCGAGCTTGATTCCCAATCGTATCCACCACACGGACAGTTTGGTGAGTCCCCACAGGGAGTTGCCACTGGCAAAGGGGATGCCGTTATCACTACGGATGGCGCTAGGCAGTCCGTAAGCTCCGAAGGCCTCCTCAAACACGGAATAGCTGGCGTTCTCTTCAGTGCCCGCCAGGGCCTCGCAGCTGATCAGGTATCGACTCTGGAAGTCCGTGATGGTCAGAGGAAAGCAATACGCATTGTTCCTCATCTGGAACTGACCCTTGAAGTCCACGCACCAGAGGTCGTTCGGCTGCCGGGGGGTGGAGAGGTAGCTGGCGACCGCGCTGAACTTGGGCCGGCGCGTCTTCCGCTTCACCAAATCATGCCGGTCCAGGATGCAGTGAATGGTGCTGATGGACGGCAGCCGCACCTGGGGATGCCTTCGCATCACCAACTCCCGGATCTTCGGAGCTCCCCAGTGAGGCCTCTCCTTCTTCAGACGGAGGATGATCTGCTCCACATCGAAGGAGGTCTGGTTCGGATGCGCGTGGGGAGCTCGACTCCGAAACTTGATGCCCGTAGCGCCCTGTTCCTGATACCACTTCCAGATCTTGTGGCCCGTGACTCGCGAAATCCCGAACTCCCGGCACAAAGGTGCCATCTTCTCGCCGGCCAGGATCCGACCCACAAACTTCAGTCGCTCATCCATGACACTGGTCTCCTTCCAAGGCATAGGCCTCCTCCTGAGGTAATGCCCTAAAGTGTAAACCATGTGCCCGGAATGAAGTGTAAAGGATGTGCCCGGAATGTACCAGTATAGTAGCGGCGCAGGGATTCGAACCCCGGACAAGCGGATTATGATTCCGCTGCTCTAACCAGCTGAGCTACGCCGCCACGTGAATTGCAAGGGCCATAAAATAGGCGAAAACAGATATCCGTCAACGGGTATTGGGCGGCCCGGAGCGGGGCTTTGATGCCCGGATGCTTCCCTTCGGTTTGAAGCGGACTTCCACTCTCTGGCCCAGCACGAAGCCTATCCGCTGCAGCATTCGCAGCGAGTGGCCGCCATAATCGTTGTCCTCGAGGCGGCAGATGACAGAGGCCGTCGTGCCCAGCCGTGCGGCCAGTTGGCGCTGGGTAAGCCCGAAACGAGTGCGAAGCTGGTACACTTCGCGCGCGACCCTGGCATTCAGTATCTCCTGCTCCAGTTCGGCCATTCGATCGGCACGCCCTTCAAAGTACAGCAAGTCAATGATCTTCAGGGCATCCCGCGTCTTCCTGACCTTTGCTGTCATGGAATCCCCACCACATGGATGTGGCGCATTGGCGCCCGGGCAAACTTCCTCGAGCGAGCCACCGCGAGCCGGAACTCAGCTGCGGGAACTCGTGACTCTCCTTTCGCAAAAGCCGACAGCAGCAGCACCACTTCACGACCATGGAAACAGTAGAGAATGCGGTATCGTTGTCCAGCACGCAGAATGCGAAGCTCGTATACGCCTTCTCCCAAATAGTCCGATTCAGGCCTTCTCATGTGATGACCCAGTTCCTGTAGTAATGCCAGCCGAGCCCTGCACTTGATCAGCACCCGAGGCTCAGGGAACCGAGCCAACGCAGTACGGGCACGGTTCCGTCGTCATCACGGTAGAAGGCTACCTGAACCTTCGGCAGAGGCTCTCCCGTAGGTTAGCAATATTGCGAACAATGTCAAGCAGAGCTTGCATCTCCATTGGCTTGTTCAACTAAATGGAGTCGGTGAAGCCTGCGAATGCTACGTGGCTCTCACGGGTGACGTGAGCGCGTCGGGATCGCTCACCTCGGCCGACGTCATCGCCATGGTGAACTTCGTGTTCAAGGCGGGGTTGCCCTTCAGCCCGTGTGAGGCGGCAGGCGATGTGAACTGCACGGGGCAGGTGACGTCTGCGGACATCATCTTCATGGTGAATGCAGTGTTCAAGGGTGGACCGGCCTCCTGCAACGTCTGCGCGCTCATCCCGTCACAGTGGGTCTGTCCGTGAGGGTCCGCACAACACGGTCTCTCTAAGGCCCTTCGAACATACCGATCGCCGCCTCGGGGACCTTGGAAACGGGCTCCTGGGGCCTTATCCTGCGCACTGAGCCCGACCCCAGGGTGCGGGCCGGGGCCACCCCAGCCCTGTCTGAAATCCGGCTCGGCCGGCCGGCCTGGGGCCATGGCGCTGGGCCCCCTGCGAGCCGATACACTAGAGGTGGCTAACATGATTCGAACGATCGTCGCGGTGTGCACCCTCTCGCTCTTCGGTTGGGGGTCTGCCCATGCTCAGCTCGACGTATCCGTCGACACGCTCACCGTGATCGAGTCCACGACGATTTCCTACCAGGGTCTGGTGGTGGACTACTTCCTCGTCGATCTCGGCGACGCTGCAATAATCTTCATTGAGGACTCGGCCTTCGTCAAGATGCTGGGCTTCATCGAAGGCGTCGATACGATGTTGCTCCCGGAGGCCACCGTCTGGATGAGGACCAGTGGTGCGCAGGTGGGAGACAGCTGGGCGGGGGTCTTGCCGTTGGACCAGATGATCTTCACCCAGGAGGAGATCGTCGGCACCAAAATGGTCACCGTGGGCGCGGGCACCTTCCTGGTGTTCGACATCGGCGTGTGGGATCTCGACGGTCAGTACCTGGGCGAGAAGTGGTACTCCGACGGAATTGGATTGGTCGGCTGGGACATCAACATCTGCAACGAGACGCACGATCTCCAGGTTCTGGAGTTTGACCTCTCCGGTGCGGGGTTCTGGCCCCACGCCTTTGGTGACACCTGGATTTACGACGAACGTACGAATCGGACCTGGGTCACTGCACCTGTGGCCTCGATCGTCGTGGACGGTTCAATGTCCGACTGGGTAGGCGTCTCGCCGGTCGTTCAGGACTCACCGGGCGACGACACGTCCATCTGGCCCGGCTCCGACATCAGCGATCTGTTCGCAGCAGTGAACAATGACACGCTGTACATGGCAGCCACCTTCTGGGACGGCGCGCCCGACACGGGCTTCGCCTCCGGTTATCCTTTCGCATATTCGTTCGTGTTTGATGACGAAGGATTCGGTACGCTGTGGGGCTACTCGGTGGCGTACGAACCTGAGCCCGTCTCGGAATGGTATGTCTCAGGCCTCAACCTGTCCGTGGCGGGCGCGAGGGCGGCCGTGGGTGAAGCCGTGGAAATGGCTGTGCCCATTTCGAGCCTCGGCTTCTTCACTTTCGAAATCCCGAATTTTCTCTTTGCCGTGGACTCGAGCTACGCCGACGTCACCTGTTACCATCGGGTGCGGCTGGAGCCGAGCTGCTCCATCACCCTGACCGGTGATGTGAACATTAACGGTGCCATTTCGTCGTCGGACATCATCACCCTGGTGAACTATGTATTCAAGGCGGGGCCGACACCGCTTCCGTGCCTGGCCGCAGGCGACGTGAACTGCAACGGCGCAGTCAGTTCGTCCGATATCATTTACATTGTGAACCGCGTGTTCAAGGCCGGGCCCGAGCCCTGCGACGCCTGCTCCCTGATTCCCGGCACCTGGAGCTGCCCGTAACGGAGTTACTCCGACGGCTCAACGTCGGGATAGAAGTCGGGCACCACCACCAGCAGCTTCCCCGGATCGATGAGTATCTCCCTGAGCCTGTCGCCGCAGGCGAGCTGTTCGAGCGGCAGCGACTGAAGCACGCGCTCGCCCTGCTGAAGCACGCGCGGCGGATCGAAGGGGTCGGTTACGGCCAGCGCCAGATCGTTGTTCTCGTCGGAGATCACGGGCACACCGCGCACGTCTTCGCGTAGCGCTTCGTCCGGACGCATGATGCGCGCCAGCAGTTGAAGGGGCTCCGTGAGACCCAGAGCGGCCAGATCGGCCCGTGGCCCTTCCAGTGCAGCGAAGCGCGACTCGAGAAGGGCCGCGTCGAACGGCTGTCGGCTGCCCATGAGAATGAGCTGGTGGCCAAATCCCACGAATAAAAGCGAATGCGGAAACACCTCCACGAACGTGGCCACCATGCGTCGGGCGGCGTTGCCCGACAGGGTGTTCATGGGCAGCCACTGCGTCATGGTCCCTTCGGGGGAGAGACGCTCCAGAATGGCGCGGTAGTACTCCACCGAGTACAGGCGGTACACGCCCGCCGCGCGCGGCGGGGGCGGCTCGCTGGTGACCAGGTCGTAGGTGTGCTCGTAGCGTTCCAGAAACCGGCGGCCGTCGTCGTGGATGAGCCGGACGCGCGGATCGCGGTGCGACAGGAGATTGGTCTCCGCAAACTCGTCGGCTGTTTCGAACACCTTGTCGTTCAGGTCGACAATGTCGATTGAGCGGATCGACTCGTGGGAGGCGATAGCGCGTGCCGTATTCCCCACGCCAAAGCAGATGAGCAGCGCGTCTTTGGGATCGTGCTGTGCCAGAAGAGGCATGTGCGCCATGAGGCGCATATACTGCTGCGAGTGGGGCGAGGTGCCCGACATGGGGTAGCTGTCGAAGAAGAGCACCTTGCGTTCCGGCGGTCGCACGATGTAGGTGGTGTTCACGCCGTCGCTCTTCATGGCGTACACCGGGTGCTGCGCCGCCAGGTGGGTGGGTGAGAAAAAGCTCCGGTCGAAGCTGCCTGGAATGAAGATCGCGCAGGCCACCGCGGCCGCCACGGCCGAGCCGAGCGCCAGCCTCGACAGCGGGCGGTAGGGCCGCAGGGTGAGCGCGAGCGCGGCGCAAATCGCGGTCACGGCCACCACGAGTTTCACTGCATAGAACAGGCTCACCCGCGGCGCCGCCCACGAGAAGATCACCGCTCCCGCACAGAAGGCCAGCGTGTTGAGTCCGTACGCCCCACCCAGGTGCCGCTTTTGCGCCTGGGAGGCATTGCACACGGCGGGCAAAGGCAATGAGGCCAGATAGTATGCGGGAAACACGATCACGCCTGTAAAAAGCAGGAGATGCTCGAGGCTTGCCCCCAGCGGCTGAATGGACGGGTTGGCTACGTCGGGGTGCAAATGCGCCTGAGAGGTCACCCAGTCTACGAATCGCCTGTCGAACCACCGCCGGATGTCGGTGAGCCAGATCCATGTGGCGGCGTGAACCAGGCACGATCCGGCCAGTGCAGAGCGCACGAGCCAGGGCCTGGGGGGTCCCAGTGCACGCACAGTCCAGCTGGCGGCGAAGATTGCGGCGATGGCCCAGAAGGAGGTGAACGACATGGCCGCATCCGTAATGGCCCCCGCGAAACGCACGGCGCGGAACATGTCCATCTCCAGGGCACCCGTCACGAATCCCGACAGGGTGGCGACCGCCAGAAGCACGGCCGGCTCGAACAACGGCTTGCCGGGCTTCTTCCTGCGATCCTTTGAGCTGGCCTGCGCCTCTGGCTCGGTCTCGTCCGTCGAACGACCCACGTCCCCGAATCTTCCAAGCGACATGAACGCCAGGCCGAGCAGGACATTCGCCGCCACCAGCACCATGAATGTGGTGGAATGACCGAGAAACCTGAGCAGGATGAATTCAGCCGCCAGAACGCCGAGGCAGGCGCCCAGTGTGTTCCAGCCGTACAATTCCGATGGCAGCATCTCTCGTTCTCGGAACGCGCGGCAGAGAATCGGAAACGTGGTGCCCATGAGGAAGGTGGGCAGAAGCATGAGTGCCGCACCCAGTCCCGTGGCCAGCTGGAGAGTGAAGTGCGGCTCGAAGATGCCGCGCTCGTCGACCACGTATGGAAACGTGCTGGAGGCACCCGCTCCCGACAGGTCCAGAATCCACGTGAGCAGTGCGGTGGCCGCAATGGCCAGTTCGATCCAGCCTACCAGGCGCAGGGGTCGGCTCAAGAGTGGGATGTTTCCGGCCCAGTGCAGAATCCTGCGGCTTGCGAGAGCGCCTGCTCCCAGTCCGCCGATGAAGGCGATGATGACGATGAGAAACGTGAAGGTGGTGGAACCAAAGCGGTCCGCATAGATCCGGAACCACATCACCTGGTAGCCCAGGCTGATCACGCCGGACAGAAACGTGAGGAGATACAGCCACACGGGCAGGCGTCCGCCCGCGGAACCCGATTCGGCGGAAAGACGCTCTGTCAAAACCCGCGCCGTAAAGCTAGAAGCGCGATCCCGTCAGCTGGATGTCGGACCAGGCCCAGGCCTTCTGGAAGCGCTCCTCCACGTCGGCGGCCTCCGACATTTTGTCCTGCGCCTTGAGGCTTTGCAGAAGGCCATAGAGCGACCAGCCATTCTCGGGATAGATGCGCAGGTCACGCAGGTACACCTCTTCGGCGGCGGCGGCTTCGCCGGCTTCGAGAAGCACCGCGCCCAGTACCTGCCGCACCGGGAAGAACCAGTCGGACGGTTCCTGGTACATGAGATCGTCTTCCTGACCCACCGCATCTTCGAGACTCTTTACGGCCGCGTCATAGTTCTTCTCTCCCGCCTGAATCTCGCCCTGAAGCACCAGCTGTCCGATCTTCAGCACGCTGCGAGTGCTGTTTCGGCCCCAGATCAATTTAGGCTCGAGCGTGGTGTCGGCGGCATACTTCGCGAGCAGTTCAAGTTCGGCCCGCGCGAGATCGAGCTTTCCGGTTCGAGCGTACGCCATGCCGCGCGCATAGCGCCAGACGCCCATGGGATAGTGCAGATCGCTGTCGGGGGCGGGCTCGGTGAGAATGTCGGCCCACTTCCCGAAGCGCACCATGGAGAACAGCGGGATGGTGGAATAGTGCTGCACGGCCTCCATGCCGCAGACACGGAGGTAATCCTTGAGTGCTCGCCCCTGCGTGGATCGCGCCGCGGCCATGGCCTTGGCGCTGGCGCCCTCAAAGACCGCACTGGCCCAGAGAAAGTGATGATTGTGCGGCACGTAGCCGATGTCGTACACGCCCTGCATGCGACACTCTTCCAGATACTGATCGTCCACTCGGACGGCGGCTTCGTTGGCCAGCGAGCCCTCGTGATAGCGGCCGGTGCGGATGTAGATGTGCGACGGCATGTGCACCAGGTGGCCCGACCCGGGCACCAGACCCGCCAGCCGATCGGCGCACACCGCGGCGCGGGCGGGCAGATCCGATGCCTCCACCGCGTGAATGTAAAGGTGATTGGCGCCGGGGTGATTGGGGTTCTTCGCAAGCTCCGACTCGAGCAGATCCACGATGGGGGGCGTCCAGGGGCGTGCCTTGCCGTCCGAGTACCAGAAGTCCCATGGATGCAGGTCCATCAACGCTTCCGCATACAGCACACCGGCGTCCGGGTCGTTGGGAAATTCTTTGTACACCTGCCCCATCGCAGCGGCGAAGCTGGAGTCCAGCCGGCTACGATCCTTCCCCGGCACGGCCTCATACCTCTGCGCCAATGCACGAATGTATGCCTGTTCCACGGGTGAGGCGTTGACGGCCAGGCGTTGCGCCACCTGAAGATCGGCCCAGGCTTTTACAGCTGAAGCAGAGTCCATGGGCACATTGATGTTGGGCCCCAGCACGAACGACCGTGCCCACCAGCCCATGGCGCAGGTCGAATCGAGACGTGTCACTTCCTCGAAGGCCCGGTACGCCTCCGCGTGATTGAATCCGTACGCAAGGGCCAGCCCCTGATTGAAGAACATCTGGGCCCACGGTTCCGTCGTGGTGACGGGGTGATGGTGCTTGCCCATCCCGGTGAGCAGCGGTGCCTGGGGCGTGTAGGCATCCCCGGCATGTACGGCAACCGCGAGCGTGAGTACGAATCCAAGGGCCAGATTACGGGATGTAGAGCGCATGGTGTCTCCTCCGAAGGCGGTAATTTATCAGACGCCCCGCGAGCGTCAACTGGTTCGATGAGGCCAGGAGGCCCGGTTCATTTCACCAGTCGGCGCTTGAACAGCCACACCGCCAGGGCGAAGAACACCAGGAAGTACCCGAGGATCCAGGCCCCGTCGAACGCCACGGTGGACCACTCGATGTTTCCTGTGGCAAACATTCGCGCCGGGCGCACCATGTGGTAGAACGGAGACAGTTCGGCCAGCCGCTGCGCCCACGTCGGCAAGTGAGACAACGGGAAAAACGTGTCGGAGAACATGAGGAGCGGCGAGAGCACCATGGAAAACCAGAAGTCGATGGGGCTGAAGTTGGGCATGAACGACGTGAACACCAGGGTCATGGCGGCAATCATGAGGCCGCCAAAGAACACCACGGCGAGGATGAGCGGCGCCCAGGGGGACGGTAACAATCCGAAGGCGGCGACGGTGACTCCCACGGCCGTGGCGTGCACCGTGCCCTTCGCAGCTCCGTACAGCGCTTCCCCGGCAATGACGTCCTCCACCGACACGGGAGTCGCGATCATGGCCTCAAACGTCCTCTGCACAATCAGTCGTGCCAGTGTCCCCACCAGGCACTCCACGCCGGGCGCGATCAGGCCCACCATGGCCACCAGGGACGGCGCAATGAACTGCGCGTACGACATCCCCTCCACCTGCGACACCATGGCACCTACACCAAAGCCCATGGCGAACAGGTAGGTAAGCGGTTCGAAAAAGGGTGGAATCACCGAGCTCCACACGTTGCGCATGAACACATCGCGATGGCGCAGGAGCACGGCCCAGATGCAGCGCGGGGAAAAATCGAAACTCACGATTCTCATTCTTCGCCCAGCTCCCGCCCCGTGAGTTTCAAAAACACGTCTTCGAGATTCGCGGGCCGCCGGGTGATCTGCCGGAAGCCCGCAGCGACCAGCGGTTCGAGGTCCACCTGACTGCTCTCTACGAACCAGGCCGCGCTGTCGAAGTGTCGCTCGCCCGCGCCCAGGTACGAGCCGGCGATCAGCGCGGCCTCGGGCGATTCCGTGTGAACTTCCACCACCTCGCGACCCGGGAGACCGGACACCAGGTCTCCCGGCGTACCGGTCACGAGAATTCGGCCGCGGTCCATGACCGCGAGCCGATCGCACAACTGCGCGGCTTCTTCCATGTAGTGAGTCGTGAGCACGATCGTGAGGCCTCGGCGCTTGAGAGCTCGCACCTTCTGCCACACCATCTGCCGCGCCTGCGGATCGAGGCCGGTGGTGGGTTCGTCGAGGATGAGCACCTCCGGCTCGTGCAGAAGCCCGCGAGCCATGACCAGCCGTCTCTGCATGCCGCCCGACAGGTCGTAGATCACCACGTCGCGTTTTTCCGAAAGCTGCCAGAGCTCAAGAAGTTCTTCAGAACGGCGCAACGTCTCACTCCGGCGGATGCCGTGATAGCGCCCGTAGCAGGTGAGGTTCTGGAGGACGGAGAGGTCGGGATCGAGATTGTTGTCCTGCGGCACCACGCCCAGCTTCGACTTGGCTGTCCTCGGATCGGCCGCCACGTCCACGCCTGCCACCAGCAGGCGGCCATGGTCCGGCCGCACCAGGGCGTAGATCATCTTCATGGTGGTGGACTTGCCTGCGCCGTTGGGACCGAGAAACCCGAACACTTCGCCTCGCGCGATCTCGAAGTCGATCCCGCGCACGGCGGCCACGGCGCCAAAGGACTTCGTCAGTCCGGAAGCGGAGATCACGAGGTGCCGAACAGGTCGAGCGTCTCGGCGGTGTGCTGTACACCCTCCGAGGCGCTCACGTCCTGCCACTGCTTCGGCAGTGGCAAGGCGTCCATCCCCTCCCGGCAGAGCAGATCCGCGAGTTCAGCGGCAAAACCGTGCATCGTGTACACGCGTGCGGCGCCGGTGGCCTTCGCGAACTCCACGAGCGATGCGCAGTCGGCATGATCGGAGAGCGGAATCATCTGGTCGGCAGCGTAGTGCCCACCCGGCCCCCCAAGGGCCCAGCCGGAGCAGAAACACACACGTGGGCGCACGATGCGTTCGCGCCACTCGCTGCGTTGAAAGTCGGGAGTCATCACCACCAGTGCGCCCGGCGGAGCGCCGGCCAGCGGCACCTGCACCTCCGGCAGAACGACCCCGGCCTGTTGATAGAGCGCGCAGTACTCCGCGACTTTTGGGTGCACCCACACCGTTTCGTGGTACGCCGCGAGGTGCGCCACCAGTTCCTGTGCTTTGCCCAGCGAATACCCCGTGAGCACCGGCGTGTATGAAGAGGCGCGCGCCGCGTCCACGAAGCCCGTAATGAGCCTGTGAATTCGCTCCCGGTCGGGGAATCTGTACTCACGCCGGCCGAACGTGGATTCGATGACGAGCACGTCGCACGCTACGGGTGTGGCGACCTCTGACAGCGTGCTGGAGGTGGTGCGCAGGTCGCCTGTGAACAGAAGTCGTCGCCCCGCAAACTCCACCAGGGCCATGGCCGATCCCAGAATGTGGCCCGCGGGCAAGAGCGTGACCCGGGCGCCATCCAGCGTGAAGCTCTGTCCGTACGGAACGGCCCGTGTGGTGAGACGTTTCCAGCGCGCCCCGAGGAGCAGGGCCGTCTCGGGAGTGCAGATGATGTGTTCGTGACGCGCGGCGTGGTCGGTGTGCGCGTGGGTGACGAGCCCCACGGGCTGACGCCGGCCTGCGTCGATCTTCACCGGCCAGCCTTCGATCTCGAACCCGTCGGGTCGTGTGTGGCGAACTCTCACGGTGCAGTCAGCAGGCGGCACCCAGGCGGGGCCGCGTGCTTCACCTGGCTTCCGAAATCGTGATGCTCTTGACTTTGTCGCCCAGTCGGATGGCATCCACCACGTCCTGGCCGGAGGTGACGTAGCCGAACAGGGTGTACCGATCGTCGAGATGAGGTTGCGGCGAATGCGTGATGAAGAACTGGCTCCCCTCCGTGTCCTTTCCGGAGGAGGCCATGCCCACCGCACCCGTTGAATACTCCAGATCGTTGAACTGGGACCGCATGGTGTAGCCGGGCCCGCCCCAGCCGGTGCCTTCCGGATCGCCGGTCTGAATTACGAAGTTGGGAACCACCCGGTGAAACACCACGCCGTCGTAGTATCCCCGGCGCGCCAGCGTGACGAAATTGAATACGGTGTGCGGCGCCTTGTCGTAGCGAAGCTCGATCTGAATCGACCCCTTGTCCGTTTCAATGGTGGCGGTGGGGTTGGCCTCGAAGGCGCGGAAGATCTCGTCGAAGGTGTCGGGCGTGATCTTTGACACGTACTCGCCCAATCGGGCCGACGAATCCACGTCCATCTTTGCGAGCGCGTCGATGGCGGCCTTGCGCACCAGCCGGTCCCCATCCTGCGTGACCTCGGCCAGCCAGCCCTTGAGCGGATCGCGAAGAGCTTGCGACGAATCAATCCAGGCCGCGGCCGTCTCCACGGCGGAGAGTCTGTAATCGGACACCGAATCAGCCGCATGGCGGTCCCAGAAACGCTTCAGGCGCGTAAGATTCTCCTCTGTGGGACTGGACTTCAGCACATCCACGGCCGAGATGGCCAGCACCCGGTTGCTCGAAGCCAGCGCACTGTCGATGAAGTGCTCCACGTTGGCGAATCCGAACCGCGCCAGCTCCGAAATGGCAAAGCCTTTTCGCGTGGCGTCCGTCGTGTCGAGCATCATGTGTACCAGCACGCCGCGGCCCATTTCGCTCTGCACCTCGCCCAGTGCATGAATGGCCGCCTGCGCCACGGGGAGCCGCGGATCACCGATCAGCGCCATGGTATAGTCGTGCGCCGAATCCTTGAAGCCCGCCGTAATGCCCGAGATGGCGCCCACGAAGATGGACGTGGACCTCCGTCGCACCAGCCCCTTCAGCATCGGGAAATCCTTCAGCCGGCCCTGCTTGCCCACGGCCTCTGCCATGGTTTGCGCCACGAGTTCGTGTTGCTCGAGGTCGAGGGCCGACACGAGCTGATCCACTTCGGGATCCGCGGCGTCGATCGCTCCCAGCGCGTAGGCGGCGTGGTTGCGCACGCGCCAGTCGGCATCCTTCAACAGCGGCACGAGCAGTTTCGCCGATTCCGCATCGCCGATCTCCGCCAGGCCGCGGGCTGCAAACATGCGCACACGCGCATCGGTGTCGCCCAGAGCCCCGTCGAGAGCAAGCTTTCCGCGAGGATCCCGGATGCGCCAGAACGCCCAGGCCGCGCGCCAGCGAACTTCCGGTTCGAGATCGCGCAGGAGCCCCGCCAGGTCGCGCACTTCCGATGACTTCCCCATGCGTCCAAGCGCCACGGCGGCGGCGCCGCGCGTGGTGGGATTGCCGTCGAGCAGCCCGAAGATCTGCAGAAACTGATCCGTAGCGTCTCCGCCCAGCCAACCCATGCCGTCCATCACGTTGCGACGCGTCAGCGTGCTTGTGTCGGTGTAGAGCGAAGAGAGTCCCTGCTCTGGCACTTCCGTTTTGTACTGTGCGGCCAGCTGACCGAGGGCCCAGGCCACCGCGGGTCGAAGCGGCAGGGTGTCGAGCGTCTCGGCCTGATTGAGCGCGTGGATCGTGGACGGATCCAGGATGCGGCCCAGAGCCCACACGGCGGCTTCGCGCACACGCATGTCTTCATGACTGAGGAGCGCCACCAGCTCGGCATTGGGGCCTTTGGAACCGCGGTCTTCCCACTGGGCGACCTCCACCAGCCGAGACTTGATTTTGGAATCTTCCTTTGAGCAGGAAACGACCAACAGGGCAAGGACAACGAGTCGAAGTACTTTCATGCCAACCTCTTGAAGGGTAATCGGATCAAAAAGTGAGCCTCGCGGCCGCAAGGCAAGGGGAGCTTTAGCGAAGCAGGAGCATCCGCCGGGTCTGAACCTGGTCGCCCGCCTCCAGGCGATAGAAGTACACGCCCGAAGCCACGTCCCGCCCACGCTCGTCTTTGGCGTTCCAGGTGGTCTCGAACCGACCGGCCGGAAGCGATGCTTCCATGAGCGTGGCCACGTCCTGTCCCAGCAGGTTGAAGATGCGCAGCCTGACCTTGGCCGGCAGATCCAGCGTGAATGAAATGTGCGTCTGCGGGTTGAACGGATTGGGCGTGTTGGGGTGCAACTCAAACGAGACCGGGCCGATCGGCTGTTCGTGAACTGCCACGCTCTCCGTGATTGCTTCATAACGGGAGCGCGCGAGTTGCGTGTTTTGCACCAGCCGCGCGAGGCCGTCTTCAGACCCAACGATGGCAAAGGCGATCTGCACGGTATCGCCCGGGGCCGGAAGCGACAGCGGCCCAGTGCCCACGAACGTCCCCGCATCGCCCAAACCGCCAGAAGGTATAGCACCCGGCCCGATTCCGCCCGAAAGGTAGCTCCACTTTGCGCTGTCCGTCAGCGTCGTCTCGAAGGTGGTGGGTGCATAGAAGTCCATCTGCGCGTTGATGGCGCGATAGGCCGTCGCGCCCGTGGAAGACACTACGGCCACACCGCGATACGGCCCAGCGGCCGCCTGACTCTGATTGAACATGTAGGCGAGATGCTCGCTGGCCGAGAAACCGGTGGAGTCGCTCCCTGCCAGAAATGCCGGGAAGTCACAATCGTGCAGGATTCCGGCGTACAGCCCGCTCAATGCCCCGCCCGACGTATTTTGCAGCGTGTAGATCACCAGTACATAGCCCTGATCGGTGCCCGCCGGGAAGACGAGCGTCCACTGCTTCACCGTCAAGCCGATGGGGTTTTCCGCCGCCCCGTCATTGAACTCCGAGAGCGTGGTCTGGAACGCGGTTTCGAGATTGGCCACCTGAAGGAGCGCGCCCCCCGCATCGGGGATGAAGTCAGCGTCTGTAACCTGCATGCCCGACTCGGCGCCGCCCGACCTGCGGGCCGCATCCGACACCTGGTTTGGACCCACGCCAATCACCAGCGCCGCCTCCGCCAGGTGGTTGGTGAGATTGGGATCCACGAGGAAACCCACACCCCCCTCCGGGTAATAGCTGTCAGTCGACAAGCCGTACTGCCCGTAGTTGGTGACAGTGAATTGTAGAAATGTGTTGTCGTGAGTGAACTGCGACTTAAACGGCGCAGGCTCGGTGTAGTACACGAGCGGATCGACCTGCAGGAATCCCACGGCCGCCAGAGCCACCGACAGATTGAGTGGCTGACCCACGGGCGTCCCGGCATCCACCACGAATCGCAGCGGACCCGCGGTGGCCCAGGCCTGTGCAGCGAGAATCCCGAGGTTCACCGAGTCGGCGAGCAGGGTGACATACGGACCTGTGGGAAGAATCTTGACGAACGCCCCCGTGGCGGGTGACTCGGACCGGTTTCGCACGCGCAAGTAGAGCGTCACGGTGTCTCCCGCATGAAGGCTGTCACCTGTGCCGGAGGCCGGTAATCCCGCAGCCACGAGCAGGGATTCGCCCTCCACCCGCAGGTCAGGTCCGCCCATGAGAATCGAGAGCGAATCCGCCGCCGCGGGCAGATTGATGAGGCCCCTGCCGTGCGTGTTGTCTTCTCCCGGGATGCCCTTGTCGATGGCCGAAACGAACAACGCGTTCTTGATCTCTGCCGGCGTGGCGTTGGGAGCCAGCTGGCGAAGCACGGCGGCGGCCCCGGCCACGTGCGGCGAGGCCATCGACGTGCCTGAGAGCGGGCCGTACAAACTGTCGTTGCCGCGGTAGCAGGAACGGATGACCACGCCGGGGGCCACGACTTCGGGCTTGATGTTGTCCCCCGGGCAGGGAGTGGGACCGCGACTGGACGAAGGAGAAATCGCGTCGCCCGAGATGCTGTAGCTGCCCACTGCGAAGTTGGTTCCGAACACCGTGCCCGAGTTGGCCGGATAGCCGATCGTGCCCGCGCCCGACCCTTCGTTGCCCGCGGCCCAGATCACGATCACGCCCAGGTCTTCGAGATGCGTGATGATGCCGTCCATGATGTCGTTACACGGGTACACGATGCCCTGGATGGCGAACCGCCAGGAGCAATTCATCACGTCGGGGACGTCGCCTGTGGTGTTGGGGTTGCCATCGGGATCGGCCGCCCACTCGAGGCAGCGGATCAGGTCCATCGTGGTGAGGTTGGCTCCGCCGATGCCAAAGGCCGCAATCCACTGCGCCTCGGGCGCCACGCCCACCGTGTCGCCGCGCACAGGGTCGGCGCCGCAGATCGTGCCCATGGTGTGCGAGCCGTGATTGGTGGGACTGTTGCCGATGTCCGCCGGAAACGTGGTGAGACCGCGCGGATCCAACCAGGCGTGCCACCAGGGCACGGACAGCCCCCGCCAGCGCGCGGCCAGGGCGAAATGCGTGCCGCGTACACCGGTGTCGATGCCGCAGACGAGGCGTCCGCGGCCGGTGTATCCCTGCGCCCACAGCACGGGCGCGCCGATGGCAACCAGGCCATTCTCCACGGTGGCGGCGGACGGTGCGGGCACCTCGGGGGCATCGATCTCTACAGGTGGCAGAAAGCGCACTGCGGCCACGTCGGGCCGCGCCGAAAGCTCCGTGATAAGTTCGGGAGTGGCCTCGAGTCCTACCACGTTGTCGATCCAGAAGTGATGCACTCCGCGTGCGCGACCTGCGCGGTTCTCCTCCAACAGATGAGTCTTGAGGTCTCCCTGTGAACGCTGCGCACGCTCCTGGAGTTGTGACAGCACCCGGCTGTGTTGTGCGGCCCGATTGCGTTCACGGACCAGGTTGGCCTGCGGGGCGGTGTAGCCTGGGTCGGCCACTTCCACAAGAATCGGAATGAACTCGGACGCAGAAGCAACGCGGAGTTGGTCCTGGAGCGCGGGGTCGAGCTGTGCGGCGCCAAAGGCGGTGGCCGCCGACAGGAGGCAGAGCAGAAGTACGGAGAGACTCAAAACGGTCGCCGCGATCGGGCGAGTGCTACGCTCAGCCAACCTTCACCGCCGTTCCGGACACCGTGACCATGAGCATTCCTTCGCGGATCACCTCGTAATCGAGATCGATTCCCACCACCGCATTGGCGCCGCGCTCCCGCGCCGAATCTTCGGCTTCCAGAAGTGCGATCTGCCTGGCCTTTGCCAGTTCCTTTTCGTAAGCCGCCGAGCGGCCGCCCACGATGTCGGTGATGGACGCAAACAGGTCGCGGAACACGTTGGCGCCCAGAATGGCTTCGCCCGTGACGATGCCGAGGTATTCCCGGATCGGGCGTCCCTCGAGGGTGGGGGTAGTGGACAGGATCATATCTTGAGCAGCTCCTGCTTCCTTATAGTAGGTGACTCGCGCGGCGGCCCGGAATTCCGGCCGGGGACAAACTCAGCGGGCCATCTCCTCCAGGAGGTGGGCGGAGGTGAGGATGCCCTTCTGATAGTCGTCGAGGGTGTACTTTTCGTTGGGTGAGTGCAGATTGTCGTCGTTCTGACCATACCCGATGAGAATGGTGTCGATGCCCAGCACCTTCTTGAATGTGGACACGACGGGAATGGTGCCTCCTTCGCGCGTGAAGAGGGGCGCCTTGCCGAAGCCGCGCGTGACCGCGCGGGTGGCCGCTTCCACGTAGGGGCCCACGATCGGCACCACAGAAGGAAACGCACCTTCGTACCGCTTCACCGTGACTTTGGCCGTGGTGGGCTTCAGGGTCTCGATGAACTTCTCGAACAGATCAGCGATCTTCTCAGGATTCTGATTGGGGACGAGGCGCATCGACACCTTGGCGCCGGCCCAGGCCGGCAGCACCGTCTTGGGACCTTCGCCCATGTACCCTCCGAAGATTCCGTTGATTTCGAAGGTGGGGCGGGCCCAGCGACGCTCGAGCGTGGAGAACCCTTCTTCGCCGAAGTGCGCAGGCACGCCGAGATTCTCGCGATCGGCCTCGTCGGAAAAGGGCACCTTGCTCATGAGATCGCGCTCCCTCTGATCGACAGCGAGCACGTCGTCGTAAAAGCCGGGAATCTGCACGCGTCCCCTGTCGTCCTTGCAGCGCGCCAGGATCCTGGCGAGCACTTCCGCCGGATTGGCCACGGAACCACCGTAGGCGCCGGAATGAAGGTCGCGGTTGGGACCGTCCACGCGGACCTCCAGGTAGGCGAGACCACGAAGCCCGTACGTGATCGCCGGCTGGTTGGGTCCGGCCATGGCCGAATCGGAGACAATCACCACGTCGGCCTTGAGCATCGCCGCGTTCTTGCGAATGAACTCTTCGAGGTGCCTCGAGGAAATCTCCTCTTCCCCTTCGATCAGTAGCTTCACGTTCACCGGCAGCTTCTGGTTCTGTTTGAGGTGCGCCTCGATGCCCTTCACGTGCGCATAGAACTGTCCCTTGTTATCCGACGAGCCTCGCGCGAACAGTTTGCCGTTTCTGATCTCCGGCTGAAACGGAGGCGATTCCCACAGGTTGAGCGGATCGGGCGGCTGTACATCATAGTGCCCGTAGATCAGCACGGTGGGTTGGCGGGGGGCGCCGAGCCATTCGGCGTACACCAGCGGATGGCCGCCCGTCTCCATTTTCCTGGCCTCGAGCCCGAGGCTCTTGAAGTGCGCGGCCAGGTAGTCGGCGCACTTCTCGATGTCGCTCTTGTGCGCTGAGTCGGCCGACACCGACGGAAACTTCAACAGTTCCACCAGCTCGTCCACGTAGCGCTGGCGGTTGTTCTGAATGTAGGTGCTGACGTCTGACACGTTTACACTCCTCGTCGAAAAAGCCGGCATCAACATAGCGTCCCGACCGGATTTGGGCAAGTCTGAGGCGGGGAAACCGTGTTGCCTGCCCTGCACGCGAAGCGTAGCTTAGGCTTCAGTTTGCGGTTGAAGGTTCACCTTCGGGGACGGGAGGATTCGTTGAATAGGAAGCGCTTGGCAAGACTCGTGATATGCATCGCCGTAGCGGCGACCATGCTTTCTGCTACCGACCGTGCCGTGGCAGCGGAGCTCACAGGCATGGGAGGGTATCAATTCGGCGGCCAGATCGAGACGTCGGAAGGCGACCTGGAGTTGAACGACGCGGCTGCGTTCTTAGCTGAGATCGAGTTTCCGCTCAAGTTCAAGACGGGAACGAGCCTGATGCTGATGTGGGGAGTGCAACCCACCAACCTTCAGTTCGATGCATCGCCGCGAAAGGTAGATATTACGGTTCACTACTGGCACGGCGGATTGCTCTACAACCTGAGGACCGACAATCCGGCCCTGGTTCCATTTACGCAGGTGGGGCTGGGCGCCACCCAGTTGAATCCCTCAGACGGCGAGAGCGTTACGAAGTTCTCGTTCGCCTGGGGCGCCGGTCTCAAGTACGCCTTGAATCCCAAAGTGTCCCTCCGGTTTCAGGGGGAGTTGTACGCCACCATGCTCACGAGTGATGCCTGGGTGGGAGTGGGTACGGGCGGAGCTAGCGTTGGTCTGGGGGGCAACGCACTGTTGCAGGGTGCCCTCATGGCAGGTGTGACCATCAAACTCGGCGGAAAGAAGGGCAAGGAGCCTGCGCCGCCTCCCGCGTCCGAGCCGGCCCCGGCCCAGCCGGCTCCGGCACAACAGCCGCCTCCTCAGGAGCCGCCAGCGCAGCAGCCGCCCACGGAACAGCCGCCGGCCACGCAGCCTCCGGCCACCGAGCCGCCGGCCACCGAGCCGCCTGCAACGCAGACTACGGGGACGCCTCCGTCGCGATAGACGTGTTCAGACCACCCCGATGGGTGGCATTGCAGAAGAATTGAATGTGTAAGAGCGGCCGCTTCTCAACGAGGAGCGGCCGTTTTGTTGAGGAATCGATACACGAGCAGGCTTCCGGTTTTGAACGACACCCGTGCAGTGGCGACCATGAGTTCATTGGAGATGCCGTCGCGGCTCCCCATGATGAGGTCCACTCCTTCGAGCATGTACTTGAGTCCCGAAGTTCTCACGGCCGTTGCGCCGGGCGCGGGCACCAGCGAAATCCTGTCCCCTGGCTGACCCACGATGTTGGTACTGGACGGGAAGGCCAGCGTGCCGTCGCCCTGGGCATCGTGCCACACGAACTCCGCCTTGCCGCGGTAGCGGATCATCATACTCACACCGTTTATCGTGTGATCGATTCGATCCCCCGAAGCGCACACGATCCCGATCTTCTTGGCCCCCAGCTCGAGCGCCAGGAGAACGGCCTTTTCCAGATCCGTGGTGCTCTGGTCGGTGGAACGGCGGGTCTTGTCGGCGCCCATCGATGCCAGAACTTCAGGCGACACGGAGTCCATATCGCCCACCACGAAGAGCGGCGAAAGCCCGGCCTCCTTGACTGCGGCGAGTCCGGAATCGGCGGCCAGACATGCTTCATAGCCGGCGGCACACTGTTGCAGGCGCTCGACGCCTACCGGGGCGCCACCCCCCACCACGAGCACCGATTGCACTTTGTCGTTCAAGTCCCCACCTCCCTTTCAGCGATTCTATGCAATGTGCCACCTTCCCGCCCCAGCAGCCAGATGAGAAGTGAAGTTCCCAGACCCACATAAATCCCCGGAACTGCAAACCACGAAGATGTGTGCCCCGCCCCTCGCACCAGCTCCCAGGTGAGCGCCGCGCCTCCGGCCAGCACGATGTTCAACAGAGCCGCGGACGGTTTGAAGCGATGCCTCGACGAAAACGTGGTGAGCACCGGCAAAAGCAGGGCCGGTGTGGACACGCTGCCCACGATGTACCAGAGACCCACCACCGACTGAAAGTAAAGCGCCAGCACGACGGCGAGCAGCGCCACCACCCAGAGCGCGCGTCGGGAATACGTAAGCCCCACGTCGGTGTTCCGCCGCGAGTCATTGAGCCACAGGTCTCGTCCCCCCGTCACGGCCGACACGAACATGTACGATTCCACGGTAGACATGACTACGGCAAAGAGCGTGATCCAGAAGAACCCCAGAAGCCCCGCGGGCAGGAAGTCCACGGCCAGCCGGGGAAAGGCGGAGACCGGGTCGTCCAGGTGCGTGTACAGCGCGGCGGCATACAGGCCGCATGTCGTGGTGAGCAGATCGAACACCAGCCAGAAGCACACCGACACCAGAATGCCGCGCCGGGCGGTGGCGTGGTCCTGCGCGGCGTAGCAGCGCTGGTAGAAGGCCGGTTCGATGAGAGTGGCCAGGGCGATGAAATACCACACTGCGATGTCGCCCCAGGCCTGACCGCCGGTCACCTGTTTGTGAGTAGCCGGCAGGCGATCCCACAGCGACCAAAGGGGCCCGGCGTCCAGCCAGAGTACGATGACCAGCACGATGAAGCCCGCGAACATGAGCGAGAACTGAATGAAGTCCGTCTTCAGCACGGCACGGAAACCGCCGCGGTACACGTATGCTACCGACAGGAGCGTGCCAAGCACCACGGACACGGGGAGCGGCCAGCCGAAGAGCATTCCCACCAGCACGCCGAGCATCAGTACGTACGCGGCGGGCAGCGAAGCCACGAACACCACGAAGGCGCCGGCGCGCGCCACCTTCGGCCCGTAGGCCGACAGCAGTTGGTCCGGCAGGTTGTAGTAGTTGGTCTTGCGTGCTTTGGAAGCGAGGAACACTGCGAACAGAAGCGCGGCCACATAGTACGGCAGTCCGAACACGAACCAGTTGGCCAGGCCGTATGTGTACGAATACTCGCTCACGCCAAGGATGCCACCATACCAGGTGGTGACGAGCGTCATCACGAATGCGGGAAGAGTGAGCCTGCGACCGGCGAGAAGGTAGTCGGCGGCGTCGGTGCTGCGCTTGGCCACCTTGAAGCCGAGGGCCGGCACCACGATCGCATACGCCGCCACCACCAGCCAGTCGACCCAGTGCATGCGGGCCACGAGGCTCTCGGCCAGGGGATTCATGTGGAGCGTCTGCCTACCATTCCGTCCGCAGGCGCACGAACACGTTGCGCTCAGCCGCCGGCAGAGTGTACGGCACGCCGAAATAGGTGTACCCCGAACCGCTGTACAACTCGTTGGTGACGTTGTTCACCGCGCACTCGAGCGTCAGACGATTCACGATGGGAGCGGCGCCCAGTCGCACACCCAGCCTGAGGTTGAGCACGTTGTACCGGTCCATCGAGAGTGCAGCGTCGCCGGTCTGATCGAGCTGAATGCGACCGGCATACCGAAACTCTACGCCGCCGGTGAGTTGGACGCTTTTGCTGAACGGAACTTCTCCGTAAGCTCCCAGATTGACCAGCACCTGCGGGAAGCCCGCGATCGGGTTCCCCGCGTGATCGATGGTCTCAGTGCTCGCCACGGGCAGGTACACCGTGTCGCCGCCCGTCGGCGAATTGAACACCGTGGTGTACTCGGTAAACGTCTCGAAATAATTATCCGACCAGGTGGCGTTCGCGGACAGTTCCAGCTCCCGGAGGGGCTTGTACTTCAGGAGTCCCTCCACACCGCGGTGGATCGATTCGCCTGCGTTTGTGCGAATGGGAAAGCCGTTCATGTCGAGCCCTCCCGCGGCCACGATCTCGTTGTCGAACCACTGATAGAACCCATTGAGGTCGAAGAGCAGCCGGTCCTCCGTGTGGCGGTAGCCCAGATCCAGACTGGTCACCTCTTCAGGCTGCATGAACGGATCGGACGCGGCGCCCGACACCGGATCGTAGGAGCCGAAGAATTGCGTGGGATCCTCGAGTTCATCGGGTCTGAAGATGTCGGTGTGCGCCGGCTCGTGTTCACTGCGCGCGGCATTGAGGTACACCGCGTCGGGCTCCGTGAACCTCCACAGCACTCCCAGGCGCGGCGACCAGGCGGAGTAATCCAGATCGTAGTTCACATTGCCGCGACTGTCGTGCCGCAACGAATAGCGTCGCCAGGAGTACTGCACGGCCAGCGAGAGGTGCCAGCGTTGTGCGAGTTGGAGGTTCTCCTCCACAAACGCCACGGCGGAGGTGCGATACCCGTCGTAGCTGTAATAGTCCTGTCCTGCCAGAAACCCCGGTGGCGCAGGCTGAGCCGAGCGCACCTGGCCGAAGTGGTAGCCATGATGATAATCGAAACTGCCGCCGAACTGCAGCGTGCCTGCGCCGTGCGCCACCTTGAAGCGCGGTGCCATGCCGAAGAAGTCGTTCTGCACCCAGCGTTGAAGCACGGCGTTGTTGTATTGATTCACAGTAAACACCGTGTCGCCCGACGACAGGGTGTCGCGACGAAATGTGGACACTTCCACTTCATGCCACAGGGTGTCGCCGTACAAGGCCGAGTCCTGCACGAACTGAGTACCGGTAACCACGGTTTCGTAGTGGATGGGGTCGTAGGCGAGGCTGTCGCGCGTCTGGATCGATCCGAGGCCCAGGTCGCCGAAGCTCGAATACGGCCAGCTCTGGATGTAGTAGCCGTCGCCCTTGATGTAGAACAGCGAGTTGGACAGGCTCCAGGTCTCAGAGATCTTCCAGTCGGTGAGCAGCTCGTAGTGCGGCTGGTTGAACGTATCGGTCTCGTCCTCGTAGGTGAGCGGATTGAACTTCCGGTCGGAAGCCAGCGTCACTGGATCGATTCCGTAATACGCCAGGTGGAGGTGTTCGGGTCCGCCATAGGCGTGGAAGCGATTGGTGAGTCCCTGGTCGTAACGAGCCACGCCCACGAAGTAGCTCCACATGTCCGTCCACGACTGATCCCGGTAGCCGTCGGACGTGATGCTTGAATAGCGGCCGTACACGGCGTAGCGGCCGTCGATCAACCCCGAGTTGCCTTCGAGTTTGAACTTGTGGGTGTCATAGGAACCGCCTGCCAGGTCGAGCGAGAGCTTCGGCTCCTGGGTATAGGGCTGCGTCTCGATCGACACCACACCGCCCGCCGCCGACGCGCCGTACAGCGAAGCGCCCACGCCGCGCTGAATCTGGATGTCGGAGGCCGATTCGGACAGGTCGGGCATGTCCACCCAGTACCCCTGGTGCGGCTCGGGATCGTTCTGTGGCACGCCGTTGAGCAGCACGGAAATCCGGCGCTGGTCGAATCCCCGGATCTGAAGATAGCTGTAGCCCACGCCGTTCCCGGCATCCGAGTAGGCATAGGCCCCCGGCTGCTTGGCCAAAAGCATCGGTGCGTCTTCCACTCCGTGATCCCGCTCGATTTCTTCGCGTGTGAGGTTGGAGTGCGGCACGGCGTCAGTCTGCGACGACACACGCGTGGTGGTGATGACGACCTCTTCACCGGGAAGAACGATGGGATCCAGCCGCAGTTCGAGCGCAATGGCAAGGCCGGCGGTTTCCACCTCCTGTCGAACGGGCGCATAGCCCACATGGCTCACCGCCAGTGTGAAGCGACCATCGGACGCCAATTCAAAACTGAATTCCCCCGAATCATCGGTGGACGCCGCCTGCCCGGTTTCGACCAGCCGCACCGACGCCGCCGGAATGACTGCGCCGGACTCGTGATCGACAACTTTTCCCGAAAGGACAACGGCTTGTGCCTGTAGAGGGAGGAGCGCCACAAGAAGAACACTTCGAAACATCGCCAGAACTCCGCGTTGGGCCCCGGAGGGCCGACAAAAATACCGTTCCAGCGCGGGAAACGGCATGCGGCAAGGCAATGTCCGTTCCGTTTCCTACGCTGGTATTACCCAGATCAGGTTCGAAGGGTGTGATCTCAGATGCCGTTCGCTTCGGCACCGACCCCTACGGAACAACGTCACGATATCCAATCCGGCCCCGCCTCACAAGGCGATTCGCTGGCACCGGAACCCCTTCTCCAGTAGCTTGTGCGCCTATGAGTTCCGAAACCAGGCAGTACGCCCGCTGCCTCGCTCGTGCGCAGGAAGTAGCCAAGGCCGCGGGCTGCAAGCTGCGCGCCGCTCAGAGCAGGAAGCCGGCCGTAGACTTCAAGGGAGCCATCGACCTGGTGACGGAGATGGATCGCAAAGTGGAGCGCTTCATCGCCTCGGAATTGTCGCGATCTTTCCCCGGATTCGACTTTCTGGCGGAAGAAGCACAGCGCAACGTGGCCACCGGGTCGGAGTTTCGCTGGGTGGTGGATCCTCTCGACGGCACCACCAACTATGCACACGGTTTGCCGATTTTCAGCGTCTCCATCGCGCTCGAACACCACGGAAAGGTAGTGGTGGGCGTGGTATATCAGCCGGTGCTCAACGAGATGTTTGCGGCGCAGAAGGGCCGCGGAGCGCGCCTCAACGGCCGGAGAGTTTCGGTGTCCACACGGTCACACCTCCACCACAGCCTCCTGGTGACCGGGTTCCCTTACGACATGCACACCACGCGCGACGACAATCTGAAATACTTCAGGCGACTGTCGAAGCGCGCACGCGCGGTACGCCGCCTGGGCTCGGCGGCTCTCGACCTCTGCTACGTAGCTTGCGGCCGATTCGACGGCTACTGGGAGCTGAAGCTCGCACCCTGGGACGTTGCAGCCGGCTCGCTTGTCGCAACAGAAGCTGGCGCGAGGATCACTACTATGGAAGGACGCCCGTTTTCAATGTACGGACGTTCCCTGGTGGCCGCTGGGCCACGCCTTCACGGTACCCTGCTTTCCTGCCTGCACGGCTGAACCCGCCCCGCCGAAAAGCGGCGGCAAGCTTCCCCCAACCATTTATTCCACTTGGATTTAGCTTGTATTACGGTTCTGTCATTCGCCCGTCATAAAACCTACTCGCTGGCTCCTAACCTCGGGTCAACGGGGAGGGGTGTGTCTACCCCGTAACAGCAAATAGCCAAAGGGATTTGACGAAGAGTCACGGGCACAGAAACAGCGAATTCAGGAGAACACAGTGACGTTTTCACATAGTGGAATTCAAAAGCAGAGATGGTTCCATGGCAGCACGCTCACGCGAGCACTGTTTGCGCTTGTGTTGACAGTGTGCGGTGCGTGGGCCGAGGGCGCATTCGCCGGCACACTTCGGGGAAAGATCGTGGATTCCCAGACCGGCGAGCCGCTCATGTTCGTAAGCGTGGTGATTACCGGCACCAACAAAGGCGCCGCGACCGATCTCGAAGGTGTATTCGTCATCCGAGAGGTCCCGGCCGGGACGTACGAGGTGAACGTCACCATGGTGGGCTACTCCAAGCGCGTGATCACAAGCGTGGTGGTTCCCGAAGGCGACGCCGAACCGTTGAACCTCACCCTGACTCCCGAAGTGATCATGGGGGAGGAAATCGAGGTCACGGCAGAAGCGATCAAGAACAACAACGAGGCGGCGCTGCTGCGCGAGCGGCAGAAGGCCTCGTCGGTGTCGGATGCCATCAGCCAGGAAAACATCAGTCGCTCCGGCTCGAGCACCGCGGCCGACGCAATGGAGAAGGTCACCGGCGTGTCGGTGGAAGACGGCAAGTACTTCTACGTTCGCGGCCTGGGCGACCGCTACACCAACGCACGCCTCAACGGCGCCTCGCTGGCCAGCTCCGACCCCGACCGCAACTCGGTGTCGATGGACATGTTCCCCTCGAACTTCCTGGAGAGCATCGTCACCACCAAGACCTTCACGCCCGATCAGCCGGGCGATTTCACGGGTGGCAGCGTAAACATCCGCACCACCACGTTTCCGGAGAAGCTCAGCGTGAAGTTCTCCATGTCGGCCTCGCGCAATGACGCGGCGCCACGAGACGACAAGTTCCTCACGTATCCCGGCGGCGCGACAGACTGGATGGCCACGGACGACGGCACGCGCGCAATCCCCGACGAGCTGGAGGAGCCGGGTCAGCTCCCGAACATCGGCACCACGTTTCGCGACTCGACCAAAGCCTACACGCTCGATCACCTGAGCAAGGCCTTCAATCCGAACATGGGGCCCTCCACTCGCACGGTGCCGGGCTACCACAGCGAGGCGCTCTCGATTGGCAGCCAGAGCCTGGTGTTCGGCAAGCCGCTGGGCTACTTCGCCAGTTTCAGCTACAACAAGAGTCTGTCGTCCTACGAGGAGGGGACGTCCGGGTGGTACTACCTCGCGGGTCACGTCGACACCAAAACGGAGCTGGAGACCAACCTGTCCTTGAAAGACTACCGCAGCACGGAGGAGGTACTGTGGGGTGGGATGGCCAACCTCTCCTTCAAGCCGCATCCGGCTCACAACCTCCACGCCACATACAACTACAACCGTCGCGGCGAATCGTCCACGCGGTACCAGACGGGGATCTTCCCGCACACGCTTACCGACGGCACATTTTTCGAAACCCGCACGCTCTCGTACCTCGAGCGCACGCTCCAGGCCGTTCAGGCGGGCGGCGATCATCATCTCACCAGCTGGCTCAACACCGACTGGACGGCGTCGTACACAAACTCCAGGCAGGACGAACCCGACCTCAGGTACTTCTCCAACGACTTCACGCCGGATGAGGCCAACCCGGTGGACACATTCTTCGACATCAAGAAGTCCAATTACACGCTGCCCACCCGGTATTATCGCGATCTCGACGAGGACATTTACGACGGACTCCTCAACACCACGCTCCCCTTCGACGTGTGGGGCGGGCTCAAGAGCAGCGTGAAGCTGGGAGGCAGCCTGAGCCACAAGATGCGCACGTTCCGTGAGCGGCGATTCACGTACGATCACTCGGGCGACGGCGAGTCGCGCTACGATGGCGACTGGTACAATTACTTCACGGAGGATGTGGGAGTCGTGAGGGTGGACACGGCGCCCAATGGCAACAAGTTCTACACGTTCGGCCAGTACGTCTATGAGTCGTCGTCCCCTTCCTCCAACTACAACGGCGAGCAGGACATCTACGCGGCCTACGCCATGATCGACCTGCCCGTCACGAGGCGATTGCGGCTGATTTCAGGGGCTCGCTACGAAGCGACCCGAATGCAGGTGGAGAGCCTGGACAAGAACAAGGATGTGGGACTCCTGCACATCAACGACGTGCTGCCGTCGGTGAATGTGGTGTATGCGCTTCGCGACAATATGAACGCGCGCGCCGCCTTCACCAAGACACTGGCGCGACCCACGTTCCGCGAACTGGCCCCCTACTCCACCTTCGACTTCGTGGGAGATGGAATCGTCTCGGGGAATCCCAATCTCAGACGGAGCCTCATCGACAACTACGACCTGCGGCTGGAGTGGTTCGTGCGACCTGGTGAGCTTCTGGCCGTGAGCGGGTTCTACAAGAATTTCCGCGACCCCATTGAACGCGCCATCATTTCCAGCCAGAACAACGAGATCCAGTTTCAGAATGTACCGATGGCACGCGTGACAGGAATTGAATTCGAAGCCAGGACCCGCCTCGACCACGTGTCGGGGGCGTTGCGCAATGTTCAGATCGGAGGCAACCTCACTCTCATGGAGTCGGAAGTGAAGGTTCCCCCCACCGAGCTGGGGGAGCGGCGGTCGCTCGATCCGTATGCGCCCGACACCCGGCAGCTGCAGGGCCAGTCGCCCTACCTGATCAATCTGGACGCGGGCTTCAACAGCCCGCGCACAGGTACTTCGATCAGCTTGTTCTATAACATCTTCGGCGAGCGGATGTCGGAGGTGGCCGTGGGCGGCAGCCCGCACACGTTCGAGCAGCCGCGTGGGCTGCTCGATCTGAGTCTGTCCCAGAACCTCTGGCGCGGCCTGTCCTTCGGCTTTCAGGCCAAGAACCTCCTCGATGCCAGCCTCAAGAAGACTCAGGAATTCAAGGGTCAGGAGTACATCGTCAGCGAGTACAAGCTGGGGCGAACCTTCAAGATGGGGTTCAGCTACAACCTCTAATCCGCGGTATCGACGCATTGTCCTCGAAGAGGCCCGGTTTGACACGGGTCTCTTTGTTTGAATAGCGAGATGGCTGCCTCATTACGATCCGGTAACGCGGCCGTAATAGTAGACCCACGCCCGGTCGTAAATCCCCACCTGTAGGTCCTTCCTACGAACCGCAGTCCCATACCGCATACCATGAGGAGGAGCGACATGTTTCAAAGATGGATGGTGGCATTGCTCGTGCTGCTTGTGCCGGCTGCCGCGCTTGCGCAGCTGGATAGTATCATCGTGACCGATGCCGGATTCGCCGGAGACCACGTGGTGTGGTCGCCCGATTCGGCCAATTTCTACCTTCTGACCGAATTCATCTTCGTCGAAAACGGCGACACGCTGGAGATCGAGCCCGGCACCGTGATCAAGGGCGAGCCCGGCACGGCCGATTCGGCTTCGGCGCTCATCGTGGCTCGCGGTGGGTACCTGATCGCCGACGGCACGCCTTCAGAACCCATCATTTTTACCTGCCAGGCCGACGATCCCACGGATCCGTTCGACCTGCCTGAGAATCTCCGCGGCCAGTGGGGCGGCCTGGTGCTGCTCGGCGTGGCGGGTACCAACCGTGCCGGCGACTCGGGCCAGATCGAAGGCATTCCCGCCACTGAGCCGCGCGCCCGCTATGGGCCGGGAGCGGCGTTCCCCCTCAACAACGCAGACAATTCGGGCATCGTGCGTTACGTGTCCCTGCGCTACGGCGGCACCGTCATCGGCGCAAACAATGAAATCAACGGCCTCACCATGGGCGGAGTAGGCTCGGGCACCACCGTCGACTACGTCGAAGCTTACAATAATGCCGACGATGGCATCGAGTGGTTTGGTGGTACGGTGAACGTGAAGCACTTCGTCTCCGCGCGCTGCGACGACGATGGCTACGACTACGACGAAGGCTGGCGTGGAAAAGGCCAGTACTGGTTGCTCTATTTCGACGACGCCGACGGCAACTCGGGTGGCGAGCACGACGGCGGCACCACGCCCGAAGACGGCATGCCCTACGCGGTCCCGGTGGTCTCCAACGCCACGTGGATCGGCGCGGGCGACGCCAGCGGTGCATTCAATGATATGGCGTTCAACATCCGCGACAATGCGGGCGGCAAGTACTCCAACTCGATCTTCGCCGACTTCTTCGGCTTCGGTGCTCAGATCGAGGATCTGGTGTCGGGCAAGGACAGCCGCGAGCGGCTCGACTCCGGCGAGATCGAGTTCCAGCGCAACATCTGGTACAGCTTCGGTTCGGGCGACGGAGTGGCTCAGTTGTTCCCCGAGGCCTGGACCCAGGCACACATGTCGGCACCGGCCAATCAGAACCTGTTCGGCGTGAATCCCAAGCTGACCAGCTGGCCCAAGCCGGGCCGCCCTGCGGATGGCAGCTTCAATCCCATCCCGCAGGTGGGCGGACCCGCCTCGTCGGGCGGCGTGGTCCCGGTCGATCCGTTCTTTGACGTGGTGACTTACAAAGGCGCGTTCGATCCCAACGGCACCAACTGGGCCCTGGGCTGGACCGCTCTCGATTTTCACGGCTACTTCGGCAACGGGAACGCCTGCGCCATTATTGTGGATGGCGACCTGAACGCGAGCAACACCGTGACGTCCTCCGACATCATCACGCTGGTGAACTACGTGTTCAAGGGCGGTGCAGAGCCGGAGCCGTGCGCGGCCAACGGTGATGTGAACTGCTCGGGATCGGTCAGCTCCGCCGACGTGATCACGCTCGTCAACTTCGTGTTCAAGGCCGGTCCGCCGCCGTGCGACATCTGCAACACTCCGGCCGCGCAGGATTGTATCCCGTGATCATGGACGAACCGTATTTCATCCCATTGGAAGGAGTGACAGCATGAAGTGGTACCTACAAATCTTCCTGGCGACCACCGCATTGACAGTGACGGCCGCCGCCGGATCCGCCCAGGGCGCGATCACGAGGGACGTGGTGCGCCTGTCGGATCCTCAGCAGGTCGCCGGTGAGTGGCACGTGGCCCTGCACGTGGAGAACAGCCGCGAACTGGCGGGCCTCGACCTCCCGCTGCGGTTTGCCGGTGCAGGTTCTCAGGTGGAACTGGTGCGTGTGGAGTTCTCCGATCGCGTGGCCGACTGGGAGTTCCGACACGCTCAGATCGACAATTCAGCCAAGACGGTGGTGATCGGGCTCATCTCGGAGCTGGTCAACGTTCGGCCGGCCGCCGAGCTGAAGGTGGCCGCTTCCGGGTCCACCCAGGTGGCCGACCTGGTATTCAAGGCGGAACCGGGGGCCCAACTAGAGTTCGGCACGTTCACCTCCGAAGCGCCGGCGCACCAGCTCACCTTTCTCTACAACGAGAACGTGGACGGCCAGCCGGTGGTGAAGGAGCTCGTGCCCGAGTTCGAGGCCTACGTGAACTTCCGGGAGGACGTGGCGCGGCCGTTGGAGTACGCGCTGTCACAGGCGTTTCCGAACCCGTTCAATCCCACGACCAGCTTCACACTGTCCCTGCCCGAGGCGTCCGACTACTCGATTCGGATCTTCAACGTGGCCGGCCAGCTTGTGAAGTCGATGGAAGGGCATGTCGAGGCCGGATCGCACCGGATCGTTTGGGATGGTCGCTCTACACAGGGCCAGCCCGTAGCCTCGGGGACTTATTTCTTCAGCGCTCATGCGGGCTCCTTCCAGGAGACTCGCACCATGACGCTCCTGAAGTAGAGAGAAACGATAGACCAGGCTAGAGGCTGTGAATAGTGCCCGGGCACACGTGGGCCCGAGCCGGTTCTACACGCGCGACGCAGGCTCTGCTCGGCGGCCTGCGTCCGCTTTTAACACGGGGTTTACATGGACGAAACGTCTCCACTGCTCTCTGAACCGGTGTTGCCAACCTCCCAGGCGGCTATGAATTCGCCACGTAAGCGCGCTGAAAAGACCGAGGAGTGGGGAACGCGGAATCCCGCCGAGTCGCCGGCGTACGAGTCCGCCCCTCCCCGTCGCGGGATGGAAAGCCGCACCGTCCTCATCGTCGAAGACGATCCCGACATCGCCGAACTGGTTCGCTCGCGCCTCGAACAGCACGAACTCACCTGCCTGATCGCCGAGGACGGCCCCGATGCATTGCGCCTGGCGCGCCAGGAGCGGCCGGCGCTCATGCTGCTCGATCTCATGCTGCCCCACATGGACGGCCTCCAGGTTCTCAAGACGCTGAAGCAGGCGCCCGACACAGCCGGCATACCCGTGATCATCATCACGGCGCGGGCCGCCGAAGAGGAGCGCGTGGAAGGGCTGCGCCAGGGAGCCGTCGACTATATCACCAAGCCATTCTCCATCCGCGAGCTGACGGCGCGCGTGCAGAACATGCTCAAGCTGGCCCACCAGCACGATCCGTCGGTCATCTCGGTGGGGCCTCTGCGTCTCGATCTCAATCGCTATCGCGTGTTCGGTCCGGGAGGATCTTCGGATCTCACGGCCACCGAATTCAAGCTGCTGTGGGCCATGGCCCGCTGGCCCGGCCGCGTCTTCACCCGTGACGAACTGCTGAATCGCGTGTGGGGCTCGGGCGTGGTGGTCACCGACCGCACGGTCGATGTCCACATGCGCCGCATCCGGGAAAAGATGCGCACCTGCGGATTGAATCCGCGCAGCATCGGCACGGTGCGCGGCGTCGGTTACAAGCTCAGCGAAGCCAGCTAAGAAGCAGGGTCAGACTCGACTTTCCATGAAAAAGGGGCCAGCACACTTTTCCATCTCGGAAAAGTGTGCTGGCCCTTTTTTACTGTACCGGAAACGCCGCTCTTGCGTGAGTGGGCCAGGCCCAGTGGCTGGCGGTCATTTGGGGACACTGGATTGACCGGCATCGGCTGTCTGGCAGCTAGAGTCTCACAGCCTGTACGTCCGGCTGCCGAGCCTTGTGCAGTCCGATCCTTGCAGCGCACTTCGCGGACCTCATGGTGCATCCGGTGATCTTGCCTCCCTATTCTAGGGGCGCCTCGGTCGTAGGACAGATCTAGTGAGTTTCGTCCGTAGAGACGAGCCACCGTAAGTTCACTATTGCGCCACTTTCGGCGTTTCTGTTAATTGCCCATATATCGATGACCGGCATGCGTTTGTTTTTCTTGCCTCAAGCCGGTGAGAAGCCAGGGAGGACGCGTGGAAGCGTCCAAGTCGCCAGAAGAGGGTCGGAAAGCCAGACGACTGGTGCAGTGCGCGGTCTGCTCCTTTTGCAGGCAGCGGCGACCTGGTGTGGATGGCTGCGCCGAAGTGTGCCCCCTTTCCGCGTTCTTGCGCCCTGGTCGGGCACTGTTGGTAGACCCGGGCAAGCCTCGCGATCCGCGTGTCAGACAGGCCCTTGAGGTACTTCAGGCGGAATGGCACAGTGCGACTTCCGCAACGTCCCTCGCAGAACGCCTAAGAATCAGCCCGTCTCACTTCAGGCGTCTCTTCAAGTCTGATCTTGGCGTGCCGCTGGGGCGCTATGTCCGCGCTTTGCGGCTTCATCACGCCGCGAGGCTGTTACTAACGACCGATAAGCGGGTTTCCGACATCTGCTTCGGCGCCGGTTTCGAGGGGGTGGCCATCTTTGACCGTGCGTTCCGGGGCGCTTTCGGCGTCACGCCGTCGGACTATCGCCAGCGCGCACAAGCCAAAGTTCAGGCGCGAACAAAAGGCGGAGATCGGGGAGCTGAATGATCAGAAATGTCAACGAATAGTCAGAATTGTCAATCCTTTCTTCTTGCGGTTTCCGGGAAGTGCCCGACCTTACTCGATAGAAATCCGGGGATTGGCGACCGATTGGCCGGGCTTGAGCGACTCGATCTCTTGTGCCCTACCAAGGCTAGTGCTGGGAGTCCACATTCTCAGCGGGTAGGTGCTCCCCTGGCGGATTTAGCAACACGTCCGCCGATCCCCAAGGCGATTGAAAAAGGGGCCTAGCGTGAAGCTCTCTATCCTGCGTTTCCCTAGTCAATGCCTATTGATGGAGCTCTGTTGGCTTTTCGTGATGCCAGGCGTCGGTACCCTA
>DAIOGN010000002.1:54181-56343 GCA_036745245.1 Candidatus Zixiibacteriota bacterium
TACCCTATCGATTTGTCGTGCTGCTTTCGCTGACTCGCTCATCACCCCGGATTTCAGATTGCACCAGCCGGATTACACTCTGAAGCGTCGCGGATTCGATATCGACGCCGACACGCTTGGGAATTTCTACGTCACGTGGAACGAGGGTGAAAACAGTGGCGTCGGGCGTGATGGCCATCTCGTTGTCACGCGAATACGTCACGACGGGACCATCAACGAGAGGCTGGTGGTCCTCAGTCCTGTGCGCAACGGTGACAGTACGCAGGGATTCGAACGTCCGACTGGGACCGATGTGAGCCCCAGTGGATCGCCCATTGCCGTGCAGTACTCGCGTTTCTTTGACCAGCCGTTTCCGAGTGCAGTTTCCGGTACCCGGATGGCAGACCTGCCGCCCTACATGTATAGTTTTCTCCAGCTAATGGACTCTTCAGGTTTGTTCATTCTACCCGAGGTTTGGATAGACTCGTTAGTGCCTGGCGTGAAGGCACACCCTATCGGGCCCGCCCTCTTTGGCAGCGGGTTCAGTGCAGTTTGGGAGGCCTATGTACCCCAAGGCGACAGGATTGGCACCTATGCTCAATCGTTCGATGCCGCCGGCAACCGTCTTGACAGCATCTCGCGCATAGATACCTGCACGGAATCCATCACCTGTCTCTGGGGGCAAAGCAAGCGCAGGGACTCCTGGCATGGCGGCTTCGTAGTCACGTGGGATGAGCTAGTTGAGGAGCTAGGGACCGGTGAGCAACGTCCGGTGTTTCGCATCTATGATTCCCTGGGTCAGCCGATCTCGCCTGTCCTAGCGGCGGCTTATGAACCCGGTTACGTTGCCGATTGCGGCGGCTCCTCGCCGGGTTACCAATCCGGGTACTTCCCCGACGTGGCGTGTGCCGAGAACGGCGAGTTCATGCTGGTATGGGCGTCGTGCGACGGTCTGGTATACGGTGCCTTCGGAGCCAAACCTTGGGGGCAGATCTACCATGCCGATGGCACACCGAAGTCCGGCCTCATTCTTCTGGCAGACACACCGCCCCACGACGCCATCGACATCAAGGTCACGCAGGGGGACGACGGCAACTACTATGCCGTATGGGCTGACGCCAGGTACTCCTGTGCCACTTGCTGGTATCCGCTGGACGTGTTCGTTCAAAAGGTATCTTCTGACGGCGAGCTCATCGGGCACAACTACATCATCAACGATGCCCGCTTCCAGGTCGCCAACGGCTATGATGTGGACATGGCCGTTTCGCGAGGAAGGGCTTGCGTCATCTGGCGCTACTTGAAAACCTATTCGGTGCCACCTGCCAACGACGGAGAATTCTACGGCCAGGTGGTGTCGGTGGACTTGATCGGCAACTTCCTACATGGTGATGTAAATCTGGACTATCGGTTCACTTCGGGGGACATCATTTACTTGGTGAACTACGTGTTCAAGTCCGGTCAATCGCCCCAGCCGGGGCTTCTGTACGGTGATGTGACCGGCGATTGTGTGACCAATGCGGCGGACATCATCTACTACGTGAACTACGTCTTCAAAGGGGGTGCTGCGTTCCGAGAGCCTTGCGGAGAATAGCCGAGGCGGACTAGAAACGAGGAAGGGGGTCAGTCGAGGGCGCCATTGCCGGAGCATCTCAACCCCCCCCCCTCCCATCACACATCCCAACCTGCGAAGAAGGGAGGCGTGCTTAAATCACCAGGGGCGAGAAGCCCCCGTGATCAGCGACAATTAGAAATCCGTCTGGCGACAATTAAAACTCCCGTTCTGGAAACGCGCATCCTGAGAAGGTAAGTTCCTCTTATGGAGGGACTTGATGGTCACGGATGAGCAGGTGAGGCGATTGATGAAGCGGATCCAGACCGAGAAGACCCTGTCTTTGGCGGCGGCCAAAGCCGGGATGGATGAAAAGACGGCCCGGCGGTACCGGCAGCTCGGGAAGTTGCCGAGCGAATGTCGGGCGGATCACAACTGGCGGACCCGAGAGGACCCTTTCGAGAAGGACTGGGCATTGATACGGGGACTTTTGGAGGCCCAGCCCGGGCTTGAAGCCAAGACGATATTCGAGTCCTTCCAACGGGAGCATCCGGGGAAGTATCAGGATGGCCAGTTGCGAACCTTGCAGCGGCGCGTGAAAGCCTGGCACGCCACCACCGGTCCGAGCAAGGAA
>DAIOGN010000002.1:56353-74833 GCA_036745245.1 Candidatus Zixiibacteriota bacterium
CTTCTTCCCTCAGGTATATGAGCCCGGCCAGCTTTGTGAGTCGGACTTCACGCACATGACCAACCTCGGGGTCACGATCCTGGGAGAGCCGTTCCCGCACCTGATCTACCACTTCGTTCTGCCCTACTCGAACTGGGAAACTGGAACCATCTGCTTCTCTGAGAGCTTCGAGAGCTTGTCCGACGGGTTGCAGCATGCGCTGTGGGAACTGGGCGGGGTACCGTTGTGCCATAGAACCGATCGACTCTCGACGGCGGTGCGCAAGGTTCCGAATTTGGAGGAGTTCACGCAGCGCTACAAGGCGCTGTTGAACCACTACCGAATCGAGGGGCAGAAGATCCAGGCCGGCCAGCCGAACGAGAACGGCGATGTTGAACAGCGCCATCACCGGTTCAAGAGAGCGGTCGACCAGGCGTTGATGCTTCGAGGCAGCCGGGACTTCATCGAGCGGCGTGATTACGCTCTGTTCCTGGGAAACCTCTTCAGGCGGGCGAATGCCGGGCGGCGGGAACGGTTCGAGGAAGAGTTGAAAGTGCTGAGGCGCCTTCCGGAACGGCGGCTGGACGCCATGACGCGGATCCAGGTGAGTGTAGGTCCCTCCAGCACGATCCGCGTCCAGAACAATACCTACTCGGTGCACAGCCGGCTGATCGGTGAGCAGATCGAGATCCGACTTTACGTTGAACATCTCGAGGTGTGGTACGCCCAGAGGCGGATCGATACGTTGCCTCGGCTGCGCGGTGAGGGGAAACACCGGATCGATTACCGGCACATCATGGACTGGCTGGTCCGAAAACCCGGGGCGTTTGAAAACTACCGTTATCGGGACGATCTCTTCCCGACCAGCCGGTTCCGGATGGCGTACGACGCCCTGATCGGAAGCTCTCGAATCCGACGGACTGTGGTCTCATGTATGTCTTGGGTAACCTCTCCGCAGCGACCGCATCGGCGTGAACGATCAGCCTCTGCCGCCAACTCGATGAGCACCTCCGGTGTTCCGTCAGGCCGGCGCGTACGCTGAACGCCGACGACCCGGAACCCCTCCCAGCCCCCGAGTACCGCCGTGATCTCCTCGTAGACCATCTCCAGAACCCTCCACTAACGGCAAGAGTTCTAGCATCGCACGATCCAGAGGCGCGGTCATCCGCCTCTTAAATCCCGGAATTCCGTGAAGAACCCTTTTTTACGCCGGATAGGCGTGGTACAGAAGCCAGTAGATCACCACACCCGTCACAGATACATACAACCACACGGGAAACGTCCAGCGGGCGATCTGTTTGTGCAGCGTGTAACGCTCACGCAGCGCACGCACCAGGGTGATGATCACCAGAGGTAGCACCGCGATGGCCAGCAGGGTGTGCGTCCCGAGAATCGTGAAGTACACAGGGCGGATCCAGCCCTGGCCGGCAAAGGGTGTGGCACCGGCCGAATAGTGATAGGTCACGTAGGAAATCAGAAAAAGGCTCGACGTCGTCACCGCCGCGAGCATGCACCGCTTGTGAGCGTCGCGCCGGCCCGTGCGGATAAAGACGTACCCTGCCAGAAGAAATATCGCGCTCGTGGCGTTCAACCCCGCATTCAAGGAGGGGAGAATCGAAAAGTCCATGGGGTGACGTCCGCGGCCGCGCCGGATCGGACGGACTCAGCTCGCTTTCAGAAGCGACTCGATATCCGCCACGAGAGCGTTCACCGTGGCTGGGTCCAGCCCGTCATAGTAGCCGCGGATCTGCAGATTCTGATCCACCAGCACCAGGCGGTCGCTGTGCAGAATGCCAAGCTCTTCGCCCTCCACGCCCGTATCCACCACCAGCTTCAGCCCATTCGTGGCCAGCGGCCGAATCGTCTCCATGGGCGCCGTCAGGAACATCCAGCGTTCCGGGTCGGCGTGAGCCTGCCCCGCGTACCATGAAAGCCGCTCCGGGGTGTCGCGGTCGGGATCCACGGAGATCGAAACGAGCTGGACGCCCTTCTCCTCCTTGATCGCTTCCTGCACCAGATACAGCTGCGAAGTCATTCTCAGACAGGGGCCGCTGCAGGTGGTGAAGATGAGATCGGCCACCCAGACCTGCCCTTCCAGGTCTGCCAGCGCAACGTGCCGGCCGTCCTGTGCCGTGAACTCAGCGTTGGACACCTCTCCCAGCACGGGCAGCGTGGCCGCACCCCCGGTGGCCTGCCGCAAGTAGGCCGCGGCCAGGATCCCCACGAGAAGCGCGCCCCCCAGAAACCACCACAGTGCGCTCGTCCCCGAAGACTTCACCTGATTCATAGTTCGCTTTCTCCCGGCGGGTTCGTTTAGAACCAGCCCGGCGCCGCATCCACCAGGATCAGCACCAGAAGCAACGGATGATACACGATAGAGGCCAGAAGGAGCCGCTTCGCTGAAAGATTCGTTCGGCTCACCGCCGTGGCCACGCCGAATGCCAGGAACGCTACGCCCAGAACGAGCGCGCCGAAGAAATACACCTTCCCGGTGAGCCCCAGCCAGGTGGGCACCAGGCTGAAGGCCAGAAGCGCCAGGCAGTTGCCCGTGATGTGGCGAGAGGTGCGGACGCCATCGGGATCGGTCACCGGCAGCACGGGGAATCCCGCGCGCGCGTAATCGGCGCGGTACATCCAGGCGATCGCCAGAAAGTGTGGAATCTGCCACAGGTACATGATGCCGAAGAGCACCCACGCTTCCGGCCCGGCTTCAGAGCGAACGGCCGCCCAGCCGATCACCGGGGGCATGGCTCCGGGCACGGCACCGATGATGGTGGACCACCAGGTGAGCCGTTTCGAAGGGGTGTACACGAACAGGTAGCTGGCGATGGTGAATGCGGCCAGCCCGGCCGTGGTGGTGTTGGTGAAGGCGAACAGGTAGGCGGTGCCGGCGAGACACACGGCCACGCCGTAGATCAATGCGTGGCGCGGCTCCAGCCGACCCGATGGCAGCGGTCGATCCTGCGTGCGCCGCATGAGTCCGTCGAGGTCGCGTTCGATATACTGATTGAGTGCCGAGGCTCCACCCGAACACAGAGCCGTTCCCACCAGCATGTGGATGAGGGCCCACCAGGGGATGGGTCCGTTGAGCGCCAACACCGAGCCGGCCAGAGCCGTGACCAGTACGAGAAACGTGATGCTGGGCTTGAGCAGCTCGGCGTAGTCGGACACGACCTGCAGGCGCCCTTCGCGCACGATGTCGGTGGTCATGCGGCCACCTGAAGCCGGCGAGTAGCCGCGGCGGGCCACGAAGCCGGTACGCTCTGCCGCGCCCGCAGGGCCAGGTATACGGACGTGCCCCACGTGGCCGCGCCCGCTGCCACATGCAACGAAGTGGGTACAGGAGATTTCACCGACCACACCGTCCACGCACCCAGCGCCACCTGCAGCAGCACGAGTGCAAGCAACACTGCGGCGGGGATCAGAAGCTCCGAGTGGCGGCGATGATCCTTCATCGTTCTATAGAACACCCACACCACGAGCCCAAGCACGAGCAGCGCCCCCATGCGGTGCGCGAAGTGCACGGCCACCGGGCCCGTGAAGACCTCGGGGACGAGCCGTCCAAACGCCAGTGGAAAATCGGGGATCGCCAGCCCGGCGCCGGTGTGACGCATCAAAGCGCCGATGAGAATCTGCGCGTACACTACCACGGCTGTGATGGCTGCCAGGGTTGCGAAGCCGGGCCGCTGGCGCGGCTCAGTTCGTAACGCAGGCTCACCGTATCCGGGCGAAGTGAACAGCGCCATCGCCACAGTGAGCGCGAAGAACAGTTCGGCCAGCGCCGCATGACTCACCGAAATGAGCGTGGGAAGCATGAAGATCACGGTGAGACCGCCCAGGAGTCCCTGTGCGCACACGGCAGCCAGGGCCAGCCAGCCCAGTCGCCGCATCCAGGGCCTGGGGTCCGTCCTCTGGAGCCACACGGCCAGTCCGATGGTGAGAAGGCCCACCAGCGTGGCGATCATGCGATGGCCATGCTCATAGAAGATTCCGCCCACCATGGGAGGCATGATCTGACCGTACGACAGGGGCCAGTCGGGGACGGCCAGTCCCGAGCCTGTGCTCGTAACCATGCCGCCCGCGAAAATGAGTCCCAACGTGGCCGCGCACACCAGGCGTGCGTACCAGTGAAGCGCGCGGGACGGCGCTCTTCCCGCCTTCGAGGCAGAGTTCATGAATGGCAATCCGTACGCAGTCGCCCTTCGACTCGACTCAGCTCTGTGTCGTGGCGGCGGAATCGACGGCCGTGGTGTCGGCAGGTGCCGCCTCGGGCGCAAGTTCAGGATGCTGGTCGGCTACCTGCTCCGCCATCCAGGCGTCGTAGGCAGCCTGCTCGTGCACCGTGAAGAACCCGCGCATGCGGTAGTGACCCAGCCCGCACAGCTGTGCGCACGCGATCTCCCAGCGCTCACCCTGCGGCGTAGGCATGGTGGCTTCGAACCAGATCGGAATCTCGATCCCCGGAATGGCATCCTGCTTCACGCGCATCTGATTGAGCGAGAAGCTGTGGATCACATCCTTGGACGAGAGCTGGACGATCACCGGCGTGTGAACGGGAATGTGAAGCTGGTTGATCATGGTGATGTCGTCCTTGGCGTACTGGTCCGTAAGATCCAGGCCGATTGCGTTGGTTTCCTTGTCGATCAGCTTCCAGTCGGTGCGTCCGAACACGCCATCGGCCCCCGGATAATGGATGTTCCAGGCGAACTGCTCGGCCACCACGCGCACGTGAAACGCCTGGTCGTCGGGCGGGAAGGCCTCCACCTTGCGAGTCCAGATCGGAATGGCGATGACGATCAACAGAAACAGCTCCACCACCACCACGCCCACCTCCGTGTAGGTGGAAAAGTGGCTCTTGGTGCCTTCGTACACCGCCTGGGCCTGGCGCTTCTTGCGGAAGCGCACCAGGGTGTATGCGAAGAAGATGCCCCAGCCCACGAACAGCACCGCCATGAGCCAGTGCATCCAGAGGATGAGCTGATCCACTTCGGCTCCGTGGGTGGACGCATTCAATGGCAACCCCAGCCATTCCATCATACCGCGATTCCCTTTTCTCGTTGAACGTCTTGTTCGAGGCGGGCCAGAACGTCGGCCGGAGAATTCACCGGCCGGCGGGACCGCCGCCACAGTACCACGAAGAAACTGGCAAAACAGCCGAGCACACCGCCGGTCACAACCAGCATCCCCAGAATCGCTTTGCTCATGCCGATGGTCTGGGGATCGTTGGGATTCCCCACGCACACCGCGCACGCCGAGGCCCATTCGGGCCGGCCCAATACGAGCGCCAGCACGGCGCCCAGCGCCACGCGAAGCCGGATCACAGACGCTCCCGCTTGAGTTTCTGCAGAAAGACCACGCCGTAAACCACCAGGACCCCCGCCGCCACGAGGCAGGCGATGCCCCAGCCCGGATACCCGGGGTCGGTCGTGAGAGCCCATACCCCGAATCCGGCGGTGATGGCCACGGACATCACGATGAACACAATGTGAAAGGCTTTAAGGGACATGGTGTGACGATGTCTCCACCGCTCCGGTAGAATGCAGTGGCGTTCCCTGCTGGTCCATGAACGCCCCCAGGGGCAGGAAGATCAGCGCCAGAAAGAAGATCGCCGTGAGCGCCAGAACCCAGTAGATCCCCTTCCGCTCCGAAATCAGGTGCATGAAGAAGCTCGCTACCATCGACCCTTTGATGGTGGCAATGATCAGGGCCAGCACCACCCCCGCCATTACGGTATGCTGGAGCCCGGCGATCCACACCGTGACGGCCGTGAGTACGGCCAGGCCCACGAAGACGAGCACGTACGATTTAACGTGTTTGCTCACGTCGTGCGCATGCGATTCGCTCATCCGTCCTCCTAGAGCAGGTACAACACAGGGAAAAGGAAGATCCACACGAGATCGACGAAGTGCCAGTACAGGCCCAGCACCTCGATGCGGTTGGTGTATCGTTCCGGTTCGGTGTTCCACATACGCGCACCCGGCCCCAGGAAGTACGCCATCACCAGCATGCCGCCCAGCACGTGCAGGCCGTGCAGACCGGTGAGCGTGAAGTAGATGGCCATGAAGGTGTTGGTGGACGGGTACAGATGGTGTGAAAACTTGGCGCTGTATTCGATGGATTTGATCACCATGAAGCCCACGCCGCACAGAAACGTGAGGGTGAGCCACATGCGGGCGCGCCCGAACTGCTTGAGCTTGAGCGCCACCCACGTCATCACCATGGTCACCGACGAAGTGATGAGCACCATCGTGTTCACCGTGGCCAGCGGCACATTCAGGATGTCGGATCCGTGGGGCCACACGGGCGCCGCCACGCGCAGCAGGATGTACGTGGAAAAGAGCGCGCCGAACAGCATGACTTCGGAGGCCAGAAACAGCCAGATGCCGAGTTTGGCGTTGTACAGCCCCGTATCGGGGCGCACGTCAACGGTGTAAGGTATCTGCATCAGGCTTTCTCCGGGGCATTCTGGGGTGCGTACCCCTGGGCGAAGCCGGGGGCACTGTACTCGTACGGGCCGCGGTACACCACGGGCTCCACGGGGAAGTTGCCGTGGGCCACGGGGGGCGACGGCGCGGCCGTCCACTCCAGAGTGGTGGCCTCCCAGGTGTTCCCGTCCTTCACCTTCTCACCCTTCCTGATGCTGCGGAAGAAGTTGATGAAGAAGGGGATCTGCGCAAGAGCGAGGGTCCAGGCTCCCATCGACATCACCACGTTCCACTCGAGCACGCCCTGGGCGTGCGCATACTGCTGGCCGCCGTCGTACAGTCGGCGCGACACGCCCGCCAGACCCTGGATGAACATGGGCATGAACACGATGTTCATGCAGACGATGGTGCCCCAGAAGTGGATCTTTCCCAACGTCTCGTTCATCTTGCGTCCGGTGACCTTGGGGAACCAGTAGTAGATGCCCGCGAACAGCGCGAGGATCGTGCCCGGCGCCACCACGTAGTGGAAATGCCCGATCACGTAATACGTGTCGTGCAGATGGATGTCGGAGGCCGCCAGACCCAGGGGCAGACCCGTGAGCCCGCCGATGCCGAACATGGGCAGAAAGCCCAGCGCGAAGAGCATGGGCGTTGTGTATCGGATCGAGCCGCCCCACAAGGAGAGGAACAAAGCCGACAGAATCACCACCGAGGGGATGGAAATGATCATGGTGGTGGTCTGGAAGAAGTTGCTGATCGTGGTGCCCATGCCGGTCATGAACATGTGGTGCGCCCACACGATGAACGACATGAAGCCCAGGAAGATCACCGAGTACACCAGCGACTTGTACCCCCACAAGGGCTTGCGGGTGTTGTTGGCGATGATCTCAGCCACGATGCCCATGGCCGGGAGGATGAGCACGTACACCTCGGGGTGAGCGAGGAACCAGAACAGATGCTGCCAAAGAAGTGGGCTGCCACCGCCTGAGGCGTCCACCGGCACGCCGCTCACCACCAGGCCCGTGGGAAGGAAGAAACTGGTGCCGGCCAGGCGGTCCATGAGTTGCAGGACGCCCGCTGCTTCCAGGGGCGGAAACGCGAGGAGCAGCAAAAACGACGTCACCAGCTGGGCCCATACGAAGAACGGAAACCTCATGTACGTGAGCCCGCGTGCGCGCAGCTGAATGATGGTCACGATGAAGTTAACACTGCCGAGCAGAGACGACGTGATGAGCAGCACCATGCCGAAGAGCCACAACGTCTGGCCCGTGGTGGCGATGTTGGAGAGAGGTGCGTACGACGTCCAGCCGGAGTTGGCCGCGCCGCCCGGCACGAAGAAGCTGGCCAGCATCACGAGACCGCCCGGCAGGAAGCACCAGTAGCTCGCCATGTTGAGCTTGGGGAACGCCATGTCCGGCGCGCCGATCTGCAACGGCACCACAAAATTGCCGAAGGCGCCCACGGCCAGCGGCACCACACCCAGGAACACCATGATGGTGCCATGCATCGCGCCCAGCGAGTTGTAGAACTCAGGCGCCATGATGCCGCCCGGCGCGGCGGACTCGCCCAGAAGCGCGCCGATGAGCGGAATGGGGCTGCCCGGGTAGGCCAGCTGCCAGCGCATCAGCATCATCAGCGTGAAGCCGAAGAACAGGAAACAGAGGCTGGTCAGCGCGTACTGCACTCCGATCACCTTGTGGTCGATGGAGAACACGTACTTGCGGAGGAACCCGTCCTCGTGGTGGCCGTGCGCGTGCGGATGCGAAGCGGCTACGGCTTCGGGGGATTTACTCATGCACAGTCGTCCCGTCGGTTGGAGTTAGCTGCAGAGGAAAAGGGGCCGCCCAGGACGGCCCCCGTTCGGTACGTGATTAGGATCCGGATCCCGCGGTGCCAAAGTTAAACGTGACCTCGGCCAGACCATTCTCGCCCACGGTCACTTCCTGGGTCTGGGTGCCGAGCTTTTCGTGCCAGGCTTCCAGCGTGTACGTGCCGGCCGGCAGTTTGGGCAGTTCATACGTGCCGCCCTTCCCCGCCACGGCGAAGTAGGGATGGTCGAGCACCCCCGCGTAGGCGCTCATCCAGGGGTGCACTTCGCACTTAATGTGCACCATGATCTCGGACTTCTTGAAGCTCTTGGAAATCTTCATGCCCTGGTTGGGCATGCCCACGTTGAATTCCTGCGAATTCACCGGCACGGCGTGCACATTGTGCAGCGTGGCGTCGCTGTTGAGGATCTCCAGCTTCTGGTTGGTCATGATGCCGAAGACGTGCGGGTGGTAGGTACAGTTTCTCTGGTCGAACACCACCGTCGCCTCGGGGGTGGGAAAGGTCTGGCCTTCCAGCCCCGTCTTCACGTACACGAACACGTTTTCCAGCTCCCCGTTGGGTCCCACGACAGTGGACTCGTCGAAGACCGGCGCGGTGTTGCTGGTTTCGCAGTACGGATCGGCGCCCATCTTGATCTTGGGATTGGTCACGGGCGCGCCAGCGTACAGCACCACACCCTTCACCGTGGCAGTGGCTGGCTTCGCGGTCGCGGCCGCCGTGGTGGTGGTGGCACTGGAACCGGTGTCAGTGGTAGCGGTCTGGCTGTCGCCGCCGCCGCCGCAGGCAGCCGCCAGCATGGACACCGTCAAAGAGACGGCAAACAATTGTTGAACCTTAGTCACCTCACTCCTCCTTCGCAAATCGTCGAACTGTATGCACTTCGCGTTAAGTCTGTCTTCATGTATTCCGCAGGCGTTTAAACGCCATGCGAGGGCCCCGGAACCGCAAAATCTACCAAGCGCACCTGCCCATGACAACCCATCTTTCGCTACCCGGCGCACCCGCTACTTTTGCGATAACCCGTTAAACAGCATCAGGTTATGTGAAACTGGTCGGAACAGGGCGGGTGGGTGACCTGAGTCCGGACCAAGGCGAGTGCCCTCGTGGGCCTCAACGGGCCCGACACAGGGGTGGGGCCTTCGCAACGTTTGCTTATATTCGGCCCGTGTCGCACGTCACCGCGGCGCACCCCGGGTGCGCGAGCAGCCCGTCCCCATGAAGCGCACTCTGTTCTCCCGCGTATGCGATCTGTACGAAGTCTCCGATCCTCAGGGACGCATTCTGCCCATGGAAGGAATGCGGGGACTCGCGGTGGGGCTCGTGTTCTTCGTTCACTTTTTCGATTTCTTCCACGGCTACATCACGCCGGATTCGGCCCTGCATCTGCCGTTCTACGTTCTTGCCACAATCGGCAACCTGGGCGTGGACCTGTTCTTCGTCATCTCCGACTATCTCATCTACGGCATCCTGCTGCGCCGCGACCAGACGTACGCGAAGTTCTGGAAACGCCGCATCGTGCGCATCTACCCGGTGTTTCTGGTGGCGTACGTGACGTACGTCGCCCTCTCGCTCGCCCTGCCCGGCTTCGACCAGATCGGCGACCCGGGCATGAATACAGGCGTGTGGCTCTTGTTGAATCTCTTCCTTCTGCCCGGGATCGTGCAGGTGCGTCCGCTCATCATGGTGGCCTGGTCCCTGTCGTATGAGTTCTTCTATTACCTGTTCTCGCCGATGGTCGTCGGCGGGCTGCGCCTGTGGTCGTGGGCGCAGCGATCGCGCGTCTGGTTCGTGGCGGGTGTGTACGTCGCCTGTGCCATCGCACTCTTCCTGTTCCCCGACGAGCGCGGGCGATTGCTCATGTTCCTGGCCGGTGTGTTCCTCTTCGAGGCGAAGCGAGCAGGCCGGCTCGACACGCACCCAACGGCCTGGGGCCAGGCGGGTGCCGTGGCGTTTCTGGCGCTGGCGTTCTGCGTGTATTTCGGGCTCACGTCGAGCCCACTTCTGTGGGACGGGCCCCGGCCGTTCGTGATTTCGGGAAGCCACTTTCCGATCACCGTACCGCTGTTCTCCGTGGCCTTCTTCTGGTTGTGCTATGAGTCGTTTCGACCCGGGGGGGCGCTGGCATGGTTCTTCTCGCTCAAGCTTCTGCGGTATCTGGGAAACATGAGTTACACCGTGTATCTCTTCCACGTGCTGGCCCTCGAAGCCGTGCGCTATGTTGCGGTGCGCCTCTCTCCCCCGATGGGAAACCAGCCCGGCTTGTTCCTCGTGTGGTGTGTGGTGGGATGGATTGCGGTATGGCTTCTGTCCACCGCCGTGTTTCTCCTGGTGGAGAAACCGATTTCGCTGAAGAAGCCCGGCGAAGTCCGCGCCCCGCGTACCAGCTAGAACGTTTAGCCCGGCGTCCGGTCCGTACGCCTCAGCCCGCGCTGTACGAGCGGGAGACCGTAGTCTGAATTCCACCACGCGCGTTGAACACTCCCACGAGGGTGGCGCGTCTCGGCCGGGCCGTGGCCGCCACGTCGTCCAGCACGCGGTTCACCACGTTCTCGTGAAAGATTCCAACGTCCCGGAAGGCCGTGAGGTACTCCTTGAACGATTTGAGTTCGAGACACAGCCGGTCGGGCACATAGTCGAGCGTGAGCGTGGCGAAGTCGGGCAGCCCGGTTTTTGGGCACACACACGTGAACTCGGGGCAGGTGAGAGTCACCGAGAATTCGCGATCGGGATAGATGTTTTCGAACGTTTCGATGGCGGGCAGGTGGAGTTCCCGGATCCCCTCCTGCCGGCCCTCGTATCCGCGCGCCTGTTCCATGAAGCTAATATGAATCCCCGCCCGCCCTCTGCACAACCCGAACCCGCCCCTTGCGCAGGGACGCTGTCATCGCTCATGCTTCAGTCTACCGCATGAACGAGCCACGAAGTGTCGCCCTGGTGGAGCTCTCCGATCACCATGGCGAGTGCATCTACCCCCAGTTGAGGTTTCTGGCTTCGGCGGGGATCCCCGTGCATCTGGTGTGTTCCGAGGCCGTCGCGGGCCGACTGCGCGGCATAGAGGACGCAGCGTCCGTGGCCACGTTCCAGTTCGGGCGCGGCAGCCTCCGCGACGCCGCCGAGATTTTGCGTGTGCGAAAACACCTGCTGGGGCTGCGCGTTCACACCGCGGTGCTCAACACCGCGCGGGGTTCGCGCGTGCGCAATCTTCTGCTTCTGCCTTCCGGCGGACTGCGCTTCGTGGGCCTCGCGCACATCGCCAGCCGGCTGTTGGGCGGCTCCACGCACTACGTGGTGAGCCGCAAGACCCATACGTTTCTGGTTCTCAATGACTACATCGTTCCCCATGTGCGCGGGCTCACGGGCTCACGCGTGCAGGGAATCTACCTGATCTACTATCCGCCCTGGGAAACGCGGCCCGTGGGAAAGCCCGAAGACGAGTTCTGGGTGTGCATCCCCGGCCAGGTGGAGTTCAAGAAGCGCGACTACGGGGCCATCTTCGATCGGGCTTCTGAACGCGCTCCGGATCGACGGGTGCGCTTCGTGATGCCGGGGGCGGGTCCGCCCGATTCGGACGACGGACGGCGGCTGCGGCACATCCTGGACGCGCGAGGGCTATCGGCCCGATTCAGGCTGTGGGACGAATTCGTGGATCACGACACGTTCTTCTCCGTGCTGGCGGCTTCCGACCTGATCATGCCGCTCATCCACCCGCGCAAGAGCGCGCACGAGGAGTACTTGAAGTACAAGATCTCCGGCGGGTTCAACCTGGCGTTCGGGCTGGGCGTGCCGCTGTTCTGCGAGGAGTCGTTTGCCGGAGTGGATGACTTCGACACGGCCGCGCTGTTCTACCGCGAGTTGAATCTGGTGGAGCGCCTCAACCGGCTGGTCCGCGACCCGTCGCCCCTGGCGAAAGCGCGCAGCCGCATGGCCGCGTATCCGAAATTCAGCTTCGAAACACAGCGCCGCCGCTACCTGGAGGCGCTGTTTCCGGACCCCGCCGCTACTTAGCGGGCCGGTACGCTTTCTTCGCTTCGGGCAATAGCTTCTGGATATTGGCGATGCGCGTCTGGTCGGACGGGTGCGTGCTCATGAATTCCGGTGGTGCGCCACCGCCCTGGGCCGACATGCGCTGCCAGAAACTCACGGCCGCCTCCGGGTTGTAACCGGCCATCGCCATGAACACCAGGCCGAGGTGATCGGCTTCGCTCTCCTGCGTGCGGGAGAACGGTAGAAGCACGCCGAACTGCGCGCCCAGCCCGAAGGCGCCCATCCACAGGGCCTGCGTCCGCTGCGGCTCCTGCGAGAGCGCCGCGCTCAGCGCCATGCCGCCCATCTGCGCCATCAGACCGTGCGACATACGCTCGGCCCCATGCTTGGCCACCGCGTGTGCCACTTCGTGGCCCATCACCACGGCGATCCCGGTGTCGTTCTGGCAGACGGGCAGGATCCCCGTGTAGAACGCCACCTTCCCGCCCGGCATGCACCAGGCGTTCACATCTTTACTCTCGATGAGATTGTATTCCCAGTTGTAGTCCTTCAACTCACCGGATTTGCCGAGTCCGGCATAGTACTCTTCCACGGCGTGCTGAATGCGGGTGCCCACCTGGCGCACTCTGCGCACCTGAGCGGAATCACTCGACAGCTTGCTTTCCTTCACGACCTGGTCGTACTGCTGATAGCTCATGGACATCATCTCGCCGTCGGGGATGATGTTGAACTGATTGCGGCCGCTCACGGCCACCTTGCTGCACGCCCAGGCGCCAAGGGCCAGAGCGGCAACCGTCAGGCAGACCACGACGTTTCTTCTCATACGAACTCTCCTTGGGGAAGAAATACAATGCGCCACGCGAGGTGGCCAATGGCTATCCGCCGGACGAGTGAAGCACGGCCCGGGCGGCCAGGGCGCCCGGCGCCCCTGTGATGCCTCCCCCAGGATGGGCGCCGCTGCCGCCCAGGTACAAGCCGGCCAGGGGCGTGGCGTAGCGGGCGGCTTCCGGGCTCGGGCGCGTCAGAAGCTGATCGAGCGCGTGTTCGCCGTGGTGAATGTGTCCGCCGCTCACACCATACTGCGCTTCGATGTCGGCGGGCGTGAGCACCTCCATCCCTGCGATCTGCTCGCGAAGTCCGGTGGTGAAGCGCGCCACCTGGGCGACGACCGATTCTCCCAGTCGGGCTCGGGCGTCGTCGTTCCAGCCACCTTCGAGATGGTATGGCGCGAAGTGTGCGAGGATGCACATCACGTGTCCTCCCGACGGAGCCAGTTCCGGCTGGCCGCGCGTGGGGATGTGGATTTCGAGCACCGGGCGCTCGGACATCTGCCGGTATTTCACGGCGTCGAAGGCGCGCTCGATGTCGTCGGGGTGGGGCGCCACGCGTACGAAGTGTGCGCGCGCACCGTGTTCCGACGCCCAGTGCACATCGCCCTTGAGCGCCAGATTGACCCGCGCTGTGGTGCCACGCTGGCGGAAGCGCACCATGCGCGCCTCGAACGTGTCGGACAGCTGGCGCTTGGGCACCAGGTCCAGGAAGGTCTGACGCGGGTCGCAGGTGGCCACCACGGCCGTTGCGGCGATCTCCTCGCCGCCTTCCAGTTCCACCCCCGTGACGCGCCCGGCGTGGGCGCGCAAACGCCGCACGCGGCAGCCGGTGCGGAATTCCACACCGCGGGCGCGCGCCGAAGCAGCGAGTGCCTGCACCAGCGCGTCGCCGCCTCCGGCCACGGGCATCTGCATGGTGCACAGAATCCGGAGCAGGTTGGCGGCGGAACCGGGCGACCTGGGTCCCATCCAGGTGCCGCTCACGGCGGGCAAGGACCAGATGGCGCACAGATGTTCGGACGGGAGCCATTCACGCAGCCAGTCGGCCACGCTCATGGGCGGAATCCGCAACAGCTCCATCATGTCGCGCTTTCCCAGTCGACGGGCCGTCCAGCCATGGCGCACCAGATCCAGAAACTCGCGCGCTCCGGCAGATGCGAAGTCGATGGGCGGCTCGTTCAGAAGTGGCTCCACGGCGGGGCGAACGCGATTCACGAAGTCGAGAAAGGCCGACCACCGCTGGGCGACGGGGGCCTCGAGTTCGGATCCGCCGTTGGGCGCGCACGAAATACACAGGTCCGTACTGTCCGTGGGTGAGAAATACCTCGGCCACTTGGTTTCGAACGTCAGGCCATGACGCGAGAGGTCCAGGGCCTCCACCACCCACGGCCGCAGTCCCGTGGTGTCGAGCAGCAAGCCGGTGTGGCGATAGCCGGGATGAAACTCCTCGCCCGCGCACAAACCGCCCAGGATGTCGCGACGCTCCAGCACCACGACCTTGCGCCCCGCTTTGGCGAGCAGGCCGGCGCACACCAGGCCGTTGTGTCCCGCTCCGATGACGAGGACGTCGGCGGACATCAGACGGCTCCCGCCGACAGCGCGGTCTTGGCGGCGAGTTCGCCCGGCGAACCCATGATGCCGCCCCCGGGATGCGCGCCCGACCCGCAGAGCCAGAGATCCTTGATCGGCGTGCGATACCGCGCGTACCCGGCCGCGGGGCGCAGGAACATGAGCTGCTCGAGCGACAGTTCGCCCTGAAAGATGTTTCCTTCCGTGAGGCCGAAGGTCTGTTCCAGGTCCCAGGGCGTGAGCACCTGCTTGTAGAGAATGGACTCCTTCAGCGTGGGGGCGTATTCGGCCACCGTGTCGATCACCGCATCGCCGAAGGCATCGCGGCGCGAGGGCCAGGCGGCGGCCCCCTCTTTAATATGATAGGGTGCGTACTGCACAAAGATCGACATCACGTGCTTGCCGGGGGGCGCCACCGTCGGATCCACGAGCGACGGGAACACTATGTTCAGGTAGGGCCGCCGCGAGAAGTCGCCGTACTTGGCGTCGTCGTACGCACGTTCCAGGTAATCGAGATTGGGGCAGATCGCCAGATCTCCCTGCACATGCGGCCCCACTCCGGGCCGGCACGTGAACTCCGGGAAGCGATCGAGCGCGAGGTTCACCTTGCCGGAACTGCCGCGCAGCTTGTAGCGGCGAATCTGGTGGAGAAACTCCGGATCCAGATCGGAAGAATTCACCAGCTTCAGGAAGGTGCGGTTGGGGTCGAGGTTTGAGAACACGGCACGGGAAAGCAATTCGTCGCCGTTCTCCAGCACCACGCCCCGGGCGGCACCGTCCTTCACGAGCACCTGTGCCACGGACGATTCGGTGCGGATCTCCACGCCGAAACTCTGCGCGGCACGCGCGCAGGCCAGGGACAGCCCGCCCGTGCCCCCCTTGTGGAAGCCCCACGAACGGAAGGCCCCGTCGATCTCGCCCATGTAATGGTGCAACAACACATACGCGGTGCCGGGCGAGCGCACGCCGAGGAAAGTGCCGATGATGCCGCTGCATGACATGGGCGCCATGAGCACTTCGGATTCGAACCAGAGAGAGAGAAAGTCCACGGCACTCATCGTGAGCAGCTGGGAGTGCAGGTGGAACAGATCGGGATCGAGCCGGGCGAACGATTTGGCGAACTCCAGCGTGCGCGCCATCTCGGAAGGTGCGAGCGACGTCGGGTCGGGCGCGGGGCGATCGATGATGTTCTTGATGAAGTACGCCATGCGTGTCATGGCGAGGCTGAACTCGGGATAGATCTCCGCGTCTTTCTGCGACAGCCGGGAAATCTCGCGGCGGGTTTTCGCCAGCTCGGGCCAGCGCACGAGCCCCGGGCCGTCGAGGTGCGGCGTAAACGAGCACTCCAGCGGGATCATCGACAACCCGTGACGCGCCAGATCGAGCTCGCGAATAATGTGCGGGCGGAACAGGCTCACCACGTAGGAGGCCACGGAGAACTTGAAACCGGGGTACAGCTCCTCCGTGACGGCCGCGCCTCCCAGTACATGTCGGCGCTCCAGCACCAGCACCTTGCGCCCGGCCTTGGCGAGGTAGGCGGCGCACACGAGTCCGTTGTGCCCTCCACCTACGATGATGGCGTCGTACCGGCCGGCCACTAGGCGCGTTTCCTTTCCGGATCGAACGCCGGCTTCTTCACCACGGTGGCCGACACCGTCTTGCGCTCGTACTCCACGGTGACTTCGAAGAGGACCTTGTGGCCCAGCTCCCCGTGTTCGGCGCGCACGGTGGCCAGGGCCAGATTCTTCTTGAGCAAGGGCGACCACGCACCGGACGTGGCCTGGCCGATGAATTGTCCTCCCGGATCGTACACGGGCCGTGGGTCGCGCCAGCCGCCGAAGTGCACTTCGGGCGGCAGGCCATGCCGTGCAAACAGTGCCGCCAGCTCGTCCCAGTCGATCTCGAGACACACGAACACGCGTGAGGGGCCTGCGGCCTTTTCCCTCCTCAGCGCGGCCTGACCGATGAAGGGTTCGCGGTCGAGCTGAACCGTCCAGTCGAGAGCCAGTTCGTACGGAGTGGCTTTGCGCGGTTCCACGAGCGATCGCAAAGCACAATAATAGTCGACGCCCGAGAGGATGAATCCGGCCTCGATACGCGTGACATCCATGGCATCCAGCCCGGCCGGCACCAGTCCGAACGGACGCCCTTGGGCCACCAGCAGGTCCCATAGTGCGAGAGCGTCTTTGGGATCCACCCACACTTCGTAGCCCAGATCGCCCGTGTAGCCGGTGCGCGAGACGAGCCCTTCGATGCCGCCGAACTTCGTGCGGGCCATCCTGAAGAACTTCAGCTTGTCAATGTCAGGTCCGCACACCTGCCGGAGCACGTCGCGCGACGTGGGTCCCTGGATCGACAAGGCCGCCACGCGGTCGGTGACGTCTTCCACGGTCACGTCGAAGCCGCGCGCGTGCCGCAAAAACCAGTGCATCTCAGGATCGGTGGTGGTCACGCGGTAGTGGTGGGTGTCGAGGTACGACACGGTACCGTCGTCGATGATCTTGCCGTGCTGGTCGGTCCAGCAGAGGTACGCCACCTGCTGCGGTTTGAGCCGCGCGATGTCGCGCACCGAGAGATAGCTGAGAAACGCGCAGGCATCCTGCCCGCGCACGTCGTACTTGAAGAGCGGCGTGACGTCGATCAACCCGCAGCCGTGACGGAACGCGTAGTATTCGCGCTCGGCATGGATGTCGAAGCTGCGCACCGCGAAGTACCCGGCCCACTCCTTCCACAAGAGGCTGGTGCACAACGCCGAGGTGCGCGGGAAAAAGGGAGTGGGAAGCGGCATGTTCAAAGGCCCTGAAAAGCCGAAGCCCGCACGTTGGGTCCGGCCAGAACGGGCAGATTATTCCCCCAGGAACTCAATCCGCTGCTAGTGGAACAACGCGAGCAGTTCTCTGAAGTCTGACGGAATTTCCATAGAACTGCCGCCGGAGTATCTCGACGGCGGCCAACCGCTCCTCGGGTGTGCGTGAGAGCCAGAACCGCAGATCGTCCTGACGGGCAGAATCGTCGGTCAGAGACCGACGTTGGACCTTCTTTTCAATCACAACCTAAGAGTAACCGGCGAGCCGCCCGGGGCAAGCATGGAGCAAAGCGAATTCCAGGACGCAGGTCTCACTTCCCGCGGGGCAGCTGTTTCCACATGCCGAGCACCCGACCGTCCGGATCTTCGAAGAGTGCAAACGAGCCCACGCCGGGCACCGTCTGCTCCTCCACAATCACCTTGCCGCCGGCCTGGACGATGCGGTCGCGGTACGTGCCGAGGTCTTCCACATCGATATAGAGCGCCATATTCCCCGGCCACGGACCCTTCTTGGGCGTCATGATGCCACCGTTGATGCCGCCGTCACCGCCGGTTTCCACCAGCGTGTAATCCATCTCCGGGATATGACGGATGTTCCACTCGAATACCTTGGCGTAAAAATCAGAAACCTTCGACGGATTCTGCGACCAGAATTCCCAATGCACCACCGGCTTGCCCATGGCTGTCTCCTTGATCGTGTGTGACCCTGATAGACGTCGGGCACCAGCCCGGGGTTGCGGCGTAGCGCTAGAAAGTCCCCGCACCCACTTCAGCGAGCAGTCCGATCTGCCTGAAGTCCCAGGCGTTCCCGACATATCTCAGACCGATGCGGAACCCCCAGAAGTCTGTGATCTTGGTCACGAATTTGATGGGGGAGTACTTCATGTTCACCCGGAACTTCAAACCCGATTCCAGCACGAAATTGTGTTCGGTCTTTTCCCTGAAGCCTCCGAAGTCGTCGGGCACGTCTCCCGTGTCCCACTCGATGCCGGCGGCCATGAAGCCATCGATCCAGCGCGAGGCGGACGGTGCATACAAAAGGGTCCAGCCGAAGTCG
>DAIOGN010000003.1:0-4337 GCA_036745245.1 Candidatus Zixiibacteriota bacterium
CAAGCCGTACCCGGACATCGCCTACCAGTCGATCAAGGACATCCACTTCGTGGTGCCCACGGGGCAGTTCATCCGCAACATCCACCGCTGGGCCGCCAACCTCATGGTGGTGGGCGTGTTTCTGCACATGGCGCGCGTGTTTTACACCGGGTCCTACCGGCAGCCACGCGAATTCAACTGGCTGATCGGAATGGGGCTGTTTGTGGTGACGCTCGGCCTCTCGTTCACCGGCTACCTCCTGCCCTGGGATCAGCTCGCCTATTGGGCCATCACCATCGGTGCCAACATCGCGCAGTCACCACGCGAGATCACCGATGCACTCTCCCTCACGGACAAGTTCGACGTGGGAGGATTTCAGCGGCAGCTCCTGCTCGGATCGGACGTGGTGGGCGAAGAAGCGTTGATACGTTTCTACCTGCTGCACGTGATGATTCTGCCTCTGGCACTGGTTGCCCTCATGGCCGTGCACTTCTGGCGGATCCGCAAAGACGGCGGGCTGGCGCGTCCCGACGATGTCGATGCGCGTCTGGGTCCTCCGCCCGCGGACACGTACCCGGTGTTCACGGAGGCTCCGAACAAGACCTATCAGCTGGCGGCCGTGGTGAAGGGCCGCACGCCTGCCGTGGGCGACGGTCCGGAGAACACCGTGCCCTCCATGCCGCACCTGTTCTACGCCGAACTCGGCGTGTTCATGCTCACCGTGCTCCTCTGCCTGGGGTTGTCGATCTGGATGGACGCCCCCCTCAAGGAGCTCGCCAATCCCATGGTGCCGGAAAACCCCGCCAAGGCGCCGTGGTACTTCCTGGGATTGCAGGAGTGCGTCTCGTTTTCCGCCTTCATGGGTGGAGTGGGCATCCCCATGATCGTCATCGTGGGACTGGGCCTCATTCCCTACCTCGACCGCGAGAAAAAGGGGACCGGCCGCTGGTTCGGCGGCCCCGGCGGCGGGCGCCTCGTGTCATGGTCGGTGGCGTTCGGCCTGGTGTCGGTATTGGCCATCGAGGCTTTCGCCATCCGGTTCGGCTGGCTGCGTGAGTGGTTCCCCAACATTCCACAACTGGTGATCACCTTCGTGAATCCCGGCACGGTGCTGGCCGCCGTGTATGCCGTGTACTCGCTGGTTGTGGTGCGCCGTTTCAATTCCGTGCGAGCCGGCGCGCTGGCCCTGTTTACCTGCTTCCTCTGCGGATTCGTGGTGTTGACGATAATCGGCACCGTGTTCCGCGGACCCAACTGGAACTTCTACTGGTCGCCTGCCGACTGGCCCATGCACTAGCGCCATGAAGAGAAACAAGTACCTGCTGCTCATTTCGAGCCTCGGCTGTCTGGCCCTTCTGGCCACGGCTGCCGCCAGGGAAAACGTGTTCAAGCACTGGCGGCGCATCCAGGCGTCCGCGCATACCGAAGCCGGCCCCGTAGAAGTGCGCCTGCGACAAATCGTGGTGCCCGGATTGCGCACCGCTGACCGCTGCGTCACCTGCCACGTGGGCATGGCTCCCGGCGAAGCGGGTATCAGCGGATCGCAGACCGTCGCCCCGCACAAGCCGGTGGGGCACGATCCCGCCGACTTTGGCTGCACGGTTTGCCACGGCGGCCAGGGCTTCGCCACCGAACAGGACGATGCCCACGGTGACGTGCACTTCTGGCCGACGCCTTTGATACCGGCCAGGTACGCCTACGCCGGTTGCGGCAGTTGTCACACCCATGTGCGCGTCCCCAACGCCGCTGCGCTGGAGCGCGGCCGCAACCTGTTCCAAAGCCTCGACTGCCTCGCCTGCCACAGGCTCGACGGACGCGGGGGCACGCTGCGAGTGGGCGGAGTGGGAGGCATGGAGGGACCCGACCTTTCGCGCGCCGGAGCCGCGGGCTATGACACCGGCTGGTATGAGGAGCATCTCGCCAACTCGCAAGTCGAGGCCGAAGAGGTCTGGAAGACTTCGTTCGAAGCGCTGAACCCGGCGGCACGCGCTGACCTCGAAGTGTTTCTCGATTCGCGTGCCGGCGCGCCCGGTCTGGTGGAGGCCAAGGCGCTGTTTCATTCGCTCGGCTGCAGGGGCTGCCACAAGGTGAACGGCGTGGGCGGCGATGACGGACCCGATCTCACGCGCGCCGGCGAGCGCGATCCCGGTCGAACCGACTTCAGCCGCGTGCCAGGCGAGCCCACGCTGGCCAACTGGTTTGCAGAACACTTCCGCGACCCGGCCAAGGTGGTACCCGGCTCGGCCATGCCCGCGCTCGGGCTCTCCGAGGAGCAGATTGAAGGGCTCACCTTCTACACACTGTCGCTACGACACAGCCTCTTTCCGGAGGCGTACTGGCCGAAGGATCGCATTCGCGCAGAACGATTCGGCGAACGCGAATTTGCCACCGATGGCGCGACCTTGTACGGCACCTTCTGCGCGGCCTGTCACGGTCAAAACGGCGAAGGGCGAGCCTATCCCGACATGCCGATCTTTCCGGCTGTGGCCAACAAGGATTTCCTCAGTCTGGCCACAGATGAGTTCCTCTCAGCCACTGTGACGCACGGACGCCCGGGCCGCCGCATGCCGGCCTGGGGCGAAAAAGAAGGCGGACTGCGCCGGGACGAAATCAAATCCGTGGTGGAGTACGTGCGCGCGCTCGGCGGCGGCACCAAACCGGTGCACGATCCCAAGCCCGCGCGCTGGGTGACAGCGGATCCCGAGGCAGGCCGAAGGCTCTTTGGCGCACACTGCGCGGGCTGCCACGGAGCCGCGGGCCAGGGCGTCGATGCGGTTGCACTGAACAACCGCGTGCTTTTGGCGGCTGCCACCGACACCTACCTCCTGGAAACCATCCGGCGCGGGCGGCGCGGAACACGCATGCAGAGTTTCGAAGAACCCTCCACGACTCATCCGGCGCTGTCCCCCGGAGAGATCGAATCCCTCGTGAGTTTCATCCGTTCCTGGGAGCAACAACCATGAGCAAGGACCTATCAAGACGGGACTTCATGCAGATGCTCGGCATGGCCGGGTTTGGTGCGCTGGTGCTGACGGCCACAGATACCTGGGGACTGGATGCCATCACCAATCCGTTGTCGATTTACCCCGACCGCGACTGGGAAAAGGTCTATCGCGATCTGTGGAAGTACGACTCCAAATTCACCTTCCTGTGCGCGCCCAACGACACGCACAATTGCCTGCTGCACGGATACGTGCGCTCCGGCGTGATCACGCGCATCGGGCCCACCATGCGTTACGGTGAGGCCACCGACCTGGAAGGCAACCAGGCGTCGCATCGCTGGGATCCGCGTGTGTGCCAGAAAGGTCTGGCTCTCACCCGCAGGTTTTACGGCGACCGCAGGGTGAACCAGTGCATGGTGCGTGTGGGATTCAAGAACTGGGTGGAGGCGGGTTTTCCGCGCGAAGCCGACGGGCTGCCGCCCTCGGAATACTTCCAGCGCGCACGGGACGAATGGGTTCGCATCACGCACGACGAAGCCGCCACCATCGCGGCCAAGGCTCTGAAAAACATCGCGGAGACTTACACGGGGGATGAGGGAAAGCGCCGGCTCGAAGCGCAGCACTACGACCCCGCCACCATCGAAGCCACGCAGGGCGTCGGCACGCAGGTGCTCAAGTTCCGCGGCGGCATGCCGCTCCTGGGCATTACGCGCGTGTTCGGATTCTATCGCATGGCCAACTCCATGGCGCTGCTCGACGACCACATCCGCAAGGTGGGTCCCGACAAGGCGCTGGGCGCTCGCGGCTTCGACAACTACTCCTGGCACACCGATCTGCCACCGGGGCACCCCATGGTGACCGGGCAGCAAACCGTGGAGTTCGACCTGCATGCCGTGGAACATTGCAAGACGCTGGTGGTGTGGGGCATGAACTGGATCACCACGAAGATGCCCGATGCGCACTGGCTCACGGAGGCGCGCATCAAGGGCACGCGCGTGGTGGTGATCGCCTGCGAGTACTCCGCCACGGCCACCAAGGGCGACGATGTAATCGTGGTACGCCCCGGCACGACCCCGGCCCTGGCGCTGGGTCTCGCGAACGTCATTCTAAAGGAGAAGCTCTACGACAGCGAGTACATGAAGCGCTGGACTGACCTGCCCATGCTGGTGCGGATGGACACGCTGAAGTTCCTCAAGGCGGCAGACGTGTTTGGCGGCAAGTCGGCGGCCTTGTCCAATCAGACGCGCGTGCTCGGCGCCGACGAAAAGGAACCGCCTCCGGGGACTCACCGCGACATGCTGGTTCCCGACAAGCTGCGGCAGGAATGGGGCGACTACGTGTGGTGGGACAAGATCGGGAAGGCGCCCAAAGCGATCACCCGCGACGAAGTAGGTGCGCAATCGTCCGTGGGCGAAC
>DAIOGN010000003.1:4347-52100 GCA_036745245.1 Candidatus Zixiibacteriota bacterium
CGCGCAGGACGATGCCTTCCTCGTCGCGTTCATTGACGCGCTGATGCGCGCCCGAAACGGTATCCTGCCCCTCGAGGCCGCACCAGATGCGGCTATAGCCCGCGAGCTGCGATTGCCAAAAAGCCGCCCGCGGCTCCAGCTCGTCCGGCTGCCAGAACCGGAGGTCACGCTTGCCGACGGAAGCAAGGTGCGTTGCCGGCCCTCGTTCGACCTGGTGGCCGAGTACGCAGCGCACTTCGATTCAAAAACCACCGAGGAAATGACCTGGGCACCCGCCGCGTCGGTGGAGGCCCTGGCCCGGCACGTGGCGGCCCACCCCGGCACCACGCTTTTCGCCATCGGCATGGGACCCAACCAGTTTTTCAACAGCGACAACAAGGACCGCGACATTTTCCTGCTGGCAGCACTCACCGGCAACGTGGGTAAAATCGGTGGCAATGTGGGCTCGTACGCGGGCAACTACCGGGTGGCCCTGTTCAACGGCTCGCCGCAGTACATCAACGAGAATCCGTTCGACATCGAGCTCGATCCCGAGAAACCGGCGAGGCCGAAGCAATACTGGAGGCCGGAGTCGGCTCACTATTACAATCACGAGGACCATCCGCTGCGGGTGGGCAACAAGCTGCTCACGGGCAAGACCCACATGCCGTGTCCCACCAAGTCGCTGTGGTTCGGCAATGCCAACTCCATCCTCGGCAACGTGAAGTGGCACTACAACACCGTGGTGAACGTTCTGCCACGTATCGAAATGATCGCCGTCAACGAATGGTGGTGGAGCACCTCCTGCGAATGGGCCGATCTCGTGTTCGGCGTGGATTCGTGGGCGGAGCTGAAGCACCCCGACATGACGGCGTCCGTGACCAACCCATTCCTGCAGGTGTTTCCGCGCACTCCGCTGCCGCGAATTTTCAACACCATGGGCGATATCGAAGTGCTGGCCCTGGCGGGCAGCAAGCTGGCCGAAGTCACGGGCGACAGCCGTTTTATCGACTACTGGAAATTCGTGCGTGAAGACAAGACGAGCGCCTACCTCCAGCGCATCCTCAACGCTTCCACCTGCACCAAGGGGTACCAGATTGCGGATCTGGAAGCGAAGGCGAAGGATGGCATTCCCGCATTGATGATGGGGCGCACCACGCCGAAGGCTGTGGGCTACGAGCAGGTCACCGACTCCCGACCCTGGTACACCAAGAGCGGCCGCCTGGAATTCTACCGCGACGAGGATGAATTCATCGAAGCGGGGGAGAATCTGCCGGTACACCGGGAGCCGGTGGACTCCACGTTCTACGAGCCGAACGTGATCGTGGCGCCCAGGCACGAGGCGCTGCGGCCCGCCGGGCCCGAGGATTACGGCGTGAAACGCGACGACCTGTCGTGCGAAACACGCTGTGGGCGGAACGTAGTGAAGACCTGGGCGGAGACGAAGGTCTCGCCTCACCCCTTGATGAAGGACGGCTACAAGTTCGTGTTCCACACGCCCAAGTACCGGCATGGAGCACACACCACGCCCATCGACACCGACATGATCGCCATGCTGTTCGGGCCGTTCGGCGACGTGTACCGGCATGACAAGCGCAGCCCGTTCGTATCCGAGGGCTACGTGGACATCAATCCCGCGGATGCCCGGGAGCTGGGGGTGGAAGACGGCGACTACATCTGGATCGACGGCGACCCCGAAGACCGCCCATTCCGTGGCTGGCAGAAGAACAAGCGCGATTACGAATTCGCGCGGCTGCTCTGCCGTGCGCGCTATTACCCCGGCACGCCGCGCGGGGTGACGCGCATGTGGTTCAACATGTACGGCGCCACGCCCGGTTCGCAGGAAGGGCAGAAGACCCGCGCCGATGGGCTGGCCAAGAACCCGCGCACGGGGTATCAGGCTATGTTCCGCAGCGGTTCACACCAGTCGGCCACACGCGGATGGCTCAAGCCCACGTGGATGACGGATTCGCTCGTGCGCAAGAGCATGTTCGGACAGGGCATCGGCAAAGGCTTCCTGCCGGATGTGCACTGTCCCACCGGCGCTCCGCGCGAAGCGATCGTGAAGATTACGCGGGCGGAACCCGGCGGCCTCGATGCGAAGGGACTATGGCGTCCCGCGGAGCTCGGCATCCGGCCCGACTATGAGACCAGCGAAATGAAGATGTATCTGGCAGGCACCTACATGACCGGCAGCAAGAAGGAGTCTTAAGCATGGCCCGCGTATACAACTGGCAACTGGGCAGGGAGATGTCGTACTGGTATCCCGAAGATCGGCCGAAGAAGCAGTTCGCGGCGGTGTTCGACATCAACAAGTGCATCGCCTGCCAGACCTGCACCCTGGCCTGCAAGACCACGTGGACGTCCGGCAAGGGCCAGGAGTACATGCTCTGGAACAACGTGGAAACCAAACCCTACGGGTTCTATCCGTTGGCGTGGGACCTCAAGCTCCTCCAGATGCTGGGTGCACAAGACTGGAAGGGCGGCGCTTATCCCGGCGAGACGCTGTTCGAATCGGCGCCCGCCGGACAGCGCGTGATGGGGTGGCGGCCCGAGGAACGAGACTACTCGTACCCCAATGTGGGCGAGGACGACTGCGCGGGCCGCATCGAGAACGGTGCCGGTCTGGCGGTTCCGCACCTCACCTGGTTTTTCTACCTGGCCAGAATCTGCAACCACTGCACCTATCCCGCCTGCCTGGCGGCCTGTCCGCGCGGGTCTATTTACAAGCGCCCGGAAGACGGCATTGTGCTGGTGGACCAGGGGCGCTGCCGCGGCTACCAGGAGTGCGTGCAGGCCTGTCCGTACAAGAAGGTGTTCTTCAACCCGATGACCGGAACCAGCGAAAAGTGCATCGCCTGTTTTCCCAAGATCGAGCAGGGGCTTCAGCCTCAGTGCTTCGTGAATTGCATCGGCAAAATCCGCATGGCCGGCTGGGTATCCAAACCGGAGGATGCGCGAGCCGACAACCCCATCGACTACCTCGTACACGTGAAGAAGGTCGCGCTGCCCTTGTTCCCGCAGTTTGGACTGGAGCCGAACGTGTACTACATCCCGCCCGTGCATGCGCCCGCGTCGTTTCTGCACCAGATGTTCGGGCCGGGCGCGGAAAAAGCGGTGGAGACCTATCGCAGTGCCGTGGACGATCCGGATCTGGGCGGACTCATGGGCCTGTTCGGTTGCACAGAGAAGGTCGTTCCGCGCTGGAAACGCAGCGGCGACTCCATCCTGGGACTGGAGGAGAACGGCGACGAGATCGTGCGCGTACCCATGCGTGAACCGGTGTTCATCCGCCAGGCGTTTGATCAGAAGTACCAGATCGCGCGGACCAACTGTCCGTAGGGGCGAAACCATGAGACCCAATCTCCTGCTTACGATCCTGGTGGCCGCGGCACTTGGCGGCTGCCAGAAATCCAAGGTGCCGGTTTCCACCTTTGAAGTGATGGTGGTGCCGGCTGCCACCGTACCGGAAAGTCCGACAGATGCCGCCTGGGACAAGGCGCCCGAGTATCTGGCCAAACTCATTCCACAGGACCTGGTGGAACCGCGTTTACTCGTCCCCTCGACACCCGAGGTGCGAGTCCGCGCCATTGCGGCGGGTGGCGAGGTGGCCTTTCGCCTCGAGTGGGTCGACTCCACGCAGAACGATCTCGCCAGGCCGGCGGAGTTCGTAGACGCGTGCGCCATTCAACTACCGGCTCAGGTGGGACCGGACGTGCCGGCTCCGCAGATGGGAGAGACCGGCATGGGTGTGGAGATTGCCTATTGGAACGCCGGCTGGCAGGCGTCCGCGAATGGTCGCGGCGACGACATCCAGGACGTGTATCCCAACGCGGCAGTGGATCACTATCCGTTTCAGGCGGCGTCGTTGCCGAAGGATTCGCCAGAGCAGGCGGCCATGGCGGCTCGGTACTCACCCGCGCGCGCGCTGGGCAACTCCGTGAGCGGCCCGCACAGTTCATCGGTGCAGGACCTGATTGCGGAAGGACCGGGCACGATCACGCCCGCCGACCAGACGACTTCGCGGGGCCGCGGTGAACGCACCGAACTGGGCTGGGTCGTGGTCATCACTCGCAGGCTGCCGCAGGGATTCTCCGAAAGTACCCGCGACCAGGTCGCATTCGCAGTATGGCAGGGCGCTCAGGAGGAAGTGGGCCCGCGCAAGATGCGCACCGGCTGGGTGCCGTTGGCTATGAAGGAGGCGTCATGAACCCCCAGGTGTTGAAGCTGTTGCGCGAATCCATCGAATGGCGGTTGATCGCGCTATTGTTTGAACCGCCGGCCATGGGCTGGCACAGACACGTGGCGAGCCTCGCCGCCGAGGTGGACGATCCAACGTTGAAGGCGGCTGCGCTGAAGGCGGGCACGCAGGCCTCGGAGTCGCTTTACCACAGCACGTTGGGACCGGGCGGTCCTGCGGCCCCGCGGGAGGTGAGTTACCAGGGTCAGATTCTTGCCGGCCAGTTGCTCGGAGAAGTCACCGGCTACTACAAGGCGTTCGCGTACGATCCAGCCCTGACCGAAGCACCTGATCACGTTGCTGTGGAGGCAGGATTTGTCAGTTACCTTCGACTGAAGGAAGCGTACGCGCTGGAACGTGGTGATGTGCAGCAGGCGCAAGTCACCGCCGATGCGGCCCGGCAGTTCATTTTCGATCACCTTAACCAGATCGCCGAGCCTCTGGCCAAATCCCTCGCTGCCTCCGGCATCGACTACCTTGCCCAGGCGTCAATGGCCCTGCACCAGCGTGCCGGCGATCGCCGCCAGATCGCAACTCTTTCGCCACCGCCGGACCTAAGCTGTGCGGAGAAAGCGGGCTGCGCCTTCGTGGACGACGAATAGCTGGGGTCAGACCCCAGTCGTCGTTTTGCACACTCCTTCTCACGCGCATCGAAAGGAAAGCCCGGCCGAACTAGACATCCGACCGAGCAGTGGCGTTCTGCAACAGTCGCTGCACACACAGTGTCAGTTTATCCAACGGTTAAACCGCCCACCCTGCCGCGATGATGCTGGGAAGGCTCGCCCGCAGCCCACTGTGGTTGGAATATTTCCTTCCCCAGTGCTATATTGGAGTACCGCACGACGCGTCTGGGAGCGCGAGTGCCAAGCTGGGCACTCGGCGCCGGAGCAAATGAGTTGGAGTTCTGTGAGATGACCCGACTCAAGGAGGAGTAAAATGAGAGTCTTCAGATTTCTGGCCATCCTGCTATTGACCCTGACCTTTCTCAGTCCAGAGCCAGTGGAGATCGCTGCATCTTCAGCGCCGGTACCTGTCACACCAGCGGCGACTCCAGGCGCCACCCTGGATGATCCGCGCGAGCCCTTGGGCAGAGGAGCGAGCGCTGTTGCCGATGATCCCACGTGCCCAAACTTTACAGTGGATCCCGGTGAAGACTGCGACGACGGCAATTCGTTTGACGGTGACGGTTGTGACGCGAACTGCCAATATGAGCTGGCCATCTGTGGCAATGCAATATTCAACCCTGGGGAAGAATGCGATGATGGCAACCTGGTGGCGGGTGACGGCTGTGATCCAGCGTGCACTCTCGAGCCCCCCGTGTGCGGCAACGGTCTTCTGGAACCCGGCGAAGAGTGCGACGACGGGAACCTTGTTTCCGGGGATGGCTGCGACGCCTCCTGTCTCCTGGAGGGGGTCGCCGGCATCACTCTGTCCGTGGGAACCAGCACTGCAAACGACACGCTTATCTCAGGCGTACCTGGAAGCCTCATATTCAAAGTGGAGGCACCTAGCAATATTCCAATCCGCGGATTCACCTTTCCCATGGAGTACACGTTCAGCAACGGTAACATCATAGGACCTATCGGCGTGGGCACAGGCATCGCGTATATGACCGCATCGCCCAAGGTGTATTCAACCGTCTCCGTCGTGGCTTGGAACAGAAGCCACGCCGCGACGGCTACCAACCCGTCTGCTACGCTCCTGGGACTCTTGAATCTGGGCCCGGATATTCACCCCTGGACGGGCTCCGGAGAGCTGTGGCGGATCACGTTCACGCCCCTGGACACAGGAACTATCACGATCGATAGTACCACCCTGCCGCCCTACAACGAGCTGGCGGTACACACTCATGGAGGAGTCGAACTGAGTTATCAATGGTCGGCCAAGACCATCACAGTCATACCGGGCATGCCCACCGGAAACGTGAATGGCGATGGGGTCACAAGCTCCTCCGACCTCATTTACCTCGTGAACTTTCTGTTCAAGGAAGGGCCACCGCCCGCATCATGCGAGGCCCAGGGCGACGTAGATTGTTCGGGGGTCATCAACACCTCCGACATCATCAGAGACGTGAACTATATCTTCAAGGCCGGTCAGAAGCCCTGCAACGTGGGTGGACTTGTGAACGCGGGAGTGTGGGACTGCCCATAATCGGGGTCAGTCCCCAGGCGCACGTGCGCTTGCCGTCCTGGGTTCATGGCACGCGAATTCGAAGTTTTGAGTTGATCTCCGGCTGTTCAAGCATCTATTAAACCACGGGATGCTGCAACAGGGCGAGGAGAGGTCTCCACGGACGTCTCGTTTCCAGGGCGCGAAGGTTCTACTGCGGTCGTTTCGCGATGCACCAGGACGCCACATCTGCCTGGGGTTCCTTCTGGTAGTGCATCTCGCGGTAGTACTCTCCATCGTTCTTCAGCCGCGGCCCGTCATCTGGCCGCTGCATAACGACACGGTCCACCGCACCGGACCGGCGGGGGACTTCTATTCAGTTTACAATGCGGCGATCAACCTCCGACGCGGCATTGATCCTTACTCGGGGAGCCCTGACGGCATCACCCCGTACAAGTATCCGTTCCGCTATCTGCCTGCAGTAGCGGTTGTCTTCCAGCCCTTCACGCTGCTGCCGCCGAAAGTGGCCTGGGTCACATGGATTCTCGGGCTTGAGATCCTGCTGGCGGCCCTGGTCGTGTCGCTGTGGAGACGGATCCCTCCCCTGCGGACACGACTTGTGACGGTGGGTGCGCTTCTGGTGAGCAGCCCCTATTTCCTCGAACTCTATATGGGGCAATTCACGTTCGCCGCCGTCGCCCTGCTCAGCCTGGCGCTGCTGTATCCGGCTCGCAACCCTGCCTACGGTGTCTCCGTGTTGCTCAAACCGTTCACGCTTGCTGCCGTTCCCGCTCTTGCAGCTCAGCCACGCACCTGGCGGCACGCCGTCTGGGCTTTCGCGGGCGTACTCGCAATGTCACTCCCGTATTTCATGGCGTTCCCGGAGCAATGGACCGTGTTCTACACGTCTAACTTCACGGCCACGTCGAGTTTCGACGCCGGCAATTTCGGGACGCTGAAATTCCTCAGCATGCTGTCGGATGACCTGCATGTTCAGCCTCTGGGGCTGCCCTGGACGATCTGGGTGACGGGCCTGCGAATGACACTACTGGCCGGAACGGCACTACTCGTGATTTATTCCAGATGCGACTCCGTAGTGGCGGGAGTCGTCGCGCTTCTACTCGGGCACTTTCTCACCTTCCCCGACGTGTGGGAGCATCACTTGAGCGCAGTGTGCGTTCTGGCCGCCATGCAGATCGAGGACCGGAGTCACAGGGGTCTCACAATAGCCCCGCTTCTGGTCTCTCTGGTGCTTCTGGCCCTGCCTTCCCCCTTTGCCCAGTTCGATGCGGAGAAGGACCCTTCCATCTGGGATCCATCGGCCTCGTGGCCACTGCACATGCGTTACCTGCTGGTCTTGCCCAAAGTCGCGCCGTGCGTTCTGCTCTACGTGATCGCCGTGCGGCAGCTGAGCAGAGCCGGCTTTCATCCCTCGAAGGACGCGTGGCGTCGCCTGGTCGTCAGTCGGTAAGCGTTTTGTCAGCGTCGTGCTGACGGCGCGGCGTAAGCTGAAGCCGTCTGCTGGACGACGTCGCGGAGCCTGGCCTCCATCGCAAGCCGGCGGACTGTATCCGCATTGTGGTCGAAGTAGAATCTCGTGAGAAACGTCATTCGCTCCTGCCGTGCTGCCTGGCTGGTATCCGCTGAGCCAGCGAGAAGGGAATCCAGGTACGACGGCAGATGTATGAACTCGACGTCGGGCCGGCTCCGCATCTGCTCCATGAGTTCGTTGTCATACGTAACCAGTGTCAGTTTCAGGCCGGCCACCAGGATTCTGCGCAGCGAGTCGATGGGCCGTTCGTTGTAATACGGTGCTGACAGCAGGAGGTGGTATCGCCTCGTTTCGAGGAATTCTGGAGTCGCCCATTTTTCGTGTCCGGGGCGGCTGCGGGTTGTCAGCGTCTGATGCGCCAACGCCGTGTCCGTCAGTCCGCCCGTACCTTCGAGGATTACGGGGAGGTCGGAATAGTACGCCCAGGCCATGCGTTCTCCTCCCGCGACGACGCGAATGGGCAAACCTTCCAGGCAACGATTCAGATGTGCTCCGGCGATACGGGATACGTCATGCCAGACTCTTGGATACACTCGCGACTCGTCGACCACCATGTACCGATAGCGGGAGTCCGGGAATGGATCCCAGCGCAGTACCAAAAGCGCCGCCAGCGCGATGGCAAACAACCAGTCATGCCGCCTGACGGTGGAGAGGGCTCGCCAGCTTAGCTCTATCGCAAAGAGCATGATGGGAGCGACCGGCATCAGGAATCGGGCGAACATGTAATCGCCGCCGACTCGAGCGACATAGAGGAAGTACGATGTAATGAACACCAGTGCCAGAATGGATGCCCGCCGGGATGGATCCTCCAGCCGCACTCGCGTCCAGGGGCTCAGTCGCCAGGCCAGATACCCCAATGCGGGCCACAGCAGGATCAGCACATAGTAGGATTCGAAGAACAACCTCAGGTACAGAATCCCCTGCGACCAGTACGGAAACCCCGCCGACTTCGCATAGTACGTGTTGGGAAAGGGAAATCCATAGTAGCCGTAGCGCCAGACCCAGTAGGGAACATAGATCAGGAGAACCGGCAGCAGGGTCACTGCGAGCGCGCGAACGGGGCGACGATCAGAAATCAGAATGAACAGGCCCGAGCCGGCGACGTACACCAGACTATCGGGCCGGCTCAAAAGCGCCAGTGCAAGCAGGCCGCCTGCGATCAGATAATGACGACGTTTTGACGCGCGCAGGAGGGTGCAATACAGTGCCGTCACAAGAAACGTCACGCTCGAGGTCTCAAGCCCGCTGGTGGCCCAGACATGGGCGTCCCGGAACAACAGCCAGCACAGGAGAGCCACGGGCGCTCCGAGCCGCAACCACTCGCCGCCCGACAAGTGCCAGGAGAGATAGAAAAGCAAGCCCGCGGTGCCAAAGTAGCACACGCCGCCCGCTACCCAGGTGAGCGAGACGGGATCCACTCCGCACCAGAGACCGGCGGACGAGAGCAGCGTCCAAAGGAAGTTTGAATACCCTTCCACCCGTTCGCCCGCATTGAACACCAGGCCCAACCCGGACGCGAGATTCTTCGCGTATCGGAAGGAGATGAAAGCGTCGTCGCATACCCAGCGGAGCTGGTAGATCCGGTAGGCGGCAAAGACTGCGGCAGGGATTAGGAGCCAGAGCCACACACGGGCACGAGCGAGGATACCGGGAGCGTTCACGATGCATTCCCCGCCACATGGGTCGAGTCGGTCTCGAACAGCGGTCTGGCGCCGAATTTCACAATGTCCACCGCATGAGCCTGGAGATTGTGATAGTCGAGCCCTTCAAGATAGTACACCTCATGCCCCAGCCGTTGATGCTCGATCATTTGTTCCTCTCGTTCGATGAAGTACACGAAGGGATGCTCCACCTGCTGCCGGGCCTCGAGATAAATCAGCAGCTGGGGCAGCTCCCAGGCCACCACGACGACCGAACCCGGTGGAAGCTGGTTTGCCCTGTCGATGATGCGCAGGGTCAGCTCGTGTTTCTGCATCCGGATTCTGTGATCGTTGACAATGGCACCTGGTCTTGACACTTCATTCTCTCCGGGGGCCAGAAGAAACGCCGGCAGGAGCGCGATTGCCACCAGCGACTGAGCCTTCGGAGGATAGAGAAGCACGATCCCCAGAAGCACAAAGGGCACGATGGGAACCAGGTAGCCCGCTTCAAACGGTGCCCGCAGAAAGGCGATGGTGTACAACACCACCACCAGCCCCGACGCGATCAGGGCGTGTTTGCCCGCGCGCCACGTGGATGACTTGAATGCGAGAAAGCCGCCCACGAGGAGCAAGAGGAGAAGTGACCCGATGACGGTTCCGGGCGAGTACCCCCAGACTCCCTTTGTCCCCATCAACAGCACGGACTGGAGCGCAGGATAAACCGTCCAGTCGGCGAATGCGAAGAATGCGGTGCCATACTTGAGAAAAGCGGGGAGATAGGCAGCCGACCCGGCAACGAGGGTTGCCATTACCAGCAACAGTGCGTCCCTGACACGTCGGTCCTTCGAGTTTTCCAGATAACCCCAGATCGCCAACGGCAAGAGCATTGCACCAGATGTGACGCGCGTGCCGATGGCCAGGCCCAGCAACACACCGGAAGCCACGGGCCATTTCGAGAGCAGGCAATAGGTGCTGGCCAGGGAGAATGCCAGCGCTGGAACGTAATCGATCGTGCAAACGCTGTTCACGAAGATCACGGGCACGAACGCGAACGCGAGGGCCCAGAGCAGATAAGCCGTTACCCCGACTCGCCGCAGGATCAGGGCAAAAAACAGCACGGCCGCGCATCCGAACAATGCAGACAATCCGTTTGTGAACACGGGTCCGCCGCCCACCACTGCGGACAACATGTACTCATGAACGGGATAGGCTGGTCCTCTCGATGATGTGTACTCGCCGGTTCGGGCGATGTGCTGCGCCGCAGTGATCACGCGGCTGCAATCGGGGTCTATGCCGTAGCCGGCGGAAAGCCAGGGCAGCCGTGTGGCGAAGGCGGCCAAAAGCAGCAAGGCGAGACCTGCCAACTCCCTGGTGCGGAGAGGATGCGGGTGCCCTGCCGCTTGGTTGGAAGACTCGTGGGTGCCGTGTCGCGGCTGTTGCACCCCCCGTGACCAAACCCAATTCATGCACGGCCTTTCAATGCACTGCGGGGAGAATGGGGTGTAAAGTAGCCCCCACGCGCCGTCGGGTGAAGCTCGATTGCACAGGAGAAGGGAAAAAGAGGTCAGCACACTTTTCCCGAGTCATATCGAGCTGGCCCTTTGTCTCACGCGGGCGTGGCAGAAAATAACCCGGCCGAACACAGGGTCCGGCCGGGTTTGATTACAACGGGAGAGGGAGCTTTGGGCTCCTACTTTAACAACATCATGCTCCGGGTGCGTGCCTCCGCGCCCGCCTGCAGGCGATAGAAGTACACGCCTGAGGCCACTCCGCGTGCGTTCCACTGCACTTCGTGGCGTCCTGCGGGATAGCGGCCGTTCGCCAAGATCGCCACCTGCTGGCCCAGCACGTTGAACACCACCAGCTGCACCATGCTCTCCTCAGGCAGCTCGAACGCCAGTGACGTGGTGGGGTTGAACGGATTGGGATAGTTCTGCTCCAGCGCAAAGTCGCCCGGCAGAACCGCATCGTCCTCTATGTCGGAAGACAAGGGTCCAGTGGGCTCGCCCACTGCCAGCGTACCTGTGCCGCCACGCCACACGACCTCGTCGATGTAGACGTCGTCGTCGTTGCCTGAGGCATCGCAGCGGAAGCGCAGCTTGGCATTGGTGGAGAAATTGTACGTCCCGCTGGACATCGAGATCACGGAGTGGTAGAACGTGTTGTTGTTGTACTGCCCGGTCGTGCGAACGTACGTCGCCACGGTTTGCCACGACGTCCCACCGTTGGAGGAATACTGCAGCCAGAAATCCTCCCCCGCCTCCAGGCTCACCATCTTGAACCAGAAGTCCACCTCCATCACGGTGTAGCCGCTGACATTGCGGCCGGTGGTGGTGGAGAACAGCGACGTGGTGGTGTTGTCCTGGATATCGATGGACGCCGCGCCCTGGTGAGAGTGCGTCGTGCCCGTGTAGCGGAGACAATCCGTACCGCCGTCCGTATAGCTTCCGAAGTTGGTCTCGAAGTTATCCGACGTGATCGTGGTCCAGGCCGGAGCCGACACCGTGATATACGCCGTCTTCGTCTCGCCGTCCGATCCGCAGCCATTGGTGGCCGTCAGGGACACCGTGTACGTCCCCGCCGCCGCGTAGGAGTGCGACGGATTCTGAGCCGTGGACGTGCCTGCGTCACCGAAGTCCCAGCTCCAGGAGGTGGGCGAGCCCGTTGACAGATCCGTGAAGTTCACGTTCAGAGGCGCGTTCCCCGACGTGGGCGTGCCAGAAAAGTTGGCCACCGGCGCCACACACGGGTTCACGGTGATGTAGTTGGTCTTGGTTTCGCCGTCGGAGCCACCAGGGCCCGTCACCGTGAGTGACACCGTGTAGGTGCCGGCCGCCGCGTACGAGTGCGACGGATTCTGGGCCGTCGATGTTCCGAGGTCGCCGAAATCCCAGCTCCACGATGTTATGGAGCCCGTGGACAGGTCGGTGAAGTTCACGTTCAACGGCGCTGTGCCGGATGTGGGTGAACCCGAGAAATTGGCCACTGGCGCCGGCGGCGGACCCGTGTTGACGGCCGCATACGAGTTCACGCGACCCACGCCCATCTTGCCGACGTACTTGGCGGCCAGTTCGGCCGTGATGTTGTCGGACGTGTTGTACAGCTGAGTTTGTACCTGCGTCGCGGTCCAGCCGGGGTTCTGCGACCAGATCAATCCGGCCACACCCGCCGCCATGGGCGACGCCATGGACGTACCCGAAAGCGACGCCCAGTAGTTGGTGTTGGGATCGAGATGATCATGGTAGGTGGCGTAGATATTGTTTCCCGGAGCCGAAATGTCCACCCACGTGCCATAGCTTGTGAAGCTGGCGCCGTTGTCGGTTTCGTCGGTGGCCGCCACCGAGATGATGTCGGTGCGTGCTGTCATGTAGTCGGTGGCTTCATTGTTGGAGTTGCCGGCCGACTTGAAGATCATCCCGCCATTGGCGAGGAAGAAATCGATGGCCGCGCCGATGCCGCCCGAGTTCGACGAGCCCCACGAGCACGAAGCGATCTTCACGCCCTTGGCGGCGGCGTAGTAAAACGCGGACGCGGCGAAGTTCATGTACACCACGCCCACTTCCTGGCCGAAGTTGTTGTAGGAATGTCCAATGCGCAGGCCCATCACCTTGCAGCCGTTGCCGTACTCCTGCTGCGTGCCGTTGCCCCAGCCGCCGGCGGTGCCGGCCATGCCGTAGCCGTTGTTGGTGAGCATGCCCACGATACCCGACGTGTGCGTGCCGTGCCCGTTGAAGTCGCGCGGGTCGTTGTCGGCCACGGTGCAATCTTCACCCGTCCAGCAATTGGAGGCCGACGACACGAAGTCCCAGCCGATCCAGTCGTCGGTGAAGCCGTTGCCGTCATCGTCCACGCCTGCCGAGCCGGAGAGCTCGAGGTTGTTGAGCCACATGTTGCCGCGGGAGGCCGTGGGATTGGCGGGTGAGGCGTTTACGCCACCGAGATCGGGATGATAGTAGCGCGTGCCCGAATCGAGGATGGCCACCACCGTGCCGGCGTCGCCGGCTTCGATGTCCCAGGCTTCGGGAGAGTCGATGTCGTCATCCGAGGCCTGAGTGTGATACCACTGATAGGGACTGAAGTAGTTGTCGTTCGGCACGGCGTCGAGCGTGTGAATGCCGATGGGCTCCACCGATTCCACGAGAGGATTGGAGGCGTAAGCCGCCATCACTTCATCCAGCGTGCCCTTCTCGAAGCGCACTTCGTAATAGCGCGCCAGCACGTCGGCCCCGGGGCGAAGCTGCTTGTCGGATCCGGGGAACTGCATGCGGAGGCCCGACACGGCGTGCTTCTGGGCCAGCGCATCCAGCGACGCTTCACCCACCAGCGCCACCGCATTGGCGCTGTACGTAACTCTCAGACGGGCCGCTTCCGGCCGCATCACGACAATCAATTGGTTGGGGACGTAGCCAATGAAAGAGGTGGAGTTCAGAGGACGATCCACCTGCTTGAACTCCAGTGCCCATGCCTGTGAGGAGAGCAGGGCAACACACAACAGCCTTGCGAGGTTCTTCATGGATTCTCCGGAAAGAGAGTTCACATCAGAAAGAGCTGTTTCAAACTACCGTAGTGAGTAGGTTCACCTCCGTTTCGGCGAACGGCCGGCGCGCACGTGGCCGTTGTTGACTCTTGATTCAAATGGCAGACCCGGAGTGCCGACGCGATTCGGCCGATGTTGCGGGCCCGTATGTATGTACAGCATGAGATTTCCGGAAATTCGAACCTGGGTCGCGAGTATAGCCGGCGGTCGAGGACGGGTCAAGATTGACGCTAAACCGCAATAATCGGACAAAGGGGTCAGCCATAAAGCCGTGGCAACTCGTCCCAGGACGCGTATATTATGAGACACGACTTCTAATCCGGGCCTGGTGCGCGACCGACCGCCGGCCCGGTTCGTCCGGGATCGTGCACCACCAGGCCCCCGGGATGGGCAGGGTGTTCCCCGCAACGATTCCGGGTTCAAAAGCCCCGCTCTACTCGCGAGCGGGGCTTCTTTTTTGAGGGTCAGCGGCGCAGTTTCCGCGGAAGGCCGGCACTTTGACCCTTCCCTGGCGCAGGAACTGCGGCCAGGCCATAACTCATGTCAGTCAAGTACTTACCAATCGGTAGGTAATTGGAGGGCCCCGCAGGGTCGCACAGGCTGCGCCCGCCGCCACGACGGCTGGTGCGCGCCGCCCATAACTCACTTGATTTCAAAAGGATAACATCATAGAATCGGCCGGGAATTTCGGCATATCGTTTGTAGTCCATCCAAGTAGCGCGCACCACATTTTGGTAGTTTGGGGTGAAGGGTTGTGTGGGGACAGGCGGGGTTGTCTTGTGAGGGGATGGCCTCGCCGGTGAGTAAAAGGGGTCAGACTCGGGAAATCGGCCAGGCGCCGAAAATTCGAGTCTGACCCCTTTTCGTTAATTCCTTACACTCGCTCACCGGCATGAATCTGCCCAACAAGCTCACGGTTTCCAGAATCATCCTCGCTCCCATTTTTCTGGTGCTTTTGCTCATCGAGGATGTCTGGGCACGCGTCTTCGCCCTCGCCACGTTCATCATCGCGGCCCTCACCGACCTGTACGACGGTTACCTGGCGCGCCGCTATGGCGTGAGCACAGGATTCGGAAAGTTCATGGATCCGCTCGCCGACAAGATTCTCACCTCGTCGGCGTTCATTGCCTTCGTGGCACTCGGCTATGCCCGCGTGTGGATGGTTCTGCCCATCGTCCTACGTGAACTCTTCATCACCGGGCTGCGCAGCGTAGCCGCTTATCGCGGCGTGATGATTCGCCCCTCGTTCGCCGCACAGGTGAAAACGTTCATGCAGATGACGGTGATCGTGCTCATTCTCGGCTACGTAAACCTGCGCACGTTTGCGGTGCCCCTGGGCTGGGATCTGCCCTGGCTCGATTCGCCGCGCTTTCCCGTGATGTTTGATTACCTGATGTTCGCTACCATGGTGATCACAGTGTATACGGGACTGGACTATCTTCTGCGGAATGCTTCACTCTGGAAAGGCCTGATGCGTTGAGTAAGAAAAGTGCCGGCTACTGGGTGGCGGTGGGGTTTGGTGCGGGGCACATCCCCTGGATTGCAGGCACCACGGGAACCATTCCGTTCTGGCTGCTGCTCTTTCTGTGGACTCGCTTTACCCAGCCCGCTGTGGTGTGGATGGCTATTGTCAGTCTCGTGGTCACCGCGGTCGGACTGTGGGCCGCCTCCAAGGCGGAGGAGGAGATCGGCCGGCACGATCCCAAGCAGATCGTCATCGATGAGTGGGCGGGTATGGCCATCTCGCTCATCGGCGTGCCGCCTCGTCTTTCCAGCTATTGTGTGGCCTTCGTGCTGTTCCGCATTTTCGACGTAGTCAAGCCGCCTCCATCCCGGCAGCTCGAGAAACTTCCCGGCGGATACGGAATCGTGCTGGACGATGTGTTCGCCGGTTTCTACGCGCTGGTGGTGTACCATCTGCTTCACCGGTTCCTGCCGTCCCTGCTTTAGCCGTGCGTACCTGTCTCATCACCGTCGGCGACGAGTTGCTCTCCGGGCGCACCGTCAACACCAACGCGTCGTACATCGGCAACCGGCTGGCCGAAACCGGTGCTCCCGTGGCGCGGACCGTGGTGGTGGGTGATCGGGTGGACGAAATCGCAGGCGCTGTGCGGCGGGAATCCGCCGATCACAATGTGTTGGTTGTCACGGGGGGCCTGGGTCCCACGCACGACGACGTCACGCTGGATGGCCTGGCCCTGGCCGTGTCCCTGCCGCTTACGGAAAGCGCCGACGTGCTCGCGGCCATTGAAGTGCGCTATCGCAAACTCGACCGCCTGGTTCCAGCGGGCGTGAGGCGCATGGCGCGCATTCCCCGAGGTGCCACGGTTCTACCCAATCACTGGGGCACGGCGCCGGGGCTGCACCTCAAATTGGAGCACTGTCACCTCTTCGTGCTCCCCGGAGTGCCGCGGGAAATGCGGGGACTCCTGGACGAATCGGTGCTGCCCATCGTCAAATCCCTCCCTGGCCTCAAGCCGGTTCACGTGCGGTCGCTGCTCACGGCCGGAGTCACCGAGTCGGCCCTGTCGGAAACTATCAACGACCTGATTCCCCCGGCCGGCAGTCCGGTGCGTCTGGCATTTCTGCCCGGGTATCACGGCGTGGAATTGCGGCTCACAACCCAGGGCACACCGGCCGAAGCCGACCGTCTCGCCAGCGCCATCGCCGAGCGAATCGGCCCGGCACTCATCGACCCGGCTTCCAGCGACGACCTGATGACCGCAGTCGGCAGGCTATTGCGAGAACGCGGCGCCCACCTCGCCACTGCCGAATCGTGTACCGGCGGACTTCTGGGAAAGCTCCTCACCGACAGGGCAGGCTCCAGCGATTTCTACCTCGGGGGAGTGATTGCCTATGCGAACTCCAGCAAGGCGAACTTGCTCGAGGTTCCCCAGCAGACCCTGGACGACCACGGCGCCGTCTCTCCGGAAACGGCAGAGGCCATGGCCACAGGAGCCCTGGCCCGATTTGGAGCGGACTACGCCCTGTCCATCACCGGAATCGCCGGGCCGGGGGGCGGTACGCCCGCAAAACCGGTGGGCCTCATCTATATGGGGCTGGCCTGGGCCGGAGGAGCCACCCACCGCAGGCTCCAGCTCACGTCCGACCGGGAGCAAAACCGGGAACGATCGGCCTATGCCGCCTTCGACATGCTGAGGCGCCACCTGCAAGAAATTCCGGCCAAATGAGATTGCACCGCCACGGGGCAGGGAGCAATGTGCGCCGGGGGGAGTGCGGGTGAGCACCAGGCGACTGTTTCTGGCCCTGCCGCTTCCGGCCACAACACAGGCCGAACTCCGATCCCTGGTGCACGCGCTCTCGCGCTCGGCCTCCGGGGTGAAGTGGGTGCGGCCCGAGCATCTTCACGTCACGCTTCGATTCCTGGGCGACGTGGAAGACGCGGAGTGCGACGAACTGATGACCGAAATGAACCGGGTAACCGAAGTGGCGCCTTTCACGTTTAACCTCACGGGCCTGGGCGCCTTTCCCAATCGCAAGGAGCCCCGCGTGATCTGGACCGGCGTGGGCGAAGGCCGCGAACCGCTTGCGGCGCTGGCCGCACGTGTGGAAAACCTGGTCACGGCCAGCGGGCTTCCGCCGGGCGATCGGCCGTTCTCGCCGCACCTCACGGTGGGGCGCGTGAAGGAGCCGCAGGATTTCACGGCGCTGTGGCGGGCCGCCGACCAGATGAACTTCACAGCCCAGCCGGTACACGCGGCCGACGTGCGACTGGTGTGGAGCACACTCACCCCCGAGGGACCGGTGTACCGCGACGTGGAGTCATTTCCGTTGCGTGGGCGAATAAACCATCATAGCTAAAGGGTGCTACCCACCAGCAGCACCGCGGAGAGAAAGCATGAAGAAGGATTCATCCGCCACGGCGGAAAAATGGAAAGCCCTCGACTCAGCCTTCACCCACATCGAACGACAGTTCGGCAAGGGTGCCATCATGCGGCTGGGCGAGCGAATCACGGCGGAGCATGTGCCGTCGGTGCCCACCGGGTCACTGGGTCTCGATTTCGCACTCGGCATCGGAGGGGTGCCGAGGGGTCGGGTGCTCGAAGTGTTCGGACCCGAATCGTCGGGCAAAACCACGCTGGCACTCTCCATTGTGGCCGAAGCGCAGAAGCGGGGCGGCATTGCCGCGTTCGTCGACGCCGAGCACGCGCTTGACGCGGTGTACGCGCGCAAGCTGGGCGTGAATGTGGACGACCTGCTCATCTCCCAGCCCGACACGGGCGAGCAGGCGCTGGAGATTGTGGAAACGCTGGTGCGTTCGGGCGCCCTCGATGTGGTGGTGATCGATTCGGTGGCGGCCCTGGTGCCGCGCGCGGAAATCGAAGGCGAAATGGGCGATTCACACATGGGGCTTCAAGCGAGGCTCATGTCGCAGGCCCTGCGCAAGCTCACGGGCACCATCTCCAAGTCCAACACCATAGTGCTGTTCATCAACCAGATCCGCATGAAGATCGGCGTGATGTTCGGCAACCCCGAAACCACCACGGGCGGCAATGCGCTGAAGTTCTATGCGTCCGTACGATTGGATATCCGCCGCATCGCCTCCATCAAGAACGGTGAAGACGTGGTGGGCAACCGCACGCGCGTGCGCGTGGTGAAGAACAAGGTGGCGCCGCCGTTCCGCGAAGCCGAGTTCGACATCGAATACGGCCATGGCATCTCCAAAGAGGGCGAGCTCATCGACATGGGCGTGGTCCATCGCGTGGTAGAGAAGAGCGGCACGTGGTTTTCGTATGGTGAAGAGCGCCTGGGTCAGGGCCGCGAAAACGCCAAGCAATTCCTCCTGGACAATCCCGACATCTCCGAGCGCATGGAGCAGGAGATTCGCACCAAGCTGGGCTTTGGTACCGCCGCGCCTGCCGCGGGCCCCGACGCGAAGAACGGCAACTCGAGCAGCGCCGCCAAGGAAGTGAAGGACACGAAGAAGGCCGAGCCGGTCGCCGCGAAGTAGCCGAGTTCGGTAGGGCTTGGCCATTCATCTGCTCAGCGGTCCGGCCAAGGCCGACGAGGTGGCGGATATGCTCTCCGCCCTGGGCGACTATATCAAGGTGGCCGTCGACATCGAGCGCGGAATCCTGGCCGGCGGCGGTGTGATGCATGCCGACTGCGAGCGGGTGCTGTTGGACGACGGCAGCCGGCAGGGCGATTTGTGGGGTGGCGATTGGCTGCCACAGGAGCGCAAGGTGCGCTATTCGTCCATGATCAACATCAGACCTGCTCAGAACAGTCGTAGCACTGAAGTTCAGAATGCCAGCATTCGATCCACCATGGAGCGGATCATCGTGAGTACGCTGGGCGGTGGATGATGGACCTCCAAGAGCTGAAGCAACATTTCGTGCGCGATAACGTGGCGCGGCGTCTGGGAAACCTTGCTTCCACACTTCACCGGCTAGCCGACTTCATCGAAATCCGGAGGCCGACAGATTCGGTGATCGCATTGATCGACGAAGCGGCGCGCTTCGCCGAATGGACACGCGACGACGTGGATCCTGAGCGTGCCGGACTGCTCGACGAACTGCTAGAGGATTTGGTCCATTGGCGAACGTTGATCAGCGCTGAGGGAAGTTTGTCCGATGCGTCGATCGAGGTCGAAGGCCGTGCGCGAGACTGGACGAACCGAATCATCGATGTTTCCGGCCTGTCTGCCGAGGTTTAGTTCATGCACCACATGAACTTGTGCAGCCTAGGCTGAGTTCACTTCGCCCGATACCGGCTCGCCTCGAGGATCAACTCGAAGGACATGTCAGCAGTCACCGGTGTGGACAAACTGGCGTGGGTGGGACATATTAAGGAGCAGACTCTGGAGGAGCGATCCATGGAAACCCGTTTCCGACATCCCAGGTTTCGATTCTCATCTAATGGTGAGTTTCAGGAGCTCTCGTGCGGCTGGGCAAGCCGTGTGCGAAGCTAGGCTTCCGTGACGATTAGCCGTCGAATCACTGAGAGCCCGGCAGGCTTCGATCATTTGCCCGGAAAACACGCCAGGGCGTCTATCATTGAGACGGTCACACGGTTCGTGGTACTTCTTACCATTGCGCTATTACCCTTTATAGCTGGTTCACGGACTGTTTGGGGTGAGAGTGAGCAAGATTCTCCTCGCTCAACGCCTGACGAGTCATTCTCAGAAGACCGGATCGTCTACCTCAATCTGAGAGTACGAAACTCAGAAGTGCGCATTGAGACCGTCAGAATTGTTAGAGGAACACTCAAGAGACACAAGCAAGTGCTTATCCAGCGGGGCCAGCTCTCATACTGCGTCCGACTTCACCGGGACACGATCTGGTGGAGCGGAGTGATTCCGGATCCTAGGCGAGAAAGATATGAATACGTTGACGAACATGGCCTGCTGCAGTCAACCATTGTGACGAAGGAGGAAGGCGCGATTGCTGTTCGTTTTCCATATAGACGGGCAGTATATGTGATTGAGTTCTCAGGCGGGCCCGTGGTGGCACACCCAAACGCGCCCGGTGCACCTCCTGAATTGCCGCTCATCCAACCCATTTCAATAGACCTAACCGCGAGGAAAAGGTGAACGATAAGTTCGCAAAGTTCATCCTGTTCGCACATCTCTGGCCATGTCTGACAGTCATGCCGCTCAGAGCTCAGAGCTTTCCCGTGAGCGTGGTCGAAGTGAATGGACCTGACGATAAAAGGATTAACATCGTGTTTTTAAGCGAAGGCTACACCTTGTCTGAAATGCAGAAGTATTTGCTGGATGTTGATTCCGTTGTCGACCGCCTCTTCGCTACATCACCGTATCAAGAGTATCATTCGTATTTCAATGTGTACGCTATCGAGGTGCCTTCCAACGAGTCGGGGACTGATCATCCTGGAACGGCAGTAGATGAACCGCCGGGTTTGCCAACGTTTACTAGGGATACGTACTTCAACACCCACTATGACGCGGGTGGGTTACATCGAGGCTTGGTACCTCTCGATGCAATGCCCATCTTCATGGTCCTAGAGGCCAACGCCCCTTTTTGGGACATTGCATTCATGATTGTGAATTATCCTTGGTATGGTGGATCAGGTACCGGTATTGCCGTGATGAGCACAGATTCTTCTTCCGCTGAGGTCGCAATTCACGAGCTTGGACATGCCTTCGCGTCATTGGCAGATGAATATGAGTACGGGGGACTCTGGGGCTATGACGCACCGAATTCGACCGATCACACTCTGAGGGACTCCGTGAAATGGAACGCATGGATTGATTCTACGACACCCGTACCCACTCCAGAGGAGAGCGGTTTCGCGCAGGCAGTCGGACTGTTCGAAGGAGCGGCAAGAGTCGCAACTGGGTGGTACCGCCCAAAGCTGGAATGTAAAATGCGCACATTGGGGGTGCCATATTGTGACATCTGTACTCAACAATCAGTCCTCGCCATGTACGAGCTCGTGAACCCAATTGACTCTGCATTACCCACCGATACCTTACAGCTTTTATGCAGTAATGCCGCCAGAGATTTCGTTGTGAATACGGTGCCTCTAGATGCGAGCACTCTGAGGTCTCAATGGTTTGTGAATGAACAGTTATCTGCCACAGGCCAAGACCTGTTCACCTTCGATGCCTCCCAGTACGCGCCTGGTGAACACATGTTGAAAGCGCTCGTAACCGACACAACCCCCCTTGTCAAGAATGACCCCACCGGACTGCTGCTGCGCTTCACGCAATGGCACATCAAGATCGGCCTCGCTACGGGGGATTGCCAGCTTGATGGCCGCATTGATGCCTCGGACATCATTTTCATTGTAAACTTCGTATTCAAGAGTGGGGCGGCGCCCATCGTATGTGAGGCCAGAGCAGACGTAAATTGCAATGGAGCAGTTAGCTCAGCTGACATCATCCATCTAGTCAACCACGTCTTCAAAGGAGGAGCACCACCATGCGATGTGTGCTCCCTTATACCGTCGCAGTGGACTTGCGACTAAGACGAAGCCGCTGCAATCTATGGTGCAGGCGACAGGGTGAGCTGTCTTGGCAGTCGCGAAACGCAGACTCCAAAGTGGGGTGGTTTGGTGGTCAATTATCAGCGCTGCCCTGATTCGCAAGTGCGATGGGAATGCATTCTAGCGAGGAGGAGTCTTTCAATGTGGCGACGTAGATACCCCAAAGACCTGCTGACACTTGGAGCCTGCCGAAAGCCACACTTCAGATCGATACTAGTTTTCTTCGTGGTACTCTTGGCACCTGGCTCTCACTCTGGTGCCGGCATCAATTCGACGGACATTCCCGTCACATTGCTGTTCGAAACCACGCAATCTGAGAATTCAATTTTCATAAGCCCCACGAACCCTCTCGTAATGCTGATCTCGAACAACTCTACTGACTGGATTGACCCACCGCCTGTGGGGGGAGAAATTCCTTCTGATCCTCCGCCGACTGCAACGATGATTTATGGAGCGGATGCCTGGGTATCAACAAATGGTGGATCAACTTGGACCGGCAGCGTTTTTGGAGTCGGTGGAGCGAACAACAAAGGCGATCCTTCGGTAGCGATAGATCAAAATGGAACAATGTACATCAGTTATATCTCGCCTAGTCTCGGGCAGTATGTATCTTATTCAACAAACAACGGTGCGTCTTGGAACGCAGTGCAGGTCGCGCCACCGCCCACATATGGAAAACTAGGCAAGAACCACCTATGGGTCGACAGCAATCACGGTAGGTTGTATGCCGCCTGGACGCGGTACAAGGATACTGGCCATCAGAATGACATGCAAATTGAGGTATCTCGATCCACTGATGGGGGCCAATCCTGGTCATCACCACCCACGGTGATTAGTCAAAACATCAGTGGTGAGTACGAGAACGGTGGAGTGAACCTTCACACAGCCTCCAATGACCACGTCTATGCGGTTTGGGCGGTGTACAATTCCGAGACACCATCTGACGAGAATGCGCTCGGGTTTTCAAAGTCCGCAGATTCTGGGCTGACATGGTCCAGCGCAACGCGGATCATAGACGGCATAAGAGGTCACAGGGGCACCCCGTTGCAAGGAAGCAAGACCATGCGACACAATAGTTTCCCCTCAATGACGGTGAACCAGCAGTCAGGAAAGATTTTTGTCGTTTGGACTAATGTTGGCGCACCCCAGGAAAACACCGGCACTGATCCGAACATCTACGTGATAGTCTCAAGTGATGGGGCCGCTACGTGGAGCTCGCCGACGCGGGTAGACCAAGCCACAGCGACTAGTGACCAGTGGTTTCCGTGGGTTGCGTGCGATCCGTCAACTGGAACGCTTGCGTGCATCTTTTACGATTCGCGCGAATTATCACAGCAGACGAGAGCAAATACTTATGTGGCCACATCGACTAACAATGGGCAGACGTGGCAGGACTTCAGAGTAAGCGATACTTATTGGCGCGGCCTCGGCATAAACGGCCTCGAAGACAACAATGCAGGCGACTATATTGGAATAACTGTCAAAAACAACAAGGCGTTTCCGGTGTGGTCGGACAACCGCCAGTCCGTAGGGCACCAACTCACATATATGTCTCCTTTCAACATCTGTACAATAAACCTCACCGGAGATGTGAACACGAATGGCTCTGTGAACAGCGGAGATGTTTTTTATCTCAATAACTATGTACTATCACAGGGCCCGACGCCACTTCCATGTGCTGCATCCGGTGATGTCAACTGCAGCGCCGTTGTAAACACAGGGGATGTGATTTACCTGAATAACTACGTTTGGTATGGCGGGCCCGCTCCTTGCAATGTGTGCACTCTTGTAGAGCTAGGAACTTGGAACTGCTACTGAGTGATTGCAGAATCGTAGTACAAAGGCCTCTGATAGGAGTTATCGCATGAGAGCGTCTCTGCTTGCTTGCGGCCTGATCACCACGGTGATACTGCCAACGGGTTTGGCCATGAGTGACGATGTAGGCGCTATTGATGTTGTCAGACTATCGGATGCCGGAGTCCGTAATGGGGAGTTCACAGTCTCGGTCAATGTGATTAATGATGAGCGCTTACTTGATCTAGACATTCCGCTGCGCTTTGGGAATCCCGGGGATCCCGTAGACTTGATGCGGGTTGAATTCCGTGAGCGCGTGGCATCTTGGGACGTTAAACACGTATCCATAGACAATGTGAATAAGACGGTGATTGTCACACTGATCTCGGAAGTGGGCAGCGCCCGCCCAAACGCGGGCCTGAATCTAGCTAGTACAGATGCCACGAGTATTGCAGATCTCGTCTTCAGTAAGGCTGAGTCGTATCACATTGTGGCTTCTCCGTTTTCGACAGAGCAGCCAGGCCATGCACTGACTTTCTACTACAACGAGCTCGACAACGGAAGACCAGTGGTCAGGGAGCTCGTCCCGTATCTAGATGGCGACGTCATCATGAAGGTCACCTCTTCAGTCCCCCGTTCATTCGAGCTCTCGCAGAATTATCCGAATCCATTCAACCCTTTCACGAGTTTCGCTCTGAGGCTGCCTGAAGCATCAGACTACTCGATCGGGATCTTTAACGTCGCTGGGCAGTTAGTTAAGTCATACTCCGGTCGCCTGAAGGCGGGGGAGCACAATTTCGTCTGGGACGGCAAGAATGACCAAGGAACATCGGTGGCTAGCGGAGTTTACCTCTATAAGGCCGAGGCGGGCAACTTCAAGGAGACCAGAAGGATGATGTTGCTTAAGTAGAGACGCATGAGCAACTTTTTTCAGTGATTTCTTGGCAGCAAGGGTCGCCCGGGAATCCTCATACTCGTGATCATCACGCGGGTGGGACACATGATGCGGTAACCCTCAACACCTGTGCAGCAGACCGGCGAGGCGACACCGCCACCTTGTATGTGGATTGAGGCGTTGATTGCTTGGATGGCGACTGGTGCAACAGGGAGGAACTAATCCATGACCGGTGAGGGAAAGTCCTTTCGCCGATCCAGAGATCGGGTGATTGCCGGCGTGTGCGGGGGCATCGCCGAGTATCTGGGCTGGTCTGCGGGACGAGTCCGGGTTCTGTACGTCATTGTATCCATTCTCAGCGCCGCGTTTCCCGGCACCCTGGTGTATCTGATACTCTGGCTGGTCGTACCCGGGCCGGAGAACTAGGCTTTTCGGAGGGAGCGGGACTCCGCTCGTCTGCTATGCGTAATCGTTTATGGATCCTGCTGGCGGCCCTCATCCTGGCGCCGTTTCGCTTTCAGGAGGCCTCGGCCGACAGCCTCACAGTTCCCGGCGGTCCCGCCATCACGCTCGACGGGACTTTGGATTCCAGCGAGTGGGCCGGCGCGCTTGTGGTGGAACTCTCGGACAGCGGAGGCAGCATCCGCCTGCTCCATGACGGATCCTTCCTGTATGCCGGCGTCAAAGGAGACAGCGGCAGCTATCCGCACCTCGCGGTCATGTCACCATCCAACGTGTGGATCCTCCATGCCTCGGCGGCTCTGGGAGGCGTCGAGTACAGGCTGGCGGATTCCGTGCGCTGGGAGCGACGAAACGAATTCGTCTGGGAGCTTCGCGACACGTCGCTGTCCGAAGCGGCGCGGTCGGAGCGAGCCGACTACCTGGACAAACACGGTTGGGTGGCCAGCACCAACGGAATGGGCCGCCGCGGCGAAACCGAGTACATCATCCATCTGGAGTTGTTTGACAATACGCCGCTGCGATTGTCGGCCGCCATGGGTACAGGCGGCGAGCCGCCGTACTTCTGGCCGGCGGCGTTGAACGATGGTGTGCGCAGCCAGGACCTGTTCCTCGGCAATGCACCGAAGTTTCTCTCGTTCGACGTGACCGGCTGGGCGTCGCTCTGGCTGGGCCCGGTGCGTAAGCCATAGTTGTCCCTCTCCAGAACTGCCGGCGGTGCAATGACAGAACCTCCACTCTCCGCTGACTCGTTCTCCGAACGATTGGCGCGCTTGTGCATTCAGGGCGGCATCTGGGAGCTGCCGAAGGCGCTGCAGGATCGCCATATTCTCTTTAAGAGCATGCAGCTGCAGTTCGACGTCGCCAGCACCTACTCCGAAGCGCAAGTGAACGAGCGGCTTTCCACCTGGATGTGCGAAGTGGCTCCGGGTCTTGATAGCGACACGGCCAACCTGAGACGCAACCTGGTGGACTTTCGATATCTCTCGCGCGAATCTGACGGTCGGGCCTATCGGGTGAGTCGGGAAGCCTTCGAGTACGCGTCGGAGGTAGATCACCTGGATCCCGCGACCATCCTGCGAGATGCCCGGGCCCTGAGGGAACGGCGCAGGCGGGAGCGATCGAAACCTTTTGAGCAAGGCTCCTTGTGAACACTGAGATACGGATCTGTACCAGCGATTCTGATGTCGTGGCGTGCATGTCGGTGATGCGCGAACTCCGCCCGCACATCTCAGAGCCCGACTTTTTGGCGCGCATCCGCAGGCAGGAGCAGGGCGGGTTCAAGCTTGTGTGCCTCCTCGCGGAGGGTCGCCCGGTGGCGGCCGCCGGCATTCGGATCATCACGAACCTGGCCTGGGGCACCTTTCTGTACGTGGACGACCTGGTCACGCTCGACGCCGAGCGCTCCAGGGGGTTTGGCGCTCAACTGTTGAAATGGCTCCACGACTATGCAAAGGAGCAGAAGTGCGATCAACTGCACCTCGATTCCGGAACCTGGCGCAAGGACGCGCATCGCTTCTACGAACGCGAGGGGATGGACATGACGAGTCTCCACTTCGCCTCGAAGTTGACCTGAGCTGCGAATGACCTCTTCAGAACTTCCCAGAACCGCGGGTCCTCCCCCTCCGGTGTACCTGCTGGCGGCACTCCTCGGCGAATGGGCTCTGCATACGTGGTTTCCGGTGGTGCACTGGCCAACGTGGCCCTGGAGATGGATCGGGCTCTTGTTCATCCTCAAGGGCGTGATCCTGGCCGCAGCGGCGCGGTGGTTGTACCTCAAGCACCATACTTCCGTGAGGCCATTCACAAGGTCGGACGCGCTGGTGACCGAGGGGCCGTTCAGGTTCACGCGCAATCCGATGTACACAGGCATGTTACTGGTGCTCTCCGGCGAGGCGCTCTTGTTCGGGTCGGTGGGACCGTGGCTTGTGGTGCCAGCCATGTGGTGGGTTCTTCACTTCCTCTTCGTGCTGAAGGAAGAGGAAGGCATGCGCCTTCAATTCGGCGAGCGGTACGCCGACTACTGTGCCCGAGTGAGGCGCTGGGGGTAGTCCGATGCGTACATTTGGAACGTGGAGTTCCGCTCTTCTGATCCTGGTGTGGCTGAATGGCTGCGGCCAGGACGATTCGTCGAACCAAGTGGAGCTGCAGACGGAAGTCCAGAAACAGCGGGCCGAACTGCGTCGCCAGATTACCGGCACGTGGGCCCGTCGAGTTCACACCGCGGACAGTTTGTGGGAGGGACTGCGACTCGACGAGGACGGGCGGTTCGGTTTGCTGGGCATCCACACCATGCACGGCCAGTACTGGCTGGTGCGTGCCGATACCCTGGTGCTCACCACAAGCACCGAGCGCTATTCGCAGGCCATCGAGGCCCGGCTGGCGACGCAGTTTCCCAGTGACGATTCGCTCATCCTCTGGGCCGACGCACAGTATCTCGCCGGAATCTACGAACGCGCGGACCACATGGGCTATCGCATCACGGGCAGAGCGAACTACCAGTCCGAACTGAAATTGGGCACAGAGACTGTGCTGTACCTTGAGCTTCGTGGCAATGCGAAGGAAGGTGAAGGCAAGTATCTGGCTTCGCAGGCCATGGGGGTGGATCACAACCGGCCGCCCTTTCCGTTTCATGTGTACTATGCGGCGTCCGATGCGGAAGGGCTCGATGAAGGCCGGCTGTACGCGACCTTGGTGATCTCCGGAGTGCCCACCCTGTCGCTCGACACAGGAGTGGTGGTACGGCTGGGATCTGACGTGGAAGACGTGAACCTGCCATTGGCGGAGCCAGAACTCTGAAGCCGGATGCAGAGTAAGGCCCCCAGAGGGGTGTTGATTCGACTATGAATACACGAAGCATTGGACATGTGTGGGCGATTGCGGCAGCGGTGGTGCTATTCCCTGGCGGAGGCGATATGCGGGCCCAGTCTCAGAAGGAGTCGCCCAACAAGCTCCTGGTGCAGCAGTTCACTGAGGCGTGCAATACAAAGAAGTTCGCCCGCCTCGGGGAACTCGTGAACAAAGGATTCAAGAGACATTGTCAGGCCACGCCCACCGTAACGGTGAGTTCGCTGGACGAGTTCATCGAGTTTTTAAGTGCGGATGCGGCCACGTTCCCTGATGCGGTCGTCTCCATGAGTCAGCTCATCGAGGAAGGCGACCGGGTGGCATTCTGGGGCACATTCACCGGCACCCAGAAGGCTCCGATGGGTCCCTTTCCGGCATCGATGAAGAAAGTCGTGTTGGACGTGTCCGGCGTGTTTCGAATCGAATCAGGCAAGATCGCAGAACTGTGGATCACCTGGGACAATATGGCCGTCTTCACCCAGCTTGAACTGGCCCCCGCGGAGGAGAAGCCCCGCAAAGAATGAAAATGGGGTCAGACCCCAATTCTTTGTGATTGCAGTCCATGCCTGAGCTGCCCGACGTGGTAGTGTACATCGAGGCCCTGCGGCAGCGCATTGCCGGATCCACGCTTCAGGGAATCCGCATCCGGCATCCCTTCCTGCTCCGCTCCGTTTCACCTCCTACCGACCGGGCAATCGGGCGCAAAGTGGTGGAGATCCGAAGACTTGGAAAGCGGATCGCCATCGGGCTCGAGGGCGAACTATGGCTGGTGCTGCATCTCATGATCGCCGGGCGGCTGCATTGGACAGAGTCTCGGCCCAAAGTGAACCGCCGTCTCGATCTTGCGGCGTTCGACTTTGACTCGGGATCTCTGCTCCTGACTGAAGCCGGCACGCAGAAGCGCGCCTCGCTCCATCTGGTCGAAGGAAACCACAACCTGGCTGCGCACGAACCCGGCGGCCTCGAACTGGAAGGTTCCACGCTCGAGCAGTTTCGCGCACAACTTCTGGCCGGCAATCATACGCTCAAGCGGGCGCTCACCAACCCGCGCAGCTTCTCGGGCATTGGCAACGCCTACAGCGACGAGATTCTCCACCGAGCACGCCTCTCACCCGTGACGCTCACGCAGAGGCTGACAGAAGACGAAATTGTGCGACTGCACCACTCGTGCAAGGAAGTGCTTCGGAACTGGGTGGAGCGGTTGCGTGAAGAGGCCGCCGGCGGCTTTCCGGAGGGTGTGACGGCCTTCCGTAAGGATATGGCCGTACACGGACGCTACGGCCAACCCTGCCCGACGTGCGGCGCTCCCGTGCAACGCATTCGCTATGTTTCCAACGAAACCAATTATTGCGCCCGCTGCCAGACGGGGGGTAGAATGCTGGCAGATCGCGCACTGTCGCGGTTGCTCAAGCAGGACTGGCCCAGAACGCTGGAAGAATGGGAAGCTCTTGCTCCTGCTTCCAATTCGAAAGGTGGATGAACCGACATGTCATCAGACCTATCCGGTTCCACTACAGGTGTCGTGACCGCCATGGCCGTTTCGGCAGCGGGTCGACGCATCGTGCGCGCGTTTGAAGAATACCAGGCGATCAGTCCGGGAAGCGCAAAAACGCTGGCCGATCTGGGGCTTTCAGAGTCTCGACGCGTTGGTCGACTCGAGCGAGCCGGAGTTCTGTCGGTCACTCAGGACAAGCGCTACTACCTCAATCGCGACCGCTGGAGTGAACTGAGCGAGGCACGCAGGCGGCGCGCTGTGATTGTGCTGGCGCTTGTTGGCCTGGTGCTGCTTGTCTACTTATTGATTCAAAAGTCGTAGTGACTCTTCTCGAGCTTTGCCTGTCACCCGATTTCGGCGGGCTGGAGATCTTCTTCCGCGATTTCTCGCGCTGGCTGGCATCGCGCTCCGAGGTTCGTCTGCATCTGAGTGTTCGGTCGGGGAGCCGCCTGGCGCAGGAGCTTGCCGATTTGAAACTACCCACACTTGAGTTTGAAACCAGGTCGGGCGCCTTTCCCTGGTCGGCGGCTCGCACACTCGCTCGATACATCCGCGAGCACGAAATCGATGCCCTTCATATTCATTGGAAGGACGATCTGCCTCTGGCGGCACTGGCCAGGAGGCTCGCCGGACGAAAGGTGAAGCTGATTCACAGCCGCCACATGGACCTTCCGGGCGCGAAGAAGGATCCGTATCACCACTTCCTCTACAGTTCAGTCGACTGTTACCACACGATTACGAAAGCGCTGGCAGCACAGGCGGCAGCGAATCTGCCGATTCCGCGTGAACGCATTCGTCATGTGTATCTGGGGGCGTCGGTGCCAGCAACCGCAGGGCACTCCCGATCGGAGGTGCGGAAGAATCTGGGTCTTGACGATCGATTTGCCGTGGGCGTGGTCGGCCGGATCTCTGAGTACAAAGGTCAGCACCTGCTGGTAGACGCCATCTGGCAGCTGCGCGACCGCGGCGTGGAAGTTCAGGGACTGATCGCAGGTCACGCCATGGAGCCGGACTATCTGGAGGGGTTGAAGGCTCGCGTGCGCGAGGCAGAACTGGAGAACCAGGTGAAGTTTCTTGGCTTTCTCAAGGAGCCATATGAGGTGATCCGCGTGCTGGATGCCCTGGCTCTGACAACGGTGAAGGAGACGTTTGGCCTGGTACTGGTAGAGGCCATGCTCCTGGGAGTGCCGGTAATCGGCAGCAAGGCTGGAGGCGTGCCGGAGATCATCGAGCACGGTCGCTCCGGAATGCTATTCGAAAGCGAGAACTCAACTGCCCTGGCGGATGCAATTGAAAAACTCGCGGGCGACAGAGGTTTGGCGTCACGTCTGGCCGCAACCGGGCAGGAGCGCGCCCGCCGCGAGTTCGATCGCGACACGCAGAACGCGAAGCTGCTCGAACTCCTCTGACTTGGGGTCAATAAAGGGGCCAGCACACTTTTCTGGGACATAGCAGCTGGTACCCTGTTCGCTCCCTTCTGCGGGAAAAGTGTGCTGGCCCCTTTATCCTGGCCGGCAACCCGAGGACTACGGACAGCTCGAGGTTCCGGGGATCAGCGCATTCACGTCGACCGTGAGAATCCCGGGGGCCACCCCCCTTGATCCGCTGCCCGAGGAAGCCTGAAACCTCGCCGGGTAGTCCTCCTTCGGCGTTCGAATCAAGCCCGGGGTGTCGGCAGGCAGACTCAGGTCACATTCTGCAACTGAAGTGGCTGCGGCGGCTTTTCAGGCAAAGTCGAGCTAGTCTGTTGAAAACCAATGAGTTGTGCACGTCGACTGTAATTCCAGACCCGTCAGCAATCTGACTTATTGCGCAGATTCTTGTTGATTTTCTCCAGGGAGCGCATTAGAATACTGCCTCAGTTTTCAGGGAGCGTCCAGGTGGTTGGTCGTTCGGCCGGAGCAACCGGCCCCATGCCTGGAGCACAATGGTCGGGCCGAACGGATTCGACCCATTGATGCGAGGAGCCAACGCAAATGCACAAAGCAACCAAGCTCGCGATTGTGTGCGCTGTCTTCACTCTGTCGATCTTTGCACCGCGCACAGGCTACGCGCTGCAACGCGCACCCGATGCTCCAACCGTCATCGTTCTCTCTGGCCATCCGGAGCCGCCAATAAAACTCGCGACGTCGCGCGACGGGATCACACAAGGGAAGTCTCGAATGTACGTCGTGCTCGAGGGCCATTCGGATCCACCCCTTTCAGCTCGGTTTACGACACCCACCGTAAGGCCTTCCACCCAAAGCAGGATCCTTGGGCTGGGCTTGAATCACTTTGGATGCTCTTTCTTGATCACGTGGGGAGCCACAGAACTCAGTCAACTGCTGGACAATGCACAATCACGTTGAACCAGTTACGTGCGGGTCGGGTCAGATGGCCGCGTCACACCGGGCCCGCCTAAAGCGACACAAATGGATTGAAGGGATTCAATCCGACATCTGAGGGAGCCACATGGATATGTATCGCAGAGCAAAACAGACCATCGTCCTCGCAATCGGCGTGAGTATCCTTGCGCCAGCGGTTGCGTACCCGCTTCAGTTCGCACCGGGAACGCCGAGCATCATTGTACTCGACGGACGCACGGAGCCACCCATTTCGGTTCAAAACAACAGGGCGGAGTTAAAGCCTCGGCGGCCCAAGGGTAACACATTCGTAGTTTCCATGCTTGGGGTGCACATCCTCATCGCACGACGCCAGGCAAGTCCACTAAAGTCCACACTAAGCCGGTGAGATAACCATGCCCCCGCACGAGGTTATGTCCGGCACAGACCAGCAGAGTCTACCGGCACGAATTCTGGAAATCACCGACGATTCTCAGCTTGTGTCGCTCTGGCCCTCGCTTTCTGAGACGTACCAGAGCTGGCCGGCAGATACGATCTCTGTCGATGCTGCGATTCGAATCGTCGAAGCCCTGAGGCTCACGGGACACCGCAGAGAGGCGCGCACGATGGCAGCCTTTGCGCGTTCTGTGGCCTATTCGCTTAAGGATGAAGCTCGCATCTCTATTATCCAAACGCTCAACGGTGCGCTTGCGCTGAGCAACGGCGAAGTCTCAGAGGCCCGTAGTGCCTTTCAGGAAGCGCTAGTTGCGGCCAGACGCATCGAGGACGCGCCGGCAATCTGCAGAGCGCTGCTGTGGCTTGCCTATCTCGAACAGCTATCGGGCTTTCTGCCGGTCGCCGTTCAGAACGCCACAGAGTGCCTGGTCGTCTCACACCAGCACAATCTGCGATCGTGGCACACCTCCGCCGTGCGATCCCTTGCGCAGGCGAGCTACCTTTCCGGGCGTCTGTTAGAGTCACGGGGCCATCTGGAGAATGTAGTTCAGAGTCCGGAACCGGACATTCAACGGCACGAACATCCCCGGCTGAAGCTCGAACTTGCGTTCGTCAGATCCCTCCTCGGAGACTTCTGCGGCGTAGATCACCAAATCCAGGAAGCGCGGTCCGAATTCGCCTCCATGGCGTCACTCCGTGACATGGCAGTTTCGTACGAGTACGAGTCTGTCTACAGACTCAATTGCGGGGACCTGCCGGCCTCTGAAGCCGCCATCCAGGAAGCCGTCCGCATCTCCCTCGAGAGTTTCCCCGACGGCGACATGACGTCTCAGTCGTACCGGATCTGGGCCGAAATCGACGTCCGCAAGGGCGACTTCGCGAAAGCCCGTGAGCACGCCACCGACGCCCTCGGCGTGGCCCGCCGAGTGGGAGAACGAATCGAACTCGGCGCGCTTGAGAGAATCTTTGGGCAGTGCGACGATGAGGAAGGACAGCTAGCAAGTGCGCGGACGAGGCTGGCCGAGTCGATTCGGATCCTCTCCGACATCGGTGCCCGCTACGAGCTGGCCCATAGCCACCTGGCGGCGGGGAAGGCCCAGGCCTTCGATCGCGCCACCCGGCTTTTGCACCTGAACTCCGCCCTGGCGCTGTTCCAGGAAATGCAGGTGGAACGCCTGGCACTCGAAACGGAAGAAGCGATTCGTCGACTCACCAGCCCCCCACGGGTGCGTAACGTTGCTCCCGAGGCCAGCCTCACGGTAATTACTCGCGACCCGGCCATGAAGCAGGTGCTGGCGGAACTGGACCGCTTCAAGAACACGCCGCATGTCATTCTGCTCGAAGGGGAAACGGGCGCTGGCAAGGATCTTCTGGCGGCCTATGTACACCACACGTCGGAGCGCGCCGACCGGCCGTTCGTGGAATTCAATGCGGCCGCAGTCCCCGAAGCTCTCGTCGAATCAGAGTTGTTCGGCCACGTAAAGGGCTCGTTCACGGGCGCGATGCGCGATCGTGAGGGGCTTCTGTTCGCGGCGAAGAACGGGACATTCTTCTTTAACGAAATCGGCGAAGCACCACTCACGTTCCAGGCTAAGCTGCTCACAGTCATCGAATCGCGAAGGGCGCGACCTGTAGGCGCCAACGCAGAACGGTCCATCGAAGCGCGGCTCATCTTCGCCACCAATCGGAGTCTGCAAACCGAGGTCTCGAAGGGGCGATTCCGCAAGGATCTGTACTTCCGCCTCTCCACGGCGCACCTCCGCGTACCGCCCTTGCGTGACCGGATCGAAGACATCGCACCGCTTCTGGCAGCGTTTCTCCAGCGGGAAGACCTCTCGAAAGCGCAGATCGAAGCTCTTCAGTCTACACCCGAGTGGGCCTCACTGGGATCGTGGCCGTGGGAAGGCAACGTGCGCGAGCTCTCGACGTTTGCCCAGCGGCTGGCGGTGGAGGTTTTATCGGATGCACGTCAGCGCCCTGAGCTGGTTTTGCCGCGGCTCATGAAGCGCACGGTGCAGACCACCTCAGAGTCGCGCGAAGCGTTCGACCGGTGCCGCATTGAATCAGTGCTTCGCAAACACAGCGGCAACAAGCGCCGGGCGGCAGGTGAACTTGGGATTCCCGAGTCGACCTTGCGCTGGAAGATCAACCACCTGGGGATTGGGCTGCCTTAGCGGCGTCGCGCGACCCTCCCGATCGCGCACATCTGCTAGTCGGCTGCGTCCTTGCGGACGCGCATCTCCGCTGGGCGCTGTTGGCGCCAGTAGTCTCGCAGGTCGATCACCGCATCGGTGATGCGGCGGATCATACGGCGCCGCACGCGTGCATCCAGAAGCGAATTCGCCATCTCGTCGGTGGCCTCCGCGATGGCGGCGATGGGCTGAATCATGTCCATCAACTCCCCATCGTGTTTCGCGCGAGTTTCCCAGGCGGCCGAGCGGAACTTCATCCCTTCCAGAAATCCCAGGCACCAGTCCTCCGGGTACTCCACTTCCTCCGTGGAGCCTTCCAGTTCCCACACGGCCATCATGGGCTGGTAGGTGCCGGAGTTGATGTCGGAGGCGACATTGTTGTACCACTTCATCAGGATTTCCATGATCCGGGACGCCTGCTCCTTGGAGTCGTACTCCGGAAGCGTGTGATTCCACACGGCCGGCATCCATTCGGAGGGGTTCACCAGGTCCGGGCCTACCGCGATGGCCGCCAGCATTCCATCGATGGCGTCGATGGCCATGCCCTGTTCAGGCTCGCTGGACTCCAGAAAGCCTTCGAGCTCTTCGAATTCTTCGTCTGTAGGCGCAGTGTAGAGAGAGGACATGGGAGTCAATGACGCAGGAACCTGCCTCTGGCACAACGGTTGCTTCGGGAAATCTGTCTCATTCGCCTCCTTGCGACCCCAGCGAAGGGATGATCTCACCCGAAAACAGGGGAGCGCAAGCGGCCGGAATTGACAAACGGATCGGAACAGAGTAGTATGAGCCCCATCATCCAAGTCCCGAAAATACAGCGGTAAAAAATAACACCTCACCCTCTGTGCAAAGGAGGCAGTGGATGATTGTAACAATTGCGCGCAAGCGCAGTGTGCTGCTGTTGCTCGTAGCCGCTCTCGGAGCCATCGCGCTCATGTGGGGCTGCTCCGGCAACGAGCAGAACCCGGTGGCCCCGAGCAATGAAGTCGTGCTCGACGCCAGCAACCCCCAGATTCAATCTGTCATGGCCGTGCAGGATCGTTACACGCTGGACCTGATGGCTTTGCAGGATGTCATCGGCACGGCCACGACCGTCGATGAGAACGGCGAGCCGGCCATCATGGTGCTGGTCACCACGCCGGTATCGGCAGACGCCATGAGAGCCGCCCCCATGCAGCTGGAAGGCGTGCGGGTGGTCATCGTGGAAACCGAGCCGATCGTAGCCATGAAGGGTGGCGGCGGGGGTGTAAGCCACACGGCGATCCAGACTCCGCCGATTCAGCTGGGCACCTCCGGCGGCTGGCGGAAGGACCTTGCCAATGGCTTCTGCTGCGGAGGCACGCTGGGCTCACTCATCCAGGTGGGTGGACAACAGCGCATCCTCAGCAACTACCATGTATTCGAAGCTGACATCGTGAACGGTGGCAATGGCACTACGGCGCAGACCGGCGACTTTATTATTCAACCCGGATTGATCGACGTGGGCTGCAACGCCAACAATGCGCAAAACGTAGCCACGCTGGTGAAGTCGAGCCTGCTTCCCGGCTCGAACGTGGATGCGTCGAGCGCCACGATCATCAGCGGCATGGTGCGCACCGATGGAGCGATTCTGGAAGTCGGCACGCTCACATCGGCGACCATTGGTGCTTCCCTGAATCAGGCGGTGAAGAAGAGCGGCCGTACCACAGGCCTGACACGGTCCACCGTCAATGGCTTGAACGCCAACATCCAGGTCACGTACGAGAACGAGTGCGCTGGCGGGACGGCGTTCACCAAGACGTACTCCGGTCAGATTCTCGTGGCGAACCGTTCCAGCCGCTTTCTGGCTGGCGGCGACTCGGGCTCGCTCATGGTGCAGGACGTGACCACCAACCCACGCGCCGTGGGTCTCTTGTTCGCCGGCAGCAACACGATCGCGGTCGCCAACCCGATCGGCCAGGTTCTGTCGGCATTGAACGCTTCCATGGTTGGAAACTGAACGCTCCAACCTTTTGAAGCGTGTGATACACTGGGGCCCGCCGCCGGTACAGCACCGGGGCGGGCCTTTGTGTTCGCAGGGCCAACTGAGATCCGATTGACCGTAACCCGATCATGCGAAACTGGAGATCCATCTGCCTGGCCATCGTGGGAGTACTGGTGCTCGCCTGCAGAGAGGCGAATGAAGGCGGAAGCACAGTGACCGTCGACGACCTTGGTCCCGTGGTGGAACGCCATTCGAAAGAACTCATGAACCTGCCCGGAGTCACGGGAGTCGCCGCGGGCGCGCTCGCCGACGGGACGCCTTGTATTCTGATTCTCGTTCTGGAAGACACCAGGGAAGTCCGATCGCGTCTGCCTGCCGAGGTGGAGGGGCACCCGGTTCAGATCATGGTGACGGGCGAAATTAAGCCCCTCACACCCGATTCATCCGGCTAGCGTCGCATCTTCTTCGCTGAGGCGACGCGTCACCAGATCGGCGCGTTTCCGCCGAAGTACTCCCTGAGCTGCCTGCGTGCGGCCTGATTGATCCGCTCCGCCCACACATCCACCGGATTCAATTCGTCTGTAAGAATCGGAGCGGCCGCCGTCCGGCTCTCAAAGCGATTGTCCCAGGCATGTGCGCGGTTGTATTCGGCGCTGAATCGATCCAGTGGAACCGGTGGATCTTCCGCAAGCTCGAGCGATCGGTCGGAGATGAAGAGTACGACGTTGCCCAGCCGGTCCGGCGGTTCGGCGATGGGGAGGGCTACGGCATTGGCAAATTGCGTGCGGGCCGTAGCCAGAAGCGCACCCACGAGAATGTCGTCCCAGCCCAGGGCTTCCACGTTCATGGCCACCACACCACCCGGCCGTAGCCGCGTACGCAGAAGTGCAAAGGCTTCGGTGGTTACGAGGTGGAAGGGAATCGAGCTGCTGCCGAAGGCATCCATGATGATCAGGTCGTATAACTTGTCGTGCGTCATCAAATACTGACGCGCATCCATGTCAAACACCGTGGCCTCGTCGGCCCCGAGGCCGAAGTGAGTGTGCGCCATCTCGGTGATCACGGGGTCGATCTCTACAGCATCGACCTTCCACCCGGCCGCGGCAAAGTTTTTGGCCACGGAACCACCTCCCAGGCCTACCAGTAAGACGTCGCCGGGCTCTGCGAAGTATCCGCGCGCCAGGTCGACCACGTGCACATAAGCAAAGCGAGATTCGCCCGTGGTTCGGTCGACGATGGTGTGCGTGCCGCCATCGATCAGCAGGTGTCGCGTGTCGTTCACGTCCACCACCCGGATTTCCCCGTACAAACTCTGCCGCACAGCCAGCAGCCCCTCCTCGGGCCGTGCGGCGGGATCGGAATCGCCCGGGATGACCACGGCACCGGCGGCGGCCAGAAGCAGCACGGCCGACCACGCAAATCTGCGCTGCCGGCTCAGGATCGATACGATGGCGGCGGTGACGAGTAGTGCCACGCCAATAATCGTGACAAGACTGTACACACCCACATTGGGAATGAGCAAGAACCCCGTGGCGACGGCTGAAATCACGCTCGCGATCGTGGACACGGCGAACAGGTTGCCGGCTGTGGTGCCCACCGTTTCCACGCGCGTAGCTTTGAGGCGGATCGCGTACGGGCTCACCATGCCCAGAAGCGCAAGGGGGGGAAAGAAGAGCAGCGTGGCTGCAATCAACACGGCCGTCCTCAACCCGAGCGGTTCGGCGGCCACCAGAATGGGTGAACGCAGCCACGGAATGAGGCAGATCCACAGCCCTGCCACTCCAAGAATCATCGCGAAGCGAGCCAGCGAGGGGCCGCGATCGGCCCACCGTCCACCGATGGAGTAGCCAAGGCTCAGCGCTGCCAGGGTCACGCTGATCAGGGCCGACCACAGATACAGGCTCACACCGTAGAACGGCCCGAGAATCCGCGTGCCGAGCATTTCAATGGCAAGCACGGAGGCACCGCTAACGATCACCGCGAAGTAAATCAGCAAGCTCATCATCTGAGACTCCCGCAGTCTGGAGGGCGTGAAAGAGACCGGATCCGTCGAGCCCATGGACGCGGCCCTCGGGACGTACTGATCTCTCTTCATTCACGGGCCAACGGCAACGGCGCAAGGCAATTCGGAATCTGAACAGCCCGGGTAACCTATTGCATGGCTGCACATTAGGCAGTCCCGCCAAACTGGACGCCGGAGGGAACGTACGGGTACACCCAGGGGTCGCCATTCACATGGCTGAGGAGCGGTTCACCTAGTATTAGTGCTGGGATTCGATTAGCGTTTCGAAGCTGAAACCAGAGGAGGAGCCATGGCCCGCGCCGGGAAGAGCAAGACAGAATCCCCTGACTACACTCTGATTTACGTCCACGGCATGCTCAACAAGCCGCCGGCCGCCGTGCTGAAGGACCAGTGGGACCGCGCGCTGTTCGGCGTGAAGATGGGCGAACGCACGCACATGGCCTACTGGGCGGACATCCGCTATCCGCAACCCTTGTCATCCACTACGGCACAGTCGCTGGAGCAGGAGTATTCCACCCTGCACTCGGTACTCTCGCAGGACGAATTCGTTGACGATACCGTCTCGCGCGTGAGTCAGGGTGCAGAGGCGCGGGCGTTTGCGCGGGCCCTGGCGACACGCATGCTCTCGGAGCAACGGCCGGCGCTGGCGCGTTCGATCGGGAAGTCGGAATACCATGCGCAGGTTAACTTCCCCGACTGGTTTACACGCTGGTTCGTGCGGTCGTTTACGCCCGATGTCGCCGCGTATTTCTTTGACCAGGATCAGCGCCGCCGGATTCAGGACCGCCTGCGCATGTGGCTTTCCTCCGGGCCGGGTCCCTTCGTGGTTGTGGCGCACAGCATGGGGACCATTGTGGCGTATGACGTGCTTCACGAGTTCGCGAAGAAGGGCGCCTCGGTACCGCTGCTTGTGACGCTGGGATCGCCTTTGGGTATCGAGGAAATCCAGGAACGGGTGAGAAGGCCCCTGACCGTACCCGGGCAGGTGGGGCACTGGCATAACTTCGCGGCGAAGTTCGACGTCGTATCCATCGACCGGTCGCTCTCCGACGAGTACAAGCCGAAGACTCGGATCACGGATCACCCCATCACCACCACCGGCATTCTGGACAATCCGCATGCGGTGGAAGGGTATCTCGGTCACGCGGATGTGAAAGGCGCCGTAGCGGCGCTGGTGGGCCATCGTTTCGGAGACCCGGCCACTTCATTTGTGATCGCCAAGGACCTGGTGGGCGAAATGCAGGGAGCGCTCAGGCGCACTCCCGTGCTCATTGAATTGTCCGCCGAGGTCGAAGGAAAGACGCTGGACGACAAGCGCAGCCTGATCACTCGGGAGCTGGCCAGACTCACGCGCGATCCACAGGCGGAGGTGGAGCCGCTGAAACGGTATGTGGCGGCCCGGCTCACCGCGTCTGAGATCATGACGCTGCGAGCGAAGCACAAGAATTTGGCCATTCGTCGCATGTGGCGCGACAGCGTGAAGCGGGCCGTGCTCGACAGGTCCACGGCCGTGGTGCACTCACAGGCCGCGCACGAGAGCTATGCGGCCTTCGGCGAAGGCGTCAACTGGGCCATTCTCGATACCGGCATCCGCGCTGATCATCCCCACTTCAAGGAACACGCTAACGTGAAGGCGCAGTGGGACTGCACCAAGTCAGGCGCCCCCAAGGCGGCTGCCAAGGATGGGGACGGTCACGGTACGCATGTGGCGGGCATCATCGCGGGGGTTGGCACAGAAGCGAAGATCAGCTACCGTGGTAACGCGCCGAAGGCGGGTCTCCATATCTACAAAGTGCTGTCAGACGACGGCTCGGGTCAGGATTCGTGGATCATCAAGGCGCTCGATCACATTGCAGAGCAGAACGAGAATTCGCCCGATCTGGTGATTCACGGCATCAATCTCAGCCTGGGCGGGCCGTTTGATCCGGAAGTCTATGGCTGCGGCTTCTCGCCTCTGTGCAATGAATTGCGACGGCTGTGGCGCCAGGGAGTTCTCGTGTGCATCGCCGCAGGCAATGAGGGACGCCTGGTGTTGCGCACCATGGACGGCATCCACGATCTGAACCTGGATCTATCCATCGGCGATCCGGCGAATCTGGAGGAGGCCATCGCCGTGGGATCGGTGCACAGGGAGTCACCGCACCTGTACGGGGTGTCGTACTTTTCCTCCCGCGGACCTACCGCGGACGGTCGCCGAAAGCCCGACGTGGTGGCACCGGGGGAGAAGATCATGTCTGCCAATGCTGCCTTCGAGACGGAGGAAGATTACGTGGCCATGAGCGGAACTTCCATGGCCTGTCCACAGGTGTCCGGCGTGCTGGCGGCCTTCCTTTCGGTGCGGCGGGAATTCATCGGGCGGCCAGACATGGTGAAGCAAATCCTCCTGAAGCACGCTGTGGACCTGGGGAGAGACCCGAACTTTCAGGGGGCGGGCGTTCCGAACCTCATGCAGATGCTCCTGTCAACCTAGGAGGACACGGTGGCCATCATCAGAGTCGGCAGCTTCGCGGACATTGGTATACGCGCCGGGGCGCGAGTCCGTCCCGGGAGCACCCTGCGCAGCAGTTCCGGCCGGCCGCGATTGCCGCGGTCCATGTCGATGAACACGGCCCGGGAGCATCTCCCCGAGCTTGACGTGAAGGGCATGGAGCTGCTGCGGTCGAAAGAGGCCTGGGCGCTCTATCTCAAGCGCCTCACGCTGAACCGCGGGTTCGAGGGGTTCCTTTCAGGCGTGTTCAACAAAACCAACGAAATCTACTTCGTGGCCTTCGCCTGGGACTACAGCGGCCGCAAGCCCAAGGTGTTTCCGTACACCACCCTCGAGCCGTCGGAGTACGTTCTGAAAATGAAAAAAGGGCAGTCGCGCGAATTTGTGGGCGACGGCGTGGCTCTATGGCCAGCCCGACGTGTTTCGGGAGCGCTCAACGTGCTCATCATGGTCTACGAGAGCGACCGGGAGATACAGCGCTCGGGTGAAGTGATTCAGACGATCCACGAGACGGTGGACAAGAGCACGCTCACCGACCTGGTATCGGCCATCGCAGCCAACCCGGCGATTGCCACCGCCCGCGCAATCTCCGGGGCCGTGAAAGATCTTGTCGAGACCGTTGGCAAGATCATGAAGAAGAACAAGAACGACGTGGTGGAGCTGTTCGAAGGCTCCTACGGCACCCACCTGGTCCAGACGTCACGCCGCGAACACTACGAAACCGATGCCGCGGGAGTGGTGCTCGATCTCACGGCCGGGTAGACCCGCGTCAACCCGACCGATTGCAGGCCGGGGACTCAGGATGGTCTGAACACCGGAACCCGCTTCAACTCACCGCAGAAGCGTCATGCGCTTCACCTGACGTCCCGTCTCCGTGGACAGCTGGTACAGATACACGGCCGAGGGCAGTTCGTGACCCACGTCGTCGCGCCCGTCCCACTGGAGTGAATACACACCTGCCGGCCGGACGGCATCCACCAGAGTGCGCACACGCTGGCCGAGCATGTTGTAGATATCGAGGCGTACATGCCCCGGCGAAACGGCGGAGTACTCGATGACGGTGGTGGGATTGAACGGGTTGGGGACATTCTGAGTGAGTTCCATCTGCGCGGGCAGGACACCGACGTCGTCGCCCACCGACGCCACCACGGGGAACGCCATGCACGGGCCCGCCTGCACATCGGGCCAGGGCGAGCCGCCATTCATGTAGGGCATGGTGCAGAAGTTGGAATTGACGGGCATGACACCGGCACCGGATACCGCGTCGGCGTGCTCGGCGTAGCGTGTCCACATTCCGTCGAAGTAATGGTCGGGGTTCGATTCCACGAATACCGGGATGTGCTTCAGCGCCGCGAAATAGCTCGAACCGGACGCCGCAATCTCCTCCACCGTCCGACTGCCCGCCTCCAGTTCCACATACGCATTGAACAGCGACTGGAGCGATGCGGTCACGGAGTTCGCAATGATCCCCTTAGTCTGATCGCTGCTGGATCGGAGCCGTCCGTCGCCGTAGATGGTGAACGTCTCGCCACGGAGGTTGCGAACCTGGGCGCCACCGTTATTGAAATAGTCGTGATAGTCGTGCTCCCATTTGGCCCACAAGTTCCAGGCCGCCGGCCGGTAACTGGGCTGGAAGTCGTTTCGGGCTCGCGATCCATCGCTCACAGGGGGCAGATTGGAGGATAGTGCAAACCGGCCGGCCGACTCACGAGTGGCGCCGCCCTGGGCCAGGATGTGCTGCTGACCCAGATACGACACATAATTCAGCAGGTTGTCGCCGTCCATGATGCCGTACGAGGTTTCGTCCCGGTTGGTCACGATGTGACCAAAGCAAAACAGATCCGTGAGGCTGTGCAGGGCGTTGGCTTCGTAGTGCAGAGCCACATTCCACATTGCAGGGTTCGAGCGGGCCAGATCGACGTAGGTCAATGCGATCCGGTGGAGGCCGATGTACCAGGCCAGAGCGCCGCGAGAGAAGTGCCAGTCGTTGATGTTGGCGATGCGAATCATCTCGTCGCCCCACCAGCCGGCATCATTCCACTCGTCTTCGTAGGCGGTGTTCTGAAACGTGTTCCCCGCCGTTCCGTAAGGCGGCCAGATGCCCGAAGCGATGTAGCGGAGGTAAAGCGCCATGTCCATGGGGTTGGGCCGGTAACCGCACTCCTGGAAGGGCCATACGCCGAAGCAATCCTGGCCGTAGTTAAACGTGAGCGTCCAGACCGTACCCTGCGTGAGATAGCAGTGTCCGTTGCCGTCGCAGTACGTGGTCTTACGGTAGTCTCCGTAGAGAGCGACCAGTTCGCCGAACTGGAATTGCCTGACGTCGGCGTGTGTTCGCCCCTGCACCAGAAGCGTGTTTTCGCGGAGGTACTGCGTGGGCGGGATCCAGATGTTCAGATTTCCTTCGCGCTGGGCGTAGTTGTACCAGTAGCTGTTGTCCTGCGTCAGCTTCGTTTGGTCGCTGTAGTCCGCGGGGTTGTTGGTGGAGAACCCCACGGCGAGTCGTTTGGCGGCTTTGTACACGTCCTGGTGGCTCGCGACAGGGATCTGCGCGTACCCGGTGTTTACAGGGAACGTCACCGACGGAGGAACCACGACGGCCGCGGCGCCCATGTTGGCGACGACTTTGTGTTCTTCGGAGTTGTAGGCCCGTGCCGATTGCAAAGGGGTCAGACAGGCGGCTGCGAGCAACAGATGCAGACAGGCATGACGACTGGCCATGTGTCGCCTCCACACAATGTATATTGACCGGTCTACAATCGTCAGCCGAGCCTGACCCACAAGTTCAGCCGCGACCGGATACGGCTACGATCCGAGGAGACGGAGCTCCGGGCTCTGATTCGAATCCGGCGTCCGATCCCGATGGTGGATTTCCAATATAACGCCTGAAGACGGTCCCGGACCCGCAAAAATGGTCGCCCAGGCCGGCATTGGCGGGCCCGAGGTCCTGCCGGTGTCAGTCGAATTCGTTACCGGGTTCGGGCGGCGCCTGATCGCTGCCCACCCGACCCACGGCGATCTGAGCCTTCGAGTAGTTTTCGCCTTTCATTTTGTGTCCGGACAGCCTGCGCAACATGGCCAGTTGTCCTGTGTGTGTGAGCGCATCGGCGATGCCCCCCTGGAAGATGCGGGCCGGATCCCAGGCGATGGGCAGTCCCGACTCGAGGTAGTCGTCGAATCGCTGAACAGCCGTGAAGAACCGGTCGATCTCCTGGTTCCAGGGAAGCGGCCGTGCATTGGTCCATTTCGGCGAACCGTTGGCCATCGTAAGCGCCCAGTCCATGAGATCGCCCATGTGAGCGAGGATCTGATTGGGTGACGGTGATTCAGGCGCGGACTTGTACGAAGCGTACGACTCGGGCGTGCCCCGCACGGTTTTGCCGGCGCGATAGGCGAGTGTGGCAAGGGCGTGCCGCAGGAAGAGGCGAGTGACCGGGTCATCAGATGGAATGTTTGTCATGAGTGTTCCTCGTAATCAGATGTAATCACTTTGCTACGGCTCCAAAAGCTAATTGTCCGTCTGTGTCACATCAGGCGTCGGCAGGCCCGGTCCACGGGCGGCTCACGCCCTCACCGTGATCCGTGCGCAGGCGGAATTCCAGGAGTTGGCAAATGCGGAAAGTGCCTCTTCGGGCTCGGCGGTGAGACGCACCCAGAGACAGGGCCGTCGGCGCCCTGACAGCGCCCGATAGTCACCGAGAGCCTGGGCGGTGAGCAGCTCTCCGAAACTGAAAGGAGATCCAGGAATCCCCAGATCGGGCGAGCCCGGGGAGAGAAACACCACGAAATGTCCCGAGGAAGGTCCGCCTTTGTAGAGCTGGCCAATGGAGTGCAGGTAGCGTGGCCCATAGCCGCGCAGCGTGGCGACGCCCGTGGCAGCGCGCGCCGCCCTGCGCATGGACTGCAAGGCCGCCTCCGCCGCCTGAGTTCGATCGCCGAAATGGAGAAACGCCAGGTAGTCTCCTTCGGCGATTCCCTGAAGCAACGACGCGAACATGCAAGCGATATCCATCCCCGCCACCGATTCCGTTGCGATTTCGAACGAATCGGTGGACACTTTGGCCGCTGGCTCATTGAAGCGCCCGGTCGCTTTGAACCCCTCGAGCAGTTGAACCGTGTTGTCTTTGCTCTCCTTGACGTTTGGCTCGTCGAACGGATTGATGTCGAGAATGCGCCCGGCGGCGGCGGTGATGTACTCCCAGAGCAGAAACAACGCCGCCAGGTCAGCTGTGCCGCGGCACTCGATCTCGATAGAGGGAATGCTCGCCTTCTGCAGGGCCGAAGGCAGCGCGGGCTGCGGGAAGGCCTCATGGCTCATGCGCAAGAGGCAGTACACGCGATCGAGGCCCGTGTCGCGCAGATCGCCTTGAGGCTCGGCCTCGATGGGAATCACTCCGCGACCGGCTTTGCCGGTGCTCTCTGCCACCAGCTGCTCGATCCAGGGCACCACTGGAACCAGGGACGGAGAAGCAACAAACGTCAGTTTGTCCAGACCTCGGCGCGCACCGGCACCCAGGAGAGCGCCAGCATTCAATGCGGGGTTGGATTCGTCATCGGAGGCGAGCTCTTCTCCCAGACGGTGTGCACCCGCGGCCAGCCCGGCCAGCGGGGCGCAGAGCAACGCGGCCGGCACCATGCCAAAGTACGACAGCGCGGAATAGCGGCCGCCGATGTCCTCTGGATTGAGGAAGACCCGGTCGAAGGCATGTTCACGGCCGAAGCGTTCCAATTCGGAGCCGGAATCGGTGATGGCCACAAAGTGCGCGCCCGCCGCGGGTACGATTTCCTCCAACCGACCGAGAAAGTGGAGCATCTGAGACCTGGTCTCGACGGTCGAACCCGATTTGGACGACACCACGAAGAGCGTTCGTGAGAGGTCCACGTCGGCCTCGAGCCGAAGCAGCGCGCGTGGATCGGTGGTGTCCACGATGTTGAACGATTTCAGGTGAGCCGGTCGCGGGAACATGGAGGCGAGAACTTCAGGGCACAGGCTGGAGCCACCCATGCCAAGCAGCAGAACGTGGGCAAACCCCTTGTCGCGAATGTGTCCGGCAAATTGGATCAGCTCCGGAATGTGCTCTTCCAGCCAGGCCGGTCCAGCCACCCAGCCCAGGCGATTCGATACCACCTTACGCCGCTCGTCGGCGTCGCCGAAGAGTCGCGAGTCGGAGGCGCAGAGTCGGGACGCGAAACAGCCCTGCACCAGGCCCGCCAGTTCCGCATTGAACTGTGACTTAAGCGAACCGGGATCCACGCGAACCTGAGGGCCAAGTGTTTCACGCATGTCCTCCAAGCTAGCCCCGCTACCCGTTGGGTTCCAGCCATAAAAAAAGGCCGCCATCGCGGCGGCCGACCGGCACCGTTTTTTTAAGTTCAGGTGTCGGGTTGTGGATGGTGTCCCGTGGCGGGGTTGTTGCCTGCACGAACCAGGGAAAGGAGGTACGGATATTTGCGACGATACGTGAGCGCCATGCTTCGATAGGGCTCGAGATCGTTGGGCATGTCGACCTGCGAATTGTTCACGTAGCGCACCACCGACTCGCTGTCGGAGAAGATTTCGAGTGTCTTGTTCTTGAAGAGGTGAGGATTCAGATCGACGAATTCCAGAAGTGCGAGAAGCGAAGCGTACGGGCACTCCGTGGCGGAGCCGTTGAACTGGGCCCGAAACGTGATGTCGAGATCGGGGATGCTGAAACTCACTACTCCGGCCTGGGCCGGTGAGCCGCCGTTTCTGAGCATTACGCCGCTAAAATAGCATTGCATCTTGGGTCCGAGCTTCTCCGTTTGCCTTCGAGCGATCCAAGGAGCAAAGCAAATGCCCTCCAGCGTCTGACCGTGGCCGGACCTCGTCCTCAACCGGAGTTTTTGGTGCCCTTGTAAGCCGTTGAAAACTGGCGGCTTATCGCTGTGCAGTTGGTGAGCACTCGGAGCCTCCCTCGCGGCGGCTCCGGAGCGGGGGCCGCGCGGTGCAACAACCTTCACATTTCAGCTGTGCCGCTGCTTCGCTCTGGGGCGCCCGGAAACGCCGGGGAGGCCGGTGCGCTAGGTGTAAAACAGCACTCCCACGGCAACATCGCCGCCCAGCTCCGGATGATCCCTATAAAGGAAGTCGAAGCCAAACGGCCCGGCTGAAATAAGCAACCCCAGAGACAGGCGAAGCGGGGACGTGACGAGGTCGGCGGACAGGGCCAGATTCTCGCCCACCTTCACGGTTTCGCCCAGGCTCCATTGGAGGTGGGAAAGCGATGCCACCCGCACGCAGAGAAGGTTGGAATACTCAAACGTGAGCCCAGCCGACAGGCGGGGCGTAAATAGCCGGGCTTCCTCGGAGGAGGTTCCAAGTCCGGTGGCCGCGCAGTCGAGGCTGAATCGCCGGCTCAGTCGCGCGCGCACACCGGCGCCGAGTGCAAATTCGTAAAGGGCCGGAAAGCGCGATCCGGCGTAAACGCTCCCGTGCTCGACTACCGCTCCCAGTGCCACCCACCGAGCGGGTTGCCAGGCGACTCCGGAAGCCAGAAGCAACTCGCTGTAGTACTGCCCGGATCCAAGAGTGGAGAAGGACACTCCAAGCCCGAATGATCCGGGTCGCGCTGTAATGTCGACCGCCCCCGAGCGCAGCTCCGCCAGACCGTAGGGCTGTGCGCCCGCCACATGAACACGTGGCGCGCTGTCGACCAGTCGGCCGGGAGCTGTGTGCCAGAAGTGGAGCGCAGGGCGCAACGGGTCGAAAGCCGCGGGAGTTGAGACGGCCCGCAGCGCCTCGAAGGCCTCGGTCAGCTCGTTCCGCTCTTCCCCCAG
>DAIOGN010000004.1:0-48471 GCA_036745245.1 Candidatus Zixiibacteriota bacterium
GCTGGCCCACTACGGCCCCGGTGGGCTTGTCGTTGATGTAGAAGTTGCCGGCAGCGAAACGCAGCGCGCGTTCGGCTTGGGCGATGGCAATACGGTCTTGCGCGAAAATGGCCCCTGTGAGTGCGTAGGGTGAAGTTTCGTCACACACCTTGAGCGTTTTGGCGAAGTCGGCGTCCTTGTACACGTACACCGTGAGCACGGGGCCGAAGATCTCTTCCTCCATCAGCTTGAAGTGCGGATCGGTGGTGAGAACCAGCGTGGGCTCGATGAAGTAGCCCTTGGCTTTGTTGTAACGCCCTCCCGCCAGAATCTTCGCGCGCTTCGCTTTGCGGGCGTAGTCGATGAATCCTGAAATCGAATCGAACGCGCCCGCGTCGATCACCGCGTTCACGAAATTGCGGTGGTCCTCCGGATCGCCTACCGCCAGGCCCTTGATCTGTTGCACCAGCGGCTTCTGGATCTTCTGCCACACCGACTCGGCAATGTAGCAGCGCGAGGCCGCGGAACACTTCTGCCCCTGAAACTCGTAGGCGCCGCGGATCATGGCGGTGACCAGCGCCTCGGCGTCGGCGGAGGGATGAGCCAGGATGAAGTCCTTCCCGCCCGTTTCGCCCACGATGCGCGGGTAGTTCTTGTAGGCGGCGATGCTGGCGCCCACGGTCTTCCACATGTTGTGGAATACCGCCGTGGAGCCTGTAAAGTGTATTCCCGCAAGATTCGGATTCTTCAGCACCAGCTCGCCGATTTGCGCACCCGGGGCCAGGATCAGGTTGATCACCCCCGCCGGCAGTCCGGCCTCCAGCAGGATGCGCATGATGAGATGCGACGTGTACACCGCCGTGGACGCGGGCTTCCACAGGGCCACGTTGCCCATCATGGCAGGTGCGGTGGGCAGATTGCCGTTGATGGAAACGAAATTAAACGGCGTCACCGCAAAGATGAATCCCTCCAGCGGGCGATGCTCGGTGCGGTTCCACATTCCGGGAGAACTCTCCGGCTGGAAGCTGTAGATCTGCTGCATGAAGTGTGCATTGAACCGCCAGAAGTCCACCAGCTCGCAGACGCTGTCGATTTCCGCCTGGAAGATGTTTTTGGAATGTGCCAGCATGGTGGCGGCGTTCATGGTGTGGCGGTAGGGGCCGGCCAGGAGATCGGCTGCTTTGAGGAAGATGGCAGCGCGATGTTCCCACGGCATGTCCATCCAGGCCCTCTGCGCCTTCAGCGCGGCGGCCACGGCGGCTTTGATTTCGGCGGCGCCTCCCTGGTGGTAGTGCGCCAGCACCAGCTTGTGGTTGTGCGGCGAAGGTATCGCAATGCGCTTCCCGGTAGCGACCGCCTTGCCCCCAATGACCAGGGGGATTTCCAGCGGCTGCTTCTTTAGGCCCGCCAGGGCTGCTTTGAGCGCAGCGTGATCGGGCGAGCCGGGCACGTAGCTGCGCACGGGCTCATTCTTCGGGACCGGGACCTTAAACGTACTCACAGTTTCATTCCTCCACGCGGATCGCCGACGTCTCAGCCACCCGGCTTCACCACCATTAGATAGATGATCAGCGCCGTCACCAGGAAGTCGCTCCACGCGTACGCCGCCAGAATACCGGCGAGCGGCTTCAATTCATCGGTTTCCTTCACCCCAGAGTCGGCCAGTTCCTGCGCTCGCTGCCGGATCTTACGCGTAGCCGGCGCGGCCATCATCATGCCCGCCAGCACCATGACGAGCGTGGCCACCAGCGCAGTCAGAAGCCATGGCCGCGTGAGCGAGTGCCCCAGCATGTGCGAGAGGCCGATGCCAAAGATGATGGTAAGTGCGGCGGCCGGCATGAGCACCGCTCGCGCCACCAGCGAGCGGAGGGAAGCCAGCTGCACAATGGCTGCGGTGTTGCGCACGCAGCGCAGTCGAAGGCTCACGATGTGCGTCGCGCCTGCTCCCGCCATCAGGGCGAAGGCGAAGAGAAAGTGAAAGTATCTCATGACTTCGTGCATTTGTTTCTCGTCCTCTCCCTCGTCGTCTCCGCGCACGCGAGCGACTTGTTCACTTGTTGATTCCCACCAGATCCAGAAGGTACGCGTACATAAACGCGTACTCCCGGTACTGTTTGTACCGCCCCGAGACGCCGCCATGCCCTGCTTCCATCTCGGTTTTCATGAGCAGTCGATGTGAGTCGGTCCTGGTGGCGCGCAGCTTGGCCACCCACTTGGCCGGTTCCCAGTATTGCACCTGTGAATCGTGCAGGCCGGTGAGCACCAATAGCGGCGGGTAGTTCTTCGCCGCGACATTGTCGTAGGGCGAGTACGACATCATGTACTCGTAGTACGTCGAGTCCGCCGGATTGCCCCACTCATCCCACTCGTTGGCCGTGAGCGGTATCGACGCGTCGAGCATGGTGTTGATCACGTCCACGTAGGGAACGTCGGCCACCAGTCCAGCCCACAGATCGGGCCGCAGGTTGTGCACCGCGCCGATGAGAAGCCCGCCGGCCGAACCGCCGTAGCCGAACAGCCCGTTCGAGCTTGCGTATCCTTCGCTCTTCAAATACTCGCCGCAGTCGATGAAGTCGTAAAACGTGTTCATCTTCTGGAGCTGCCGGCCGTTTTCATACCACTCGCGCCCCAGCTCCTGGCCGCCGCGAATATGAGCGATGGCGTACACGAAACCGCGGTCGATCAACGACAGGCGGATGGCGCTGAACGTGGCATCGGTGGAGAGGCCGTAGGCTCCGTAACCGTAGAGAAGCAGCGGATTGGAGCCGTCCTTCCTGAACTTGTCCTTCCGATACACGAGCGAAATGGGCACACGGGCGCCGTCGCGCGCCGGGGCGTACAGACGCTCGGTGGTGTAGTTGTTCTTATCGAAGCCGCCCAGCACCTCGGTCACCTTGAGAAGGGTGCTCTCCCGACGGCCCAGATCGTAGTCGAACACCGAGCGGGGCGTCGTCATGGAGGTGTACGTGTATCGGAAGATTGGCGTATCGTATGTGTAGTTGTCGGTGCGGAACACATCGTAGGTAGGCTCGCCGAAGTCGATGTAGTAGTCGTCACCCGACGCCTGTCGCACGCGAAACTTGAGCAGACCGTCCTGGCGCTCGATCACCACCGTGTGCTGCCGGAAGAGTTCATAGCCTTCGAGGTACACCTCGGGACGATGGGCGATTTCCTCTTTCCATTTCGCGGTCTGGCCTGTCTCACCGGGGCCGCACGACATCAGGCGGAAGTTCTTCGCGTCGAGATTGGTGCGGATGTAGAAGCGATCGCCGTGATCCACTGAGTACTCGTGGCCCGACGTCCGTGGGAGAAACACCTGGAAGGCGCCCGCCGGGGTGCTCGCATCGAGAAACCGAACTTCATCGGCCAGAGTCTGCTGGCTGTGAATGAAGATGTACTGGCGCGACTTCGACTTTTCCACCCAGGTGTAATAGGTTTCGTCGGCCTCGGTGTACAGGAGCTCATCCTTGCTCGCGTCGGTGCCCAGCGTGTGGCGATAGATCCGATCCCAGCGCAATGTGGCAGTGTCGCGGTCGGAATAGAAAACCGTCTTGTTGTCGGCCGCCCACACGAGGTTTCCGGTGATGTCGGGAATCACATCGGGCAACAACTCGCCTGTGGTCATGTCCTTGAAGTAGACCGAATACCCTCTGCGACCCACGGTATCCACGCCGTACGCCAACAGCTTGTGATCGGGGCTGGGATCGATCCCCGACACATCATAGTAGCCGTGGCTTCCCGCCAGCATGTTCACGTCGAGCAGGATCTGCTCGGGAGCCTCAAGCGTCCCCTGCTTGCGGCAGTAGAGGCTGTACTCCTGGCCGTCCACCTGGCGGGTGTAATAGAAGTAGTCGTCGTAACGATAGGGCACCGACTGGTCGTCCTGCTTGATGCGGCCCTTGATCTCCTGGAACAGCTCCTCCTGAAAGGGAACCGTGTGCTTCATCATGGCGTCGGTGTACGCGTTCTCCGCCTCCAGGTAGGCGATCACCTTGGGATTCTCGCGTTCACGCAGCCAGAAGTAATTGTCGACGCGGGTCTGACCGTGCTCGGTCATGGACTTGGGAATCACCTCGGCCTTCGGAGGCACGGGCACCGACTCGGCCAGTGCGCTTCGCTTCGGAGCGGCGATCGCCAGTGCGGCGACAAGGATCAGAATGGAACGATTGCAGTTCATAGCAGGGCTCTTCCTCGACAGGCAGAGTGCAATATCGCGAAGGACAGAAGCGGCGTCAACGCGGCTCTACAATGGCCCCGTTCACCATTCGGCGGATCGAGAGCGGGTTCCCTTCCTTCAACTCATCGGGCAGGAGAAGATTCGGAAAGCCCTGGTAACAGACGGGACGTACAAAGCGCAAGATGGAGCGCGTGCCAACCGAAGTGGAACGTCCATCGACGGTGGCGGGGTACGGGCCTCCGTGCACTATCGCCGGACCCACCTCCACTCCCGTGGGAACGCCGTTGAGGATGAGCCGGCCGGCTCGTGTTTCGAGCACGTGGAGAAGGTCCGCGTGCTGGGCCCATTCCGTGGCCTCTCCGTGCACCGTCGCGGTGAGCTGACCCTCGAGGCTGCGTGCTATCTTCAGCATGTCCTCACGAGTGTTGCACTCCACGATCAACGTGCTGGGGCCGAAGACTTCGGCCGCGAGGGCGGGGTCGTGAGTGAACGCCGCACCCGAAACGCGCCAGAGGGCCGCGCCAGAATCCTGCGACGTCAGGCGCCTGACGCCTGCTTTCGCGGAGAGCCGGTCCAGCCCCTCGCGATAGGCGTGCTCGATTCCGGAGTTCAACATCACGCCTGGCTGCGTGGCTGTCATGCGTGCGGCGAGCCGCTCGATCAAGCGCTCGAGATCTGGCGAACGAAGTGCAATCACCAATCCGGGGCAGGTGCACATCTGTCCCAGGCTTAGGGTGACCGAGGCGTGCAGAGATGTGGCGATCTCTGAGGCGCGCGCAGCCAAAGCACTCGGTAGAATGAACACGGGATTGACGCTGCTCATCTCGGCAAACACAGGAATCGGCTCGGGGCGAGCCGCAGCGATTTTTGCCAGCGCCAGTCCTCCGGCTCGTGAACCGGTGAAGCCAACAGCTTTCACCAGTGGGTGTGCCACCAGAGCGCGGCCCACTTCGTATCCTGAGTCGAAGAGCAGAGAAAACACACCCTCGTGCAGGCCGCACTCCCGCACGGCTTCGGACACGGCAAGGCCCGCCAGTTCGGAGGTGCCTGGGTGCGCAGGATGTGCTTTGACAATCACGGGGCAGCCGGCCGCAAGGGCGGAGGCCGTGTCGCCTCCGGCCACCGAATAGGCGAGCGGAAAGTTGGCGGCGCCGAACACCGCCACGGGGCCGGTAGGGCGAAGCATCGAACGCACGTCGGGTTTGGGTGCGGGTGTGCGCGCCGGATCGCCGGAATCGATGCGTGCGTCCACCCAGGATCCCTCCTCGACCATTCCCGCGAACAGTCGAAGCTGGCCCGTGGTGCGGGCGGCTTCGGCTCGCACCCGTGCTTCCGGCAAGCCTGTCTCCAGTGGAGTGCGAGCGACAAAGTCGTCCACAATCGCATCGAGTCGATCTGCAATTGCGCGCAGAAATGCGCCGCGGGCTTTGCCAGGGGAGCTGCCGAATTCCTGAAACGCGGCGTACGCGGCTTGCACGGCCGCATCCACTTCGGCCGGCCCCACCGAATGGTACGCGGGTTCAATGGACTCGCCGGAATCGGGACGCACGGCATGGAACGCGGTGCCGCATCCGGGCGTGGACCGGCCGGCGACGATGGAACAGGCCTTGAGGCTCATGACCGTGCGAGGTCGGGACGGCGGGACAACACACCGCGGATCATGGCCTGCGCCTTGGCTAGCTCGCCGCCATCGAGTTGAAGGCGGGGTGCGCGCACCATGGCCGAGCCCATGCCCGCCTCGCGCTGCATGAGTTTGATCAACTGCACGAATTTGGGCACGGCGTCCATGTTCAGAAGCGGCAGGAGCCAGTCGTAGTAGAGGCGCGTGCGTTCTTCATCGCGTTTCGTCACGGCCTCGAACAACGCCACGCACTCGCGGGGCAATGCGTTGGCCACGCCGGCAATCCAACCGCGCGCGCCGGAGTGCACGCCCGTAACCACGAGCGGGTCCAGGCCCACCAGCAGAGTCAGCTTACTCCCCACCTGTGTGCGAAGCGCAGCGATGCGCCGCACGTCGGTGGACGATTCCTTGACGGCCTCCAGTTGAGGCACTTCCTCGGCCAGTTCGAGCACCTGTTCCGGCAGAAAGTCGGTGGTGTAGGCGACCGGGTTATTATAGAGGAGACACGGCAACGGTGTGGATTCCATCACCGTCTTCACGTGCGCCTTCATCTCCCTCCAGTCGGTGGAGTACACGTAGGGCGGTAACACCATCAGCCCCTGGCAGCCGGCCTCCACTGCGGCGTGTGCCACCGCTACGGCTTCCCGGGTCGACAACGCCGACACCGTGGCGATGACGGGCGCCCTGCCCGACACGGCTTCCACGCACGTGCGCAACACCGCACGTTTCTCGGAGAGATCGAGCGTGGCGCCCTCTCCCAGTGAGCCCAGGGGCACCACGCCGGTGCACCCGTTGTCCAGAAGCCAGGCGACGTGCCGCGTGAGGAATTCAAAGTCGACGTCGCCACCCGTTGAAAATGGCGTCGTGACAGCTGGGATGACTCCGGTCCAGTTCATGAGTTGTAACGATCGGGGTTGAGCAGTGTGAGATCAAGGTCGGGCGTGCGCCCGGAGATCAGTTGGGCCACGATGCGCCCGCTGACGGGCCCCAGGCTGAGCCCCATCATGGCATGCCCGCAGGCGATCGTGAGGTTGTCGTAGCGCGCGGCTCGCCCCAGATAAGGGAGGCCATCGGGTGTGCAGGGGCGCAGTCCGCACCAGGGCGTGATTCCCTTGAAGTCCGCCTCGGTGAACTGAGGGTAGTACCTCATGGCCGTTTTGCGGATGCCGGAAAGGCGTGAGGGATTGATGTGCAGGTTGAGCCCCGCCATTTCCATGGTGCCGGCGAAGCGGAGCCCTTGGCCCATGGGAGTCACGGCCACGCGGCCCTCCACAAGGATGGCGCCCTTCCGTGGAGACACGCGCGGTTCGTCCAGCGTGAGGTTGTAGCCTTTGCCCGCCTCGAGAGGCAGCCGCACCGACAGGCCCGTGGTAACGGCCCGGCTCCAGGAGCCGCCACAGAGCACAAACTCGTCCCCTGAAAGTTCCTCCCCAGGGACGGCCAGGGCCTGCACGCGCCTGCCGTTCGTACTAAAGCCGTTCACCTGTGTGTTCCACTTGAACTTCGCCCCCGCCCCAACGGCAAGATTCCGCAACGCCGTCATGAAGCGCGCCGGGTCCATGTGTGCATCCTGAAGATAGTGCACCGCGCCCACGATATTCATCTCGAGGCCGGGCTCCTGCGACTTCGCCTCGCGGGCATCGAGCACGTTCACTTCAAGCCCGAGGCGTCTGGCCTGCGTAGCCGTGGCGGCTTCTTCGTCCAGTCCCCGCTGGGTGTGGCACAGGAGGAGCACGCCTTCCTTCACCAGGCCGAACGCATCACCGGTGCGCTGGGCCAACTCCCCGAAGAGCACGCGGCTGTGCAGATTCAGATCGCGGATGATGGGTGCCGCGGCGGCCGCTTGCCGCGCGGACGCGGCGCGATAGAACTTCCAGGCCCAATCGAGAAACTGCAGATCCATGCGCGGCCTGACATAGAACGGGCTTTCGGGATTCCACATCCAGCGCACCGCACGGCCGATCATCCCCGGAGCTGCGAGGGGCACAATGTGCGAAGGAACCACGAGCCCCGCGTTCCCCCACGAACAGCCGTGGTGGTTTTCGCTCTCGCGGTCCACCACCAGCACGTCGTGTCCTTCAAGCGCTGAATAGTAGGCGGTACACAGGCCGATCACGCCTGCGCCCAGCACGACCACGCGGCGGCTCATGCGCGGGACAATCCGTAACGGTAGGGATCGCGCGGGTCGAGAATCAACGTGGATGTGCCATTCACGTAGGCGCGGCCGGTAATGGTGGGAAGGAGGCGTGAACCATCACGACGGTACGATGCGGAGAACGCGCTGCCCGTGATGCTCTCCTGGACCCACACTTCGCCTTCGCGCAGCGAACCTTCCTCCGCCAGGCAGGCGATGCGGGCACATGTGCCCGTTCCACACGGCGAGCGATCGTAGGCGAGCCCGGGGCACAGCACAAAATTCCGGCTGTTGGCGTCGGGGCGTCGCGGCGGGCCCGACAATTCCACGTGATCCACCTCCGGGAAGCCAGCCGTCTGCACGGCGCGAAGGACGCGCGAGGTGTACTCGGTGAGCGCGGGCGCGTTGGAGAGTTCGAGCGACTGCCCGTGTTCCTCCATGAGGAAAAACCAGTTTCCCCCCCAGGCGACATCGCCTGTCACCGTTCCCAGCCCGGGCACGTCCACCGCCACGGCGTGGGCCTTGCGGTACGCCGGCACGTTTTCCACCGACACCTCGCCCGACTCGCGAAGCACCGTGCGTACCACACCGGCGGGCGTCTCAATACGGTACGCTCCCGGCACGATCCGGCCCAGGTGCACGAGCGTAACGACCACCCCCATGGTGCCGTGCCCGCACATGTTGAGATAGCCGGCATTATTGAAGAAAATCACAGCCGTCACGCAGTCGCTGTTCGCAGGCGGGCACAGAAGCGCTCCCACGTATACGTCGGATCCGCGTGGCTCCATCACCACGGCGCGTCGCACGTGGTCGAACGAAGTGCGAAAGCGTTCTCGCCGGTCCGTGAGCGGGCCCGGGCCCAGGTCCGGCCCGCCGCGCACGATCACGCGCGTGGGCTCGCCCTCGGTGTGGGAGTCCACGACGTCGATCGTTTCAACAGAGGGCATGCGACGGGCTCGCTCGGCGTGGCTTCAGGAACTCTCGCCCCAGGCTCCCGTGGGAATGGGCGTGATGTGCGAACCGGCCTGAATCCAGTGACCGTTCTCCCGGCGATAGATGTCCACCGAGCGCAAAGGCAGCTCATGGTCAGACCCTGACGCATCACTGTAGTCGTAGCGCGCCACGTAGTATACCACGGCCACATCCCCGTACAGTTGAATTTCGGAATCCAGGATTTCGTAGCCCGTTCCCGTAAACGTCTCAAGCGATTTCTCGGCGTTGTGCATGTAGTCTTCGATGCCGCGCTCGATTCGTCTGCTGGGGCCCTGAAATCCGGTCCAGTCGGCTGTGTGCGTATTGCGGATCGTCTTGAGATCGCGGTCTACGTAGGCCTGAAAGATGGAGCGAATGTGCGCGAGAATTTCCTGGCGATCTCGCTGTGTGGCTGGTGACATGAGAGCTTCTCCCGATTGAGGTGAGCGCAGTTGCGTCCCGAGTGACAATGTCCGATGAGTCGCGACCTCGGACAAGACCCACTTCCGGGACCGTACGGCCATGGGCTGGGCGCTTGCCCGCCGCCTTGCCGGCTTTCTAACTTGCGCCTCAGATGGTGGATACAAGCCGCGACCGACCCGCCGGCGAGTTCCGGCCGGACACAGAAGAGGTCCCCTGGCTCACCCTGGCCGACCTCATCGATGAGGGGTCGGGCGCCGAGGTGCAGGCCTTCATCGATCGCCTTTCGCCCGCCGAAACAGCTCTGGCCGTGTCACGGCTGGATCCCGCACGTCAGGAGTCGCTGCTCAAAATCCTCTCGGCCGAGGATGTGGCAGAGATGCTGGTGGATCTGCCGGACGAGCAGGCGGCCGATCTCCTGGGCGACCTGTCTGCCAAGGATGCCGCCGAAATCGTGGACTTTATGGAGTCCAACGAGCAGGCCGACATTCTCGCCAACGTAGGCTCCCGCGAGGTGGAAGCCATCCTGCGCGAGATGCCGCACGAGGAAGCGGCACGCACCCGCGAAATCCTGGCCTACGCCAGGGATACGGCGGGAGCCCTCATGAACACAGAGTTCGTGGTGTTCGAGGAACAGCGCACGGTGGACGCAGTGCTTTCACACCTGCGCGAGAAGGCCGACACGTATTCCGATTACGAAGTGCAGTATGCGTATGTCACGCGGTCGGGACTCCTCACCGGCGTGCTGAGACTGCGAGATTTGCTTCTCTCCCGGGGCCAGACACAGATCCGGGACATCATGATCAAGGAACCCGTGCGCGTGCTCACCGGTGCAACGCTATCGGATCTGGTGCAACTCTTCGAATCTCACCCCGGGTTCATCGGCGTGCCGGTGGTCGAACCGCTCGGTCAGCTGGTGGGTGTGGTGCGGCGCAAGACGGTGCAGGAGGCACAGGGGGAACAAGCGAAGAGTCTGTTCCTCAAGTTCAGCGGTATCGTGGGCGGCGAGGAGTACCGCTCGCTGCCGGTACATCAGCGGGCCCTGCGGCGGCTGGCATTTCTGGCGCCCAACATCGTGCTCAACATGGTCGCGGCCAGCGTGATCGCGATGTACCAGGAAACGATCCTGGCGGTGGTGGCTCTGGCGGTGTTTCTCCCAATCATCTCCGACATGAGCGGATGTGCAGGCAACCAGGCGGTGGCCGTGAGCATTCGCGAACTCTCCCTGGGCCTCATCCGCCCTGGCGAGTATCTGCGTGTGTTCTCCAAGGAAGCCTGGGTGGGCCTGGCCAACGGCGCGGTTCTGGGTGCGCTTCTGGGGCTGGTGGCGGTGCTGTGGTCGGGCGACGCGATTCTGGGAATGGTGGTGGGTTCGGCTCTGGCGTTGAACACGCTTTTGTCGGTGCTCATCGGCGGGAGCATGCCCCTGTTGCTGAAGCGTCTTGGGGCCGACCCGGCCCTCGCGTCGATGCCTCTGCTCACCACGGTTACCGATATGTGCGGATTCTTCTTCGTTCTCAGCTTCGCCAAGGCCGCTCTGACCTGATCATTATAGAGGGCCAGGAGCCCTTTTCGACACGGCCCGCCCCGCCGATAATGATGTAGAGGGGAGAATCGGCCCATGGAATTCGCCATCGTAATCGCTGTCATCACCGGCATGGCTCTGCTGTTCAAGTTTCTCTTTGGCCTGCACAAGAAGCAACAGGCGGAGCTGGCGGCCTCACTCACTCAGGCCGGGTTTCAATCGAATCCGCAGATAGACAGCTCGCTGGCTGAGTCGTTGCAGGGGGTGTCGGCCCGGCGTGCGGGGAAGGCGGAGACGTTCAAGAACCTCTACAGGTACTCAGGGCTCAACTACGACCTGTATCGATACGACGTGCCCGGAAACGAAAGCGATACCACCCACTACGCAATGGACTTCAGGGCCGACCTGTTCCCGGCCTTCGTTACCGTTCCCAACGTCAAGTTGCCTGGATTTCTGGGCGGCATGGTGAACAAGTTGTTCCAGCTGGCCATCGGCCGCTCGGATCTGAAGGAAGTGGAAGTGCCGGGAAAGCCGCGCTTTCAGGAAAAGTATCGTCTGTACGGCGGCGCGTCGCACGAGCTCCTGTCGGCCATCCCGGCACACGTGTGGGAGCGGTTTGCCGAACTGCCGGGGCACCTGTGCCTGTCGGGTCAGGGGCGCGTGCTGCAGCTCACCGCGATGGTGCCCTTGCATGAGCGCAAGGTGAACCACCCGAAGAAGGACGTCCGAAGCATGGTGGAAGCCGCCGACGCCCTGTGGCGCGTGTTCAGTGAAGTGCGCCCTCAGCGCGTGGCGGTGTAGAGGTAAATGGGTAAATGGGGTCAGAGGCAAATTAAGCCGGAGTACTTCGCACGTGAAGCAGGGGACCAGGGTCGGCTTAATTTGCCTCTGACCCCATTTACCTATACCCATTTACCTATCTCCGCGACATCAGATCCTTCAACTGAAACGAGTGCCGGATGGGGTGCATCACGGCGTGTTCCAGCATGGAGTCGATGCTGTACGTGGCACCCCAGCGCGACTTGTATTCTTCTTCGGATCGCTTTTCGGTGAGACCCGCAAGCGGCTCTCGCCAGCGGGCCAGCAGATGTTCCAGATACAACGCGGCTTGCCCCTCGACCTGGTCTTCGTCCGGCGGTTCCTGAATTCCGGGGTCGGGGAAGCCCAGCTGCTCGCACATCCACGTCATGTAGCCGCGCGAGGCGCGGAAGGCGTGCCGCAATAATTTCTGCGGCGACGCATAGTCGGGATCCTGGGTGGCCGGAAGCGACTTGCCCGAAGCCCTGAAAGCGCGCCAGGTCGAGAGGAATTCGCGCATGTTCTGTTCGTGCAAGAGCACCATGGCGCGCGCGCCGCGCCACTGGTACGTTTCAAGTTCGGATGGCATCTGTGTTCTCCTGATGGACTGAGATAGTCGAAGACCGCTGAGCCTTCCTATGTATGCACGGATGCGCGGTGCGTCAAGTGGGCCTCCCCACCATCGTCCCGGGACCGGACCCCAACCATTGACGCGGAACCGGCCATCACGCACTATGGGGCAGTTCGTGCAGGCCGGTACACTGGATGGGGAAGAAGACGCTCGTGACGGGGACTGAATGCGCTGGGTGGTAAAGGCGGGGCGGACTAGCGTGCTCCTCCTGGCGGGGCTATTCTGGCCGGCCACCGCGTCGGCGCGCCTGGCCACACTCTCCGGTTTCATCTACGACCAATCCACCGGCGAAGCGCTGATCGGGGCGAGTGCATACCTCGACGGAACCACCACGGGTGCCGCATCCAACGAGGGTGGCTACTACGTAATTTCCAACATTCCCTCGGGCGACTACACGCTGGTCGCCAAATACGTGGGCTTTGAAACACTGCGCCTGCCCGTGTCGCTGGTGGAGGGAGAGAATCGCGACGCCGTATTGAGACTGGCTCCTGTCCCCATCGTTCGCGACACGCTCGTGGTGACCGCCGAGGAGGTGCCCATCGCGGAACAACTCTTCGAACAACCGGTGTCCAGCATCGAACTCTCGGCCGAACAGATCGCGAACGTGCCCCAGGTGGCGGAGCCGGACTTGCTGCGCACCCTGCAGTCCTTGCCGGGCATTCTGCCCGTTTCGGATTTTTCCTCGGAGCTGTACATCCGCGGCGGTACGCCGGACCAGAACCTCTACCTCATCGACGGCGCCGACGTGTACAACCCGGAACACGCGTTCGGACTGTTCTCCACCTTCAACACGGAGGCCATCAAGCAGGTGGAGCTGTCGAAAGGCGGGTTTGGCGCAGAGTATGGCGGCCGGCTTTCGTCGATCATCGACATCACCAACCTCGACGGCAATCGTGAACACGTCGCGGGAACCGCCGCCATCAGCCTGCTTTCGGCCCGGGCCACGCTTCAGCCGCCCATTTCGAGCCGGGCGTCGCTCTCGGGCTCGATCCGCCGCACCTATCTCGACCAGACGATCGGCCGGGCCGTGGACGACATCCCCGATTACTACTTCATCGACGGCAGCCTCAAAGCGCACATCGATCTGGGCGAGCGTAACAAGCTCACGCTTTCGGGCTTCCGGAGTTTCGACGATCTCGATTTTACGTTCAACACGTCAGCCTCCGATCCCTCGCAGGTGCGCTACGACTGGGGCAACGGCACGGCAAGCGCGCGCTGGACCACGGTGCTCACGCCCCGATTGTTCGCCAACGTGTGGGTCACCGCCAGTCGGTACGAGTCGAATCTCGATTTCGGCGACGCCCTGGCGTTTCGGGAAGAGAACGACGTCAAGGACCTCACCTTCAAAGCGCAGGGCACCTACCATGTCTCACAGCAATTCCGCCTCGGCATGGGAGTAGAACACAAGCGCCTCGAGCTCTCCTACCGGCAGGAGTTTCCCAACGGCCGCGTGGACATTCTGGGCCGGCCACTGCACACCGCGTTTTTCCTGCACGAAACATGGCTGCCTTCCACGCGCTGGAACATCGAGGCGGGCGTGCGTCTCGACTACTTCGACTCGGACACCAACTTTGTGCGAATGGCACCCCGGGGATCGGTGAAGGTCCGGCTCACGCCCACGGTGAGCGTGAAAGCAGCCGGCGGGGTGTACCACCAGTTCCTGCACCGCGTGCCGCGGCCGTTCGTGGCCGACGTGTGGAGCTTCGCCAATCGTTACCAGGGACCCTCCACCGGCTATCACGCCATCGTGGGAGTGCAGAAGGAACTGGCCGATCATTTTCAGCTCGAGATCGAGCCCTACTACAAGCGCTACCTCGACATCTACACCTTCGTCGACAACAACGCCGTGGATTCCGACCCGGGCTACTACGACGAGAACGGGCCGGTGTACAACAGCACCGACGAGATCTTCTACCGCGGCGACGCCTACACCTACGGCGTGGATCTCCTGATCCGCCGCGACCTGGGCGCGGTGACCGGCTGGCTGGGCTACGGCTTCGCGACCACGCGTGGTGCCTACGAGAAGATCAACCAGGAGCGCGCGTTCGCACCCCGGCACGATCGCCACTCCACCTTCAATGTCACCGGCAACGTGGACATCAAGAACTTCCTCCGGGGACTGCGGGGGGAGCGGCCCATCCAGCACCGTTCGAACTTCGCCCTCGGATTCACGTTTGTGTACATGACGGGCCAGCCGATCACGCAGCCCACCTCGGGGTACTACATCCGCACGTTTCCCGACCGCGACACCAACGTGCCGTTCGAGTTTTACCCTTCAGACATCAACAACATTCGCCTCCCGCACTACGCGCGGCTGGACCTCAGCCTGACGTGGGAAAAGCACTACAACGGCTGGTCGCTGTACCCGTATCTGCAGTTCTTCAACATCGGCAACCGCGGCAACGTCTGGTTCCTCACCTACGATCTGGAGGGTTCCGCGCAGACCGTGGAACCCGAATACATGTTTCCCATTCTTCCCACCCTGGGGGTGCGAGTTGAATTCTAAGTTCGCCCTGGCACGCCGTGCACTCTTCGGCAGTCTCCTGCTGCTTGTACTGGGCTGCGGCAAGGGGACCGTGGATCTCACCGGCGTGTCGTACGTACCCAAGATCGTCGTGGACGGCACGCTCATGCCGGGCAAGTTCGTCAACGACATCTGGATTTCGCGCAGTGTGCCACTGGACGCCCCGGTGGACCCGTCGTCGCTCGTGCTGTCGGGTGCCGTCGTCACCATCACCGACGACTCGGGAACCGTGTATCCCCTGGCGTACAATGCCGGCACGCAGGCGTTCCAGAACCTGGCGATCACAGTGCGTGCCGGCGGCACCTATCGCATCGACGTGGAAGCCAATATCGACGGAAGCACTCTCCGCGCGTGGTCCACCACCACGGTGCCCGACTCGGGGTTTACGCTGGACCTCCCCAACTCGCGACTGGACACGCTTGCGTATCGCCAGCGCGATGCCGAAGGCAACCTGCTGTCCTTTAACGTCGCTTTTGACCGGACGCCCGGCAACGAATTCTACGCTCTATCGGTGACCGCACTCAACGCCGACACCAGCACCTTCATCTACGACAACGCCTTCTACGACTTCGACGCCGACGACGTGATCGAGTTCTTCGACGATCTGGCTTACGGATTCAACTGGATCCAGAACGCGCCGCCCGGGGCGGGGGAGTCGAACATGGAAGTGTTCTGGTTCCACGTGAACTTTTATGGCAGTTATCGGGGCGTAGTGTATGCCGGGGACAAGAACTTCCGCGACTTCTTCGTGACGCAGGAGAACGTGCAGGAGATCGACGGCAATTTCCACGAGCCCAGCCTGCACGTGGAGGGCGACGGGATCGGCGTGTTCGGCTCAGCCCTGGCCGATACGGTGCACTTCTACGTGAGTCGCTGAAGCCGCCATTCAACGGAGCGGCTTCGGGCCGTGTCCCGGCGGTCTCGGGTGAGGACTCGGCCCTCCCGGCCCGCCAAAGTTGCCCTTGCGGTTTTCCGGCAGGATCGTAGTTTTCAGGCTCCCGCAAGCCCATGTCCAGGTTCAATAGAGTCCTCCTGCAGGCCCTGGCGGTGGCGTTCGCCATAGGAGAGTCCCTGGCGGCTCCGCCCCCCGGCCGTTCGAATGAACTGCCCTCGAGGCCGCCTTTCGGCGTGGCGGAAGTTCCCTACGTCCAGCACCGTGTGCACCGGGTGGGAGCCATGGGGCTCAACGTAACAAACTTCGGCTATCTGGGCGGTCGCAGGGACGACTGCCTGAAGCTCTTCGCTCCGGCCATCGAGTTCCCCCTCAATTCCAATGTGGAGTACAATTTCGCGGGCGGTCTATGGGTGGGCGCCGTGGTGAGAGGCGACACGCTGGTGTCCATGGCCATCAACGGCAACTCCGGCGGCGGCGGAGAGTTTTTCCCGCGCAAATACCCGGAGGGCGATTTCATCGAACGTACCACGCGTCCGGTGCTGCGACAGCCCGCCAATTCATTCTGCCCAGACGTGATGTTCTCGGAAGACGCAATCTCGGAACAGGACCTGGTCTGCATGTATTCCGACACCCTGGGGGAGGATCTCGGCGTGGGTGGCGAAGAGACCACCCGGCATCGGCCCATCGGTGTGGAGATCATCCAGAAGACCTATTCGTGGTCCACCGAGTTCGCCAGCGACTTCGTGCTCTTTGATCTTCTGGTGAAGAACGTGAACAAGGACACGCTGAAGCAGATGTTCTTCGGGATCTTCATGGATCAGGACGTGGCCGGACCCACGGGATCGTTCGACGACGACATTTCAGGCTTCACGCACTCGGTGCCAAGTCTGGTGGGCGAAGGCTACCTCGACACCGTGAACCTGGCGTGGGTGGCCGACAACGACGGAGACCCGCGCGGCTTCTATACGCCACAATCCCCCACGAGCGTGGTGGGGCTGCGCGTTGTGCAGGCGCCGGGCAATCTTAGTTTCGCCTACAACTGGTGGATTTCGAAACGCAGTAACGAACCCGATTGGGGCCCCAACAAGGTCGACACCAAGGTGGACTTTCCAGAAGGCATTCTGGGTACGCCCGGAGGCGACATCCAGCATTATCAACTGATGTCGAACCGCGAGTTCGATTACCCGCAGTGGGAAGCGGCCATCGACCACACGGCTGACGGCTGGATGCCTCCCACGCCAAACCCGGCCATGGCGGCCAATCTCGCGGACGGATTCGACACTCGCTATGCCCTGTCCTTCGGACCCTTTGACGTGCCGCCCGACTCCACGGTACCGCTCACCCTGGCCGTGGTAGGCGGGCGCGACTTCCACACCGATCCAAGAAACTTTACCACGTACTGGGATCCGCTCAATCCGGCCGCCTGGCTCGAACGCCTCAGCCAGGAGAACTTTGCCCAGAACGCGATCTGGGCAGGCTGGGTGTACGACTCCCCCGGCTTCGACACCGACGGTGATGGCTACAGAGGAAAGTACCGCATCGTGCAGGGCGACACAGCCTACTACACAGGCGACGGGATCCCCGACTTCCAGGGTCCACCGCCGCCCCCTCCGCCGAACGAACTCAAGCACACCACGCGGGCCGGCATGATCGCCATTCGGTTCAACGGTCATCGTTCCGAGACACGCAAAGATCCGTTCTCGTTTGTGGAAGACTTCGAAGGCTACCGCGTGTACATGAGCCGCACGTTGCTGCTCCAGGACTTCGCCCTTCTGGCTTCACGCGACAACATCAACTGGGTGCGGAACAAGTTCAACCGCCTGTCGGGGCGCTGGAAGGCCGACGGACGGCCGCTCTCCATGGATACGCTCAAGTTCCTGTACGACGATCTGTGCGACTCGGTGTACGGGCACTTCTTCCACCCCGACAGCTTCAAGGTGTGCACCGAGGAAACCGCGATGCGGGAGATCGTGCTCAGCCCCGTGGATCCTTCGAAGCTCGACACCAACCTGTACTGCTTTGATCGCTACGAAGCCAACGCGAAGGTCGACGACACCGCCACCGCCTACCTGGCCGATTCGCTGGGGCACGATGTGGTGGGAGTGGTCCGCAAGGTGTATCCTTACAGTGCGGCGGGCGACTCTACGCTCACCCTCGCCGACGGCACCGTGCTGGAGTGGCCGTACTACGAGTACGAGTATGCCATCGACGGCTTGCAGCTGGCCGAGCCCGTGTATCTGGCGGTCACAGCATTCGACTTCGGCAATCCGGCGGCCAATCTCTCTTCTCTTGAGTCATCGCCCCTCGCCAACGCCACCGAGATCTGGCCCATCAACGCAGCCGAGGTGGTAAAATCCGAACGCCCCAAGCCGGGCGTGTATCCCAATCCGTACCGCATGGCCGACGAATACTACGATAAGAGATGGGAGAATCCGCGGGGGCTGGAAGATGACGCGGAGCGGGCGCGAAAGGTCACCTTCACCAACGTACCCGATACCTGCACCATCTCCATCTGGAGTCTCGATGGAGACCTGGTGCGGAGCCTCGATCACGCCGAGCACCCGGGGAGTTCGCAGGCCTCCGTGGTGGTGTGGAATCTGATTACACGGAATACGCAGGCGGTGAAAACGGGGATCTACTTCTACACCATCGAAAGCCGCTTCGGCACCGACATCGGTAAGCTGGTCGTCATTAAGTAGTAAGTAGGGTCAGACTCGACTTTTCAAAAGTCGAGTCTGACCCTACTTTCCAGGGGCTTATTCCTTCAGCACCGCTCCGGGCAGGAGGGCGGCCGCTCCACCGCCGAGCTGCCGCATGCACTTCATCACTTTTGGCAGCGGCACATCGAGCGGACGCACGCGATCCTCTGACATGAAAAACACGGACCCCGAGCGGGCGTTGGGCGCCCCCGGGATATACACAGCCAGATGGCCGGCTTCCAGTCGCTCCACCAGAAACCCGAGCTGCCAGGCGTCTTCGATGCGCGCCAGCACGGGTTTGGCGAGCGATTCATCCTCCTCACCGGCGGCACTGCGCGCCACGCTCTTGAGGAGCAGGTAGCCAGGGACATGGACGAGGATATTGTCTTCCAGCCATTGCGTGGCCTTCCTGGCTTTGTGCCTTCCGGCCAACAGGCCCGCCAGAAAGCAGACGAGGATCAGGAACACCACACCCGCCAGCCGGATGGCCACGGGGTAGCTCAGGGCTGCCACGGGAAAGTTCTCCAAAAGCGGCGTCACGATCTTCATGGCGAGCTGGTGGGCCTTGCCCAGGATGGCCAGCCCGATCACGACGGGGACGAGGAACAGTGCGCCGCCCACCAGAGTGGCTTTCAGGAATCGGATAGCGCTTTTCATGTGTGTCTCCTTGGATGACCCGGATTAGTCAAACGCGAAGCTAGTGCGATGCGAGAAGGCGGGCATCAGGAGTCGACTCCCGCCAGTGGGCGCGGGAACGACTCTTACTCGCCGCCGCTGGCAGTGTCGGGTGCGGTGGCCGTGTCCTGCACGGTCGTGTCCGGCGGCGGCGCCGGTTCGTAGCGCGGCTCGACTTCTTCCAGGCGGAAGGATGCGATGGCCACCGAATCCAGCCACGAGCCCGCCAGGGCGCGATACACTCCCACCACACTCTTGTAGAGCTCGGCCTTGGTGCGCGAGAAGCTCTGCTCCGCGTCGAGATACGAGCGCTCGGCGTCGAGCACTTCCAGGTAGCTGGTCACGCCCTCGTCGTAGCGCATTCTGGCCAGCTTCACGTAGGTGGACAGAGCATCCGTACGCTGCGTTTCGGCTTCTACCTGAGCTCCGGTGAGCGCGCGATCCGTGAGAGCATCCTCCGTGTCGCGGAAGGCGCCGCGTACGGTCTGCACGTATGAATAGAGCGCCTGCTTCTTCAGTCCCTCGGAGGCCTTCACTTCGCCCTTGATTTCGCCCCAGTGGAAGATGGGCTGGAACACTCCGCCGCTCAGATCCCAGATGATGGAATTGGACTCGAACAGTTCATTGAGATCGCCCGAGGCGAAGCCAAACAGACCCGACAGCGAAATCGACGGAAAGTAGAGAGACTTCGCCACGCCCACGCGCGCGTTGGCGGCACGCAGCTGCTCTTCGGCGAAGCGCACGTCGGGGCGCCGCTCCAGGAGGCTGGAGGGGATTCCCACGGGAATCTCGGGCACGATCAGGCTGTCGAGCACGCGGCCGCGCGGCACCGGGCCCGGATTGCGGCCCAGGAGGAAGTTGATCGTGTTTTCGAGGAACACGATGTTTTTCTCCAGAAGCGGGATCTGCGCCATGGCGAACCAGTATTCCGATTCGGCCTGGCTGAATTCCAATTCGGAGAGGTCGCCCTTGTCCTTCCGCTGCTGAAACATCTTGACGGTGTGCCCGCGCAGCTCGGCCGTCTGCCTTGTGATCTCGAGCTGACGATCGAGCGCCAGCAGATCGATGTAGGACGACGCGAGGAGCGAAATGGTGGAGAGCACCACGCCACGCCGCGCTTCTTCCGTGGCCAACAGGTCGGCCTTGGCGGCTTCGCTGGCGCGGCGGAACTTGCCCCAGATATCGATTTCCCAGCCGGCGGAGAGATTCACCTGGAAGTAGTCGCGCGTGGGCCGCTCCCCCGAAGGGTCGCCGGGTGCGCCAAACTGGCCTCGCAGTGCGGTGCCTCCCGCGTCGATCTTGGGAAAGAAATCCGACTTGGCCACGCCATAGCGGCCCATGAGCTCTTCCACGCGCGCGGCGGCGATGCGCACGTCGAGGTTTTCCATCACGCCCACGGTCACCAGCTGGGTGAGCACCGTGTCGCCGAACAGATCCCACCAGGTGGTGTCGGAGAGCGTGGCCGCGCTGTCGGCGTAAAACGTGGTGTCGGGATTGAGCCACGCCGGTGGTGGCTCCACCTCCGGGCGGTGATAGTTGGGTCCCACGGAGCAGGCGGCCACAATCACGAGCACGAGTGGGGCGAACACCTTCTTCATGATCAATGCCCCTTCGGCGCAGCGTGACCCGACGATTCACCGGCATCCTTCGGCGCCGGCGGCCTGGCCCTGGTCAGGTACGTTTCCACCATGACGTACAGCATGGGGATGAGCAGCACGCCCAGGGCAGTGGCCACCAGGAGCCCTGCGAATACCGCCAGGCCCATCACCTTGCGCGATTCCGCTCCGGCGCCGGCGGAGGTCACCAACGGCACCACGCCGAGGATGAACGCGAACGAGGTCATGAGAATCGGGCGCAGTCTCAGCTTGGCGGACTCGAGCGCCGCGTCCACCGCGCTGGCGCCGGCTTCGCGCTTCATTTTGGCGAATTCCACAATCAGAATGGCGTTTTTGGCCGACAGGCCGATCAACGTCACGAATCCGATCTGCGCAAACACGTTGTTCACGTAGCTGTCGGAGAAGAAACGCATGACCCACAGCCCCAGCATGGCGCCGAACAGCACGAACGGAGTGGAGAGCAACACGCTCAAAGGCAGGCTCCAGCTCTCGTACTGGGCGGACAGGATCAGGAACACAAACAGCAAGGCCGCCGCGAACACCACGGCCGCCGTGCCTGCGGCCTTGATCTCCTGGTACGACATGTTGGCCCAGTCATACGACCAGCCGGGCGGCAAGGTCGTGCTCGCTACCGCCTGCAGGGCTGCAAGCGCCTGCGTTGACGTGTACCCGGCGGCGGGCACCCCCGTGATCTCAGCCGATCGATACAGGTTGAAGCGGTTGGTGAACTCCGGTCCGGTGATAGGCCGCATGGTGACCAGCGCAGACAGGGGCACCATCGCGCCCGTGTTGCTGCGCACGAAGAACTGGCCCAGGTCCCAGATGTCATTGCGGTACTCCGCCTCGGCGGAGACGTACACTTTGTACACGCGGCCGAAGCGGTTGAAGTCGTTGATGTAGTTGGCTCCGAGCAACGTGCCGAGCGTGGTGTTCACGTCGGCCAGGGAGGCGCCGGTCTTCAGCACCTTGTCGCGGTCTATGTCGGCGAACAACTGCGGCACCCCTGAGCGGTAGAACGACGCGATGCGACCGATCTCGGGCCGTTTGCGGGCTTCGGCGATGAAGTTCTCGGTCTGCTCCTGGAGCTGCTGGGGCGTACCGCCGGACTGGTCCTGGATGAACATCGTAAAGCCAGCGCCTGTGCCCAGACCCTGAATGGCGGGCGGACCGAAGGCGTACACGATGGCCTCCGGGACGTCCTGCGCGAAACGCTTGTTCAACGTCTCGACCAACTCAAACGAGCGATCCTCGATGTTGGGTCGATCATGCCAGGGCTTCAGCGAAACAAAGAACGTGCAGAAGTTGGAGGCTACCGTGTTGGTCATGATGTTCAAACCCACCACGGTGGTGTAATACGCGATCGCCTCCTCTCCGCTCAGGATGGCCTCCACCTGGCGCGAAACTGCGTCGGCTCGCTGCATCCCGCTGGCGTCGGGAAGCTGCACGCTGATCAGGAAGTAACCGTTGTCCTCCTCCGGCACGAACCCGCCCGGCACGATGCGGAACAGGCACACGATCCCCACCATGAGCACGGCGATGAAAATGAGGCTGCGTGCCATTTTGCGGATCAGGATGCCGGTGAACCCCACGTACCCGCCCGTGAAGCGGTCGAAATGGCGGTTGAACCATTTGTAGAAGGGATCCAGAAATGACTTCGACTGCCCCTTGGGCTTGAGCAGCATGGCCGCCAGGGCCGGGCTCAGCGTGAGGGCGTTGAACGCCGAGAAGAGCACCGAGATGGCGATGGTGATCGCGAACTGCTGGTAGAGTCGCCCCGTGATGCCGCTGATGAACGCCACAGGAACAAACACAGCCGCCAGGATGAGTGCGATGGCGATCACCGGCCCCGACACTTCCTTCATGGCCTGGAGCGTGGCTTCCTTGGGGTTCATGCCGTGTTCGATGTTGTGCATCACCGCTTCCACCACCACGATGGCATCGTCCACCACGATCCCGATGGCGAGCACCATGCCCAAGAGCGACAGCGTGTTCACCGAAAAACCCAGAAGCGGAAACACGATGAACGTGGCCACGAGCGACACGGGCACGGTGAGCAGCGGAATGAGGGTGGCGCGCCAGTCCTGCAGGAAGATGAACACGACCAGGATCACCAGGAGCACGGCCTCGAAGAGCGTGTGAATGATCTCGGTGATGCCTTCCTCAATGGCGAGAGTGGTGTCGAGCGAGATCTCCTGCACGACATCGGGAGGAAAGCGCTCCGACAGGCGATGCATCGTCTCCTTGATGCTTTCGGCCACCTCGAGGGCGTTGGACCCGGGAAGCTGATAGACCGCGATCACGGCGGCGGGACGGCCGTTGCTGCGGCCCACCTGGTTGTACAGGAGCGTGCCCAGCTCCGTACGGGCCACGTCGCGCATGCGCACCTGCGATCCGTCGGGATTGGTGCGGATGACGATGCGGCCGAACTCCTCATCGTTCATGAGGCGTCCGGAGGTGCGCACCGTATAGGTGAACTCCGTCCCGGGAGGCGCCGGCGGACCGCCCACCTGCCCGGCCGGGGAGATCACGTTCTGATCCTGCACCGCCTTGATGATGTCGGGCACCGTGAGGCCGAGGCCGGCCAGCCGATCGGGCTTGAGCCACAACCGCATGGCGTAGTCCGAACCGCCGAACAGCTTGACGTCGCCCACGCCCTTGGTGCGTGAGAGCAGGTCGTTGATGTTGATGGCGGCGTAGTTGGAGAGGAAGTTGTTGTCGTAGGTGCCATCGGGTGAGGTGAGCGTTACCAGAAGCAGTGGGAACACCAGCGACTTCTTCACCGTCACGCCGTAATTCTTCACGGGCGTCGGGAGCGAAGCCTGCGCCTGCGACACGCGGTTCTGCGTGAGCACGTTCGACATGTCCAGATTGGACCCCACGTCGAACGACACCTGAAGCGTCAGCGTGCCGTCGTTGGCGTTGATCGACTTCATGTAGATCATGTTTTCAACGCCGTTGACCTGCTGCTCCAGCGGCGTGGCCACCGACTGCTCCACGTCCACGGACGAAGCGCCCACGAAGGTGGTGGTCACGTTGATCATGGGAGGCACGATGTCGGGGAACTGCGCGATCGGCAGTCCCTTCATCACAATGAGGCCGACCAGCACCATGACGATGGAGATCACCATCGCCACGATGGGCCGGTTGACGAAAAACTTCGCCATGCCTTACGTACCCTGGCCCGCGGTGTCGGATGGCGTCGCGGACTTCGTCGTATCGGGAGGCATTACGGACTCGGTGGGGTAGGGCACCACGGTCGGCGCGACCAGCATTCCGGGTCGCACGCGCTGAAAGCCTTCCACGATCACCTTCTCGCCTGGCGAGACGCCCTTCTCCACCACCTGCACCTGGCCGGACTTGGGGCCGGTGACCAGTCCGCGGAACTGCGCCTTGTTCTCGGCGTCCACAGTGTACAGCACAAATTGTCCCTGGATTTCGGAGATGGCGCGCTGAGGCACCACCACGGCGCTCTTGCGCCGGTCGAAGATGGCGCGCACGCGGGCGAATTGTCCCGGTCGCAAAACTCCTCCGGCATTGGGGAAGGACGCTTCAATGAGCAGGGTGCCCGTGGCCGGGTCGATGCGGCGATCCGCGTACAACGCGAAACCCTTGTGCGGATACGTCGATCCGTCGGCGAGAATCAACTCCAGCTCGGCCTTGGTGGGGGCGATGCTGTCGTTGCCAGGTTCCGAAAGCCTTCGCGCCAGTTCGAGGTACTCATTCTCGGTGAGCGAAAAGCGCACGCGCACCGAATCCACGTTGGAGATGGTGTTGAGAATCACCGGATTGGGCGGCTGGCCCACAAAGTCGCCCGCGCGCGCGGCCGAAAGGCCGATGGTGCCCGTGATGGGTGCGTGGATCGTGGCATAACTGAGGTCGGTCTGGGCGATCTTGAGCGCCGCGCTGTCGGCCACCACCTGGTCGCGGCGCGCGTTCCGCTCGGCCACCGCAATCTCCAGTTCGCGCTGACTCACGGCGCCGGCGGCCGCAAGCGGTTCGTACCGGTTGACATCCGCCTGCGAGCGTATCATGAGCGTGGTGGATTGGGCCACTTTGGCCTTTGCCTGCGCCACCTGCTGCTGGAGTTCTGTAGGGTCGATCGTGTAGAGCAGAGCGCCCTTTTCAATCTTGGCGCCTTCCTGGAAGTGAAGGCCTTCCACCCATCCCGCCACGCGGGCGCGGATTTCAATGTCCTGGGAGCCGAACATCTGACCCACCCACTCTTTATAGACAGGCACGTCCTGCAGGACGACCTCCACTACTTTCACGTCCAGCGGAGCGACGGGGGCCTGCTCCTCCGCGCACGCGGCCAACGTGGCGACGAGTGACACGGACCAAACTGCACGCAGTCCCGCCTGCAGGACTTGCCTGTTCATACACACTCTCCCTGCCTCTGATTCAGTGTCGCCGGCACAAGCCGTTGCGAAGCGCCGTTCCCGGGCGCGATTGGGAAATGCAAATCGCTGTCGTTCATATCTCACTTAGGGATGCTGTCTGCATGTGGATCGAACCTGAGGACGTACTCATTCCCACACCCACCACTCGCCGCTCCATCCAAGGGCCGTACAGAACTCCGCCGGCTGCCACCAAAATAGCCGAAAGCCTTACAGGCCGAAAGTGTGGATTTGAACCACGATTGCAGCTTGCCGCGTATGCCAGCGAGTGTGCAGCTTGAGTTTGGAGCATGGGTATGAAAGCCATCGCGCATAGCCACTACGGCCCTCCCAGCGTGCTTCGAGTCGAAGAGAGGGATTCCCCTTCCATCGGCAGCGGTGATGTGCTGGTGAGAGTGAAGGCCGTGTCCCTGAATCCTCTCGACTGGCACTTCCTTCGGGGCGAACCGTTCCCCATTCGGCTTGCATTGGGATTGAGAAAGCCGGGTGCCCAACGCCTCGGTGTAGATTTTGCGGGGACGGTGGAGAAGGTCGGAGCAGGTGTAACACAATTCAAGCCGGGCGATTCTGTGTACGGAGGGAGACCTGGCGCTCTCGCCGAATACCTGAGCGTTCCCGAACGCATTGTGTTGTCCATGCCCGCCAATCTCACATTTCAGCAGGCGGCCGCCGTTCCGGTGGCAGCCCTCACGGCGCTGCAAGGATTGCGCGACAAGGGGAGACTGCAAGCCGGGCAGAGCGTGCTGGTGAACGGCGCTTCAGGAGGGGTGGGAACGTTCGCGATTCCCATAGCCAAACACCTCGGCGCCGAAGTCACCGGAGTGTGCAGCGGCAGGAATGTGGAGCTGGTCCGCTCCCTCGGCGCGGATTTTGTCGTGGACTACAGCCGTGAGGACTTCACCGTCGGCGGAGGGCGCTACGACGTGTTGCTGGATTGCGTGGGGAATCGCTCGTTGACCGATTGCAGGCGGGTGCTCAAGCCCACGGGCACGTACGTCATGGTGGGAGGTCCGGGCGGGCGCTGGCTCGGCCCATTGGCTCGATCCATTCGCATCGTCCTGTGGTCGCCGTTCGTACGTCAGCGGCTGGTCACGTTCATCACCAGCGCACGCAGGGACGACTTACAGTTCATCACAGGGCTGATCGAGGCCGGAAAGGTCGCGCCCGTGATCGATCGCTGTTACCCGCTGGAGGACGTATCGGATGCGTTCGCGTATCTTGAGGAAGGACATGCCCGGGGCAAGGTGGTGATCCGCCTCGATCCCGATTCGAGTTCCTGACCCTTCGCGCGAAGAGCGAGAAGACGACGGACGCCTGCAGCCTCGCCCTCACGTGAAGAGCTAAGTCTCTTTTCAATCCTTTGGCCGATTGTACCCGCGGCCCGTCAGGTCGAAGTTGCAGGCATGAAGAAAGAGCATATCGCCTTCTGACTGACTTGACCCTGCAAGAGAGGAGCTTGCACTCGGTCGAGTTGTAGAGAACCCAAGAAATCAACCCATGAACCCAATGAGATGCAAATCTCTCTACCAAAGGAAATAGAAATCATGAGATGTATCAATCCGTTCACGAGGTTACCAGGTGCGGCCGCAGTGGCCGTGCTTTGTTGCACGGCGTTCGTCGCCGGATGTGGAAGCGACGAGAACGTGGCTGGCCCGAATCCCACTCCCGATACGACGGCCCCCACCGTGTTATCCACCAACCCCATCAATGGCTCCACCGGCGTTGCGGTCATCAACGTGACCTTCAGTGAGCCCATGGCGTCCGCCTCCGTTTCGGACGTGTCGTTTACCCTGACGGGCCCCGGGCTGACGCCCGTGGCGGGCGTGGTGACCTACGATGCCCCCAACAACCGGGCGTCGTTTGTGCCCTCCAGCGCCCTGACGGCGGCCACCTCGTACAAGGCCACCATCATGACCGCTGTCAAAGACCGAGCGGGCAACGCTCTGGCCAACAACTATGTGTGGGATTTTGTGACCAATTTAGCTTCGACGATACAACCGCCGGAAGTGCTGGCATCCAGTGGCGGGTTCGCGGTCCTGGCCGGCGCCTCCATCACCAGCACGGGCATGACGCGGATCACCGGAGGAGTGGGGCTGAGCCCGGGCACATCCCTGACCGGCTTTCCGCCCGGCATCATCGTCGGCACGAAACACGTGGCCGATCCGGCAGCAGCTCAGGCCAAACTTGATCTGACCACAGCCTACAACGGCTCCGCGGGGAGGACTCTGAGTCCCGTGTCCGTGGCAGGCAACATCGGCGGGATGACGCTCCCGCCCGGACTTTACAAGTCCACCTCATCGCTCGAGATTTCGTCCGGAGATCTCACTCTCGACGGCATGGGGAACGCCAATGCGGTGTGGGTATTCCAGATCGCTTCGACCCTCACCACGACCTCCGGCCGCAAGGTGATTCTTGCCGGCGGTGCGAAGGCCAGCAACATCTTCTGGCAGGTGGGTACATCGGCCACTCTGGGAACGACGTCTGTTTTCAAGGGGACCATCATGGCGGATCAGTCTATCACCATGAATACCGGTGCGACGCTGGAAGGACGCGTCCTTGCACGGACTGCATCGGTCACATTGAACGGCAACACCATCGTCGTTCCGGCCATCTAAACTAAAGGGGAAAGATCGGATCGATCGCGGGACCGACACGATCCGATCGAGGTTGGACGCAAGGCGCCCGAGAGCTTCTCGGGCGCTTTGCTTTTATGGAACAGCGAGACGTCGTGTGCACACCCTGCGAAGCCAGCGCCAGCACCAGCACACGCCAGACAGGGGCTAGTTCTCCTTTCAATCCTTCGACGGATTGACGCGAGCGTCGCTTCGATCGAACTTCATACCGTAGGTGGAGGACTCTCCCTCGGAAGCCCGAGGAGCTTCAGGGCGATCTTCCACTTTTCTCGGGAGCATTCATGGTGAGCGCTTCAGACAACATCGACGAATCTCAGAAAAGGGAGTTCACATGTTAAAGTTAGTAGGCAGTTTGTTCCTGTCCATCGCCGGCGCGATCTGCATTGCGTCCTGTGATACGGGAAGCACCACTGAAATAGATGCGACCGTCAGTAACGCCACCGTAAGCAGGCATGTTACCATGGCGGCCAATACGCCCATCGACATCACGCTGGTCGACTCGATCGACACCGATGTTCAAGTCACCGGCGATCGTTTTCGTGCCCGGTTGAACCGGCCCATCGTCGTGGACGGCTACACCGTGTTCGTGGACGGCGCAGGCGCCCGAGGGGTACTGAACAAGGTCGTGGAGTCGGGTCACCTCAAGACCCCGGCGGAATTGAACTTCACGCTGACCGAAATCCAGATCGAAGGCGGCCGTTGGGTCTCCGTGGGGACCAACACCATACTGGAGAAGAAGGCCTCGCATACGAACCGCGAGGTGGCCATGATCGGCGGCGGTGCGATCGTCGGTGGCATCATCGGCAAGGTCATTGACAAGCAGGGGAGCACCGAGATCGGTGCAGTCACCGGCGCAGCCGTGGGCTTGGGCCTGGCCGCCGCGACGGGCAAACAGGACATCTTCCATGGAGTGGGTACGCAGATCACGTTCTTTTCGAGTCAGTCGACGCGAGTCTCCTTGTGAACACGACGCTGCGGCCCCTTGGGAGAAAGCAAGAGCTGCCTCGGACACTAGGCGTGATTCTGCTCCTGGTGTGGGCTTTGGCCCTGGCTCTGGCCCCAAGCAAAACGATGAGTGAATTCGTTCACGTACTGATCGTGGGGGCCGCAGCGGTTGTGCTTTTCAGACTCATCAGCGGCAGGCGATGGGCGTGATGCGAAACCCTTTAAGAAAGGAACAGTCATGAATACTATGTCTATAGTCGGCGTGATTCTCATTGTGCTCGGTGTGGTGGGACTCGTGTACGGAGGCATCACCTACACCACGCAGGAGAACCTGATCGACCTGGGAGATCTTGAGGTGAAAGTCGATCAGGAGAGAAGAATCCCGTTGCCGCCCATCGGCGGAGCGGCAGCCATGGCGCTCGGGATCGTGTTGCTGTTCGTCGGGCGGCGCCAGCCCGCGCGCGCGTGAACGGCCCGGGAGCAGGCCGCATGGCGTTGAGCGTATCCGCCTGCGTTGCCCTGCTTGCGCTCTGCCTGGGTGCGGGTCTTGCCGGCTGCGCCGTCAACCAGGCCACCGGCGAACGGCACCTGGATCTGATCGGGAAGCAGGGTGAAATCGCCATGGGGCAACAAGCGGACACGCAGATTGTCGCAAGTCTTGGGGTCGTCCCCAGCGCAGACTTGCAACGCTATGCTCAGGATCTGGGCACGAAGCTCGCCGAAACCTCGGAGAGACCCGAGCTCCCCTGGACCTTTCGGGTCATCGACGACCCGACGGTCAATGCCTTCGCGGTGCCGGGTGGGTTCATCTACGTCACACGCGGGTTGATGACGTACGTGGATAATGAGGTGCAACTGGCCGGGATCGTGGGGCACGAGATCGGGCACGTGACTGCGCAGCACTCCGTGCACCGTATGTCTGCCGATCAGTTGACGCAGGTGGGCGTGATGGCCGGGATGATCCTCATTCCGGAGCTACAGAAATTCGGGGGGCTGGTCGACGCCGGGCTGGGACTCCTGTACTTGAAGTTCAGTCGCGACGATGAGACCCAGGCCGATCAGCTGGGGCTCCGTTACATGGTGAAGGCGGGGCAGGATCCACGCCAGTTGATCGAAGTGTTCGACATGCTGGCCCGCGTCGGCCAGACGGCCGGCAGCGGACGCCTCCCCGAGTGGCTTGCAACGCACCCAAACCCCGAGAACAGAAGCCAGCGTATCCAGACAGAATTGGATACGTTCACCACGAACCTGAGCGCCCTTTCCGTACATCGGAACGATTATCTTAGCCTGATCGATGGTATGGTATTTGGTCCGAACCCTCGTGAGGGGTTCTTCCGCGCCCAGCACTTTTATCAGCCCGAGATGGAGTTCGAATATGAATTCCCATCAGGCTGGCAGACGGCGAACATGAGGGATGCGGTGGCTGCGGTGAGTCGCGACCAGGATGCCATCGTGCAAATCACGCTGGCACAGGGTGTCTCCGGCCTGAAGGCCGCCCAGCAGTTCTTCGGGCAGGAGGGGCTGCAGTCGGAGAGCCTCGAACACAAGACACAGAACGGCCTCCAGACGTATTCAGCCGGTTTCCGTGCGCAAACAGAAGATGGAGTGCTGCGGGGCAGAGCGTCGTTCGTCGAGTACAAAGGACTCACCTACCGGTTGCTTGGCTACACCACCGAACCCCTCTGGTCAAAGTATCAGAGCAGCCTGGGGGGGTCCATGGGGACATTCCGGCAACTCACCGATCCTCAGATTCTGCAGGTACAGCCCTTGCACCTCAAGATCCTCACGGTGACTGCCCCGTCGACCCTGGCGGCGCTGGCTCAGCAACACGCCTCCCCGGTGCCGCTTTCGACCCTGGCGATCATCAACCAGATCGAAGAGACTGCCAGTGTGAAGACGGGCGATCGAATCAAAATGGTGATGGGAGTGCAACTGGCCGTCCGGTGACTGCGCAAAGTGAGGACGGCTTACCCCGCCTGGTCGGAACGTTCAAGCCAGTTCAGCATCGCGGTGATACTCCCCGTGGCCAGGCCGATGCTGGTGTCGGCCGCTCCATAGTACAGATGCAGGGTGTCGCCATCGGGTAAGATGGTGTAGCCGCAGGGAAACACCACATAGCCCACGTCGCCCTGCAGTTCGTAGGGCGCTTCCGGGCCAAAGACCCACTGACTGCCGCGCTTGAGGCACCGATCCGGGTGATTCAAGTCGAACAAGGCGAGCCCGACTCGGTAGAGGGCACCCGCGGCCGTGTGTCGCACTCCGTGGTAGATGACGAGCCAGCCCTTTGGAGTTTCAATCGGCGGCGGTGAAAGACCAATCTTGTTGGCGTCCCACCACCCTCCGCGTCGAGCTTCCATCATGAGCTGGGGTCCGCCCCAGTGCGTGAGATCGGGAGAATACGAAATCCACATGTGAGCGCGGGCCGAGCTCACCGGCCGGTGAATCAGCGCCCACCGACCGTCGATGCGACGTGGCAGGAGGGTCGCGTCTTTGTCGTCTGGAGACATGATGATCCCATGGCGCCTGAAGGTGCGGAAGTCGGCGGTGGTGGCCAGCGCCACGCCCGGTCCTTCGCGAGTGAAAGCCGTGTACACCACGACGTACTCATTCAGCTCGGGAACGAAGGTGATGCGGGGATCCTCAATGCCCCACAATTCCTCAGGATAGTTCTCGGGGTCAGGCATCAGAGTGGGTTTCGGATCGATCTGCCACCCGTCCACGCCGTTGGTGGAGCGGGCCGCGCACAGATGCGAGTGCCCTGTCCGGTCCTCCACGCGGCACAACAAGAGCGTCGTGCCGTCGGCCAGCAGGGTGGCGCCGGGATTGAACACGCTGTGGACGGGATAGGGCCAGCCGGCTGCCGTGAGGATGGGGTTGTGCCGGTGGCGTTTGAACAGCTCGGGGTGAGTAACATTCATCTGGAGAGCGTCTCCGCAGGATAAAACGAGTTTTCTGCCAGTCGCAATTCCAGCAGGGATTGGAGGAAGGCGAGAGTGGACTCTGCGCCGAGGTTTTCGTTGGGCCGATCGGGGTGCAGACCATCACGACATCCCCCCGTGGTGGGATCGTAGATGGAGAGGTTCAGATCGTTGCGCCCGAGAAACCACTCGAACGCGCGCTGGGCTTCCTTTCGCCAGCGGTTGTCCCGGGTGATTCGATAGGCTTCGAGACACGCAGACACCATGGCCTGGCCCTCCACCGGCTGCTGGTCGAAGCGGGCGCGCTCACCCCCTTTTCTGTAGAAGCCGTTTGAGCCGATGGGAACGAAGTGCCCTCCCTTGCTGGCTCGCTGGATGTCGCTCAGCCAGGCCAGCGATTCCAGTCCGGCTTCCATCATGGCCGTACTTTGAACGGATTGTCCACAGATCAGCGATGCATGCGGCAACACGGCGTTGCAATAGGTCAGCCCCTCTTCGTACCAACGCCAGTCGTCGGTGCGACAACGGCGATACAGAGATAAGAGTCGCTCGGACAATTGCTCCTGGACCTGGCTGGCGCGCCGATCGCCCGCGAAACGTTTCAAGTATTCGTGGATACCCAGGAGCCCGAAGGCCCAGGCCCGTGGACTGGTGGTATCGACGATGGCAGGCAGAGCCCGCTCGAACAGCCAGCCTGCCATGCTCTGAAGTGCCGGTGTGTGAGAGCGGCCCATTACAGTACCCAGGGCCCACAAGGCACGTCCATGGCTGTCGTCTGAACCGCTCGTCTCCAGCCAGGTCCGCTGGTAGGTCATGAAATTGCGAAAACGGCCGTTCTCGGAGCTGTAGGCGTACCAGAGGAACCCGAGGTACCGTGAGGCCAGTTCGACGGCGGCCTCCTGGCCCACATCCTCCAGAAGAGCGCTTACGATGAGAGCACGAGCATTGTCGTCGGTCGTGTACCCTTCGTGGTAGTTGGGGATCGTGAAGATGGCGTGCTGCAGAATGCCGGTTTCGTCGGTCATGTGGCGCAGATGATCCAACCGCAAGGGCGGTAGTTCCCCCGGATGCTTGTCGAGAGCCTTGACCGTAAATCCCGGGCTGCTGAAGTGCCTGCGTTCCGCCCGGGCGCGTTCGAAGGTTTCGAAATAGCGGCGCGCCACCTGAGTCCAGACCATGTCCCGGCCGAACAGGTAGGCCCGCTTGCGCATCGCATGGCGCCCGGCTTCGTCATTCAACAGCCCGATCACTGTCTGTCCCATGGCTACAGAGTCTTTGAATGGCACCAGCACCCCTCTCTCCTGGGCCAGCATCTCTTCGGCGTACCAGTAGGGCGTGGAAACGACCGCCTTGCCTGCACCCAGTGTGTACGCCAGGGTGCCCGACGTGATCTGGGCCAAATTGAGGTAGGGAGTGATGTAGATGTCCGCGGCGCCGATGAATTCAATCAGCTCTTCCAGACTGACAAAACGGTTGTGGAAAATTACGTGGCCCTCCACGCCCCGTTCTCGAGCCAGCCATTGCAAGGACAGTCGGTAGGCCTCTCCGTCCACTTCCTTTACATGAGGATGGGTTTCGCCCAGGATGATATAGACCACCTGTGGATGAACTTCCAGAATTGCCGGGAGGGCTTCAATTACATGCTCGATTCCCTTGCTGGACGAGAGCAGCCCGAAGCTGAGCAGGACCATCTTGCCTTCCACCCCAAACAGATCCTTGTGGAAGCTGGGATCCACGAAGGGGACATCCGGGATGCCGTGGGGAATCATGTCGACTTTGTTCTCGGGGATCTGGTAGATCTCCTTCAGGAAGACTTTTGCGCGTTCGCTCATGACCACCAGGCGGTCTGATAGATCCGCAATGTCCTTCAGCACCGATCGCTGATCGGCGTCCGGTTCGGCCAGAATGGTGTGAAGCGTGGTGACCGTGGGCATGCGCAACTCGCGCAGCAAAGCCAGGATGTGACTTCCAGCCCGGCCGCCGAAAATGCCGTACTCATGTTGCAGACACACCAGATCGACATTGTTGATGTTGAGAAAGTCTGCCGCCCGGCGATAGGAATTGATGTCTTTCTCTGTGAGCTCAAAGCGGACGCGGGCCGGGTATTCGTAGCCCTCCGCCGTGTCATTCACCGGAAGTGCGATGCAGGTGGTGCCCTCACGCTCAGCCGCCACGGCCTCGCACAGGTCGGTGGTGAACGTGGCGATGCCGCACCGGCGCGGCATATAATTGCCGACAAAGGCAATGCGCCGGAGGAGGGGCGTGGGTGGGCCGGACTGCAAAAAGCTGGCTTCCTTTCTATGTGGCGATGGCGAGTCGCCTCAAGCTGTTGCCATGGGTAGAACGGATCGCGAGCCGGATCGCTCGAATGTTCGCGGCCACCGAGGGAAACAACCTCTTTCACTCGAAGTATAGCGCACAACGTCGGCACGAACAAAAGCTAAAGAGTGCCAAGCACTTATTACCAACGAATGCACAGAGCCGTTGGTCGGTTGCGGCTCTGGTCCACGTGGGCCGATTTCGTCCGCGTCGGTCTAATCTGGATTGACGAGGCTGTCCGACTTTCGTAGATTTAATTCGACTTATGTCGAAAGATCCGATTGCGTAGGAGGCCACCCGTCATGCCGAAGTCCCGAACCGCACTAAAGACCCGAGGGGTACTAAAGACCCGAACCGCACTAGAGACCCGAACCGCACTAAAGACCCGAGCCGCACTAAAGACCCGAGTCGCACCGACGATCCGGGTGCTTTTGATAGAGGACAATCGCCTGCTACGCGAAGGCGTCACCGCCATGCTCAATGACCAGCCGGACATCAAGACCGTCTCGTCAGCCGGCAATGGAGACGCGATGGAGAAGGCGAGAACGTTTAAGCCTCATGTAGTGTTGCTTGACCTGGGCCTGAGAAGCCAGAACAGCCTGAAGATTGCGGAGCACGTCAAGAGAGAGTTTCCGAAGTGCGAAGTGGTGCTGATGGACCTGATTCCCATACACAGCGAGGTGGTCGAGTTCGTGAAACTGGGCGTGTCGGGCTTTATCCTGAAGGACGCCACCATCGACGACTTCTTGCACACGATACGCTCGGTGGCTGAAGGCAAGAAGGTGCTGCCGCCGCTCCTCACCGAGACCCTGTTCTCTCACATCGTCAAGTACGCGCTTCAGACCGGGAAACACGATACCGTGCTCAGGGCGGTGAAACTGACCAGACGTGAGCAGGAAATCATAGGCCTGATTGCGAGAGGGATGAGCAATAAGGAGATTTCCGGCGAGCTCAGCATTGCCGTCCATACCGTGAAGAGCCATGTCCACAACACGCTTGAGAAACTGGCTCTTCACACCCGCCTGGAATTAGCCAGCTTTGCCCTTAGACCAGATTCCAAGGTCCAGGCCGGTCTGCAGCGCCTCGATTCATCGCTCTCGACCCCTCTCTTGTAAGAGCTAGTTCTTCTTTCAATCCTCCGACGGATTGACGTTCCCCTGTGTCTCCCCGAAGTTGGTTTAGAGGCCAGGCCATCCCTGCTTCGAGTCGAAGATGGCCACCTCGGGGCCGATGGCAGCCCGCATTGGGCGGCCCGGCACCCTCCAGCCGCCCCGGGGCTCATTGGCTCCCGGGGCGGGCGGACCAAACGTAAGACAGGGACAGGGGTACTGTGAGGCAGGAGCGATGGAGTCAAGGAATCCGACGGCGTGGGGAAGACGGTCACGTCGGGACAAGGACCCGCCACGGGAGCCACCACGAGGTGCTTCCGTGGCAGAGGACAAGCCGCTCACTCCAAAAGCCCGGAGCCAAACCGAGCAGAGCGCAATTCCGAACGAGGTTGAACGCGATGTCAATTGCAGCGAATCCGTTCCGCATCTGCCCGCCGTGTTTCGGTCGGCCATGATCCTGTCCCATCTGGAGGGATTCTCCGCTTCGGAAATCGGTCGGCTGGCCGGCGTTCAACCTCGAGCCATCGAATCATTGCTCGTTCGCGGTCGCGAGCTGATGCGGGAAGAGTTCAGGGCCTACGTGAAGAGCTTTGACGACGCCAATGAAATCGCGAATCGGGCCGAGGATTCGCTCGGGCCGCCGGAGCCGGGTGGTGCGCCAGCCTCCGTGGAATTGGACGAACCATGACTTCCTGGTGGGCCGATCGCTTGCCGATCGCATGGAGAGGCCCACGACTCCGAAGCATGGTCACGTTGCTGCCGCAGGGAACAGGCATCGCAGAACAAAGGCTTTCAGTTTGAATCGAAACAGGGTGCCGATGGGCCGCCTTCCAATCACGGCAAGCGCCGGTCGGCATCGCACGTTAGGAAACCAGATGAGGAGAGTCGTATGTTGTGGACACTGGCTGTAATACTATTCGTCCTGTGGGCGCTTGGCTTGACGGCGGGCTACGCCCTGGGTGGCTTCATTCACGTACTGATCGTGGTGGCCGTGGTGGCTGTACTCTTCAGGCTCATCACCGGACGGCGGATCGCATGAAGCTGGCTGGGTCGAGATGGATGCGTGCCTGAGCATTGTACCTGTCACGTGCGTACGTCTGATCCTGCCTGCCGCAGTGTGGGTCATTCGCGGAGACATCGCCTGTGCGTCGGCCACTCGCGTGGCCGACGTGAGAACAGAGTTCATACGATGAACACGATTTGGTGGCTGCCCTTTTGGCCGCTGGTGCTCTTCATCGCATCCTGCAGCGACGGGTACACAGCCGTCCAGCAGGCCAGCACGACACGGGCCGAAGCCATGTGGAACACCACAGCCTACGTCACGATGCTGAGGAATACGGCCATCTCCGTGACGCTCGCGGACTCCATCGACACGGATGTTCATCGGACAGGCACGGAGTTTCGAGCCACGCTGACACAGCCCATCGTCGTGGACCTGGACACCGTGTTCGCCGTCGGTGCCGGGGCCAGGGGCATTCTGAGCAGTGTGATCGAGTCCGGCGGACGCAGGTTCCGCGCCGAATTGCAATTTGGCCTCACGGCCCTCCAGAACTCCAGAGGGCAGTGGATCCGAATCGGTACCCACACGATCCAGGAGAGACGGGCCACAAGCACCAGCAAGAAGATCATTCTGGTGGGAGGTGGCGGCATCGTCGGTGGCATGGCGGGCACGGCCCCGGACTGGTATGGTAGTGCTGGGAGCGGTGCGAAACCCGGTGCCACCACCGGCCCGGATGTTCCATCTGCTCGACCCAGGCAGGGGATCTTTCATGGACCCGGTACAGAAATCGTCTTCTTTTCAAACGAATCGACGCGGATTGCGCTGAGATAGCGCATGGTCGTGCGGCCCGGTGCTCGGAGTCGCCTGCACACTGCAGTGAGCCCTTGTTGATCCAGGCCGCGGTGGCTATTATCACCCGCTACTCAGATCAATCGGCAGCGCCTCCGGTATAAATCCGGCAAAAAAAGTGGATTCAATTCAGCCTGGAGCACAACCGGCTGAATGGCAAGCCGGTAGCCGGGGCGGCCGGGGCCACGCGGCCCTCCAGCCAGGCAACCGCGATCACCACCGGGCGTAATCTTCATGGGGGGGTGAAACGCAAATGGACCCCTGAACCCGACTTACGGGTTGGGCAAGGGGGCCATCGCACCGTATACTCCCGCCAGTTCACTGTGGACCATCACGACGATTCGGCGTCAAACCTGAACCGCATGCTGCGATGGTCGCGACTTGACAACCTGAACGTCGACAAGGAGTCTGAAATGGGCGACAAGGGCGGCAAGAAAGACAAGCAGAAGGGTCAGAAGCAGAAGGACAAAAAGCAGCAGGAAGAGAATAAGAAGAAACAGCAGAAGCAGCAGAAGACGCCGTAACCCGGAGGCCGCCTGAGCGCGGCCTCTCTGATTTCTTACGACTCAAGTGGCTCATAGCGCTCAGGGAGCGCTATGACGCCGTCGAAGCCAGTGCGACATTCACGGGCCGCACGGCTGCCCTCGCACCAGAGTGCCGACCGCGTTACGCCGGCCGTCGATCGATTCGCAGCGGACGTCCGTCCACCACAGCGCGCAGCGCCCGGATGTGCGCAGGCGTAGTGCCGCAGCAACCGCCCACGATGCTCACGTCGCAGGCCAGAAGCTGTTGTGCATGACGGGCCATGGTGTCGGGCGTTTCGAGATACACCGCCGTATCGCCCTTCAGCACCGGAAGTCCCGCGTTGGGCTGCATCATGAGCGGCAAGCGCGTGTGCGTCTGAAACTCGCGTGCTACCGCCACCATCGATTCGCTGCCCAATCCGCAGTTGGAACCCAGAATATCTGCACCGTTGGCCGAAAGCGCCTGCACGGCCTCCTGCACGCCGGTGCCCATGATCGTGCGGAAGCCGGTGGGCGAGGGCTCGAAGGTTAGCGTCACGGCCACCGGCATCGAAGCGTCGATTTCTCTGGCCGCGCGCAGGGCCAAAAGCGCCTCGGCAAGATCGGTCATGGTTTCGATTACGATCAGGTCGACACCTTCCGCGTACACGGAAGCCAGCTGACGCCGGAACGCCGCCAGTACAGCCTCTGGATCGGTGTCGCCGTATGGCTCCAGCAATCTTCCCGTGGGGCCGATAGAGGCGGCCACCAGGGTGGATCGCGACACGCCGGCGCGCGCGGCCTGCACCGCTGCGCGGTTAATCTCCTCCGTCCGACGGTCGAGACCCCAGTGAGAGAGTTTGAGCGGAGACGCACCAAACGTGTTGGCCTGCACGATGTGGGCGCCTGCCTCCGCATACAGCCGGGCAATCTCGGCGGGAACCTCCGGATGCTCTATGTTCACCTGCTCCGGGCAGGCCCCCGGTAGAAGCCCGCGCTCCTGGAGCTGGGTGCCCATGGCGCCGTCGGAGATGAGACGCTCGCCTCTGGCCAGTCGCCCGCGGAGGCCACTCATGTCAGCTCACGCCAAAGATGGACTTCACACAGTCCACGGCACTGGTGCCATCGAAGCAATAGGCATCGGCACCGATGTCTCGCGCGTACTCCCTGGACAGCGGCGCACCACCCACGATGACACGGGTCTTTCCCTGCAGTTGTCGCTCACGAGCCAGCTCCACCACGCGACGCATGCCGGGCATGGTGGTGGTGAGCAGGGCCGACAACCCGATCACTCCTGCATTCGATTCAATGGCCGCCTGGATGAAACGTTCGGGAGGAACGTCCTTTCCCAGATCCACCACTTCGAACCCCGCTCCGCGCAGCATGATCGACACCAGGTTCTTGCCGATGTCGTGCATGTCGCCCTGCACGGTGCCCATGACGACGCGACCACGCGAGGGGATTCCGTCACGGATCATGAGCGGCTTGAGCAGATCCATGCCGGCGTACATGGCTTTGGCGGCCAGGAGCACGTCGGGCAGGTAGATCTCGTGAGACTTGAAGCGGGCCCCCACCACGTTCATGCCTGCGATCAGACCGGAGTCGAGAATCACTCTGGGCTCCACGCCTTCGGTGATCGCTGCCCGCGTGAGTTGGGCCACTCCCGGCGCATCGCCCTGTTGTAGTCGTTCTGCCAGTTGTGCCAGTACGGTCATGGCTGCTCCCGCATGTCTTGAGTGTCATGGAGCCCGCCGAATATGGCGGCTATGCGTTCCCGGCAGGACCGCGTTTGGCAGTCGCCGCAAAACGGAAAATCGTCGGCAAACAGAAACGCGCCGCGCCCTGCTGCCACAATCACGCCGCTCACCGACTTCAGAGGGTACATCAGGCACGACGCCGAGAGCGAAATGCCGATGTCGGCCGGCTGCAGGTGGGAGAAGAGATTCCGCTGGCCGCATGTCTGCCAGCCGCAATAGCCCGGGCTGAAGCGCATGACCCCCATGTCGGTGGTGAGCTCGCCTGAGGCGCGCAGATGCTCGACGTATCTCCATTCCAATTCAGAGGCGGCCAGCTCGGCGCCCTCCGAGGCCGCTGCATCCAGCGCCGCACCCAGCGCGAAGTCGGCCGCTTGAAAGCGAGAGTCGATTTCATCCCGGATCGGTTCACCCAGAGTCACGGCGAAAAGCGCAAGCGAGCGGGCACGCGGGTAGATCTGTCCCAGGGGCGTGAACCCTGCGTTCTGGCCGGCGTACAGCTTTTCGAATTCGTCCAGGCCAATCGGGTTCCACACTCCCAGAGGCTGGACGCGCTTCCGATAGAGGGCGATGGCCTCCACGGCGAGCCTGAGGTGCCGGCCCGAATTTGGCGCGCCTGCCGCGCCCAGGGCGGTGAGCACTTGCTCCGGCTCGGGCGTCACCTGGCTCAGTGGAAACTCCACGCGGGTGCTCACAGGTCCACTCCGGGTAATGTGGACAGCCCATGCGTGTGAGCTTCGCTCGTCATGAGCCGGATCAATTCCCTCCGCACATGCTCCGGTAGACGAGGCGGGCTGTGCTGTTCAAGGGCGCGCCGTACTTCCTCGTGCGCTCGCCGGATGAGCGACCGGCTCCCCTCTTCCTTCCAGCGTGACTGGTTGGCCCGGTCGATGACCGGCCGCGGGAATTGGATTTCACTCTTCAGGTATTTGCGCGTGTGCTCGGAGATCAGCAGATGTCCCTCGGCCAGCAGCTCCTGGAAGCGCGGCAGCGCCGGAAAATCTTCGTGCGGCGTGATGCCCTGCGTCATGCGCAGTACGGATCCGCAGATTTCATTGTCGCACACGAGTTTTTCGAGAGAGAAGCAACTCTCGAAATCGAGCATGCCGGGGCCCGAGATGTGGTTGATTCCTGACAGGGCGGCCAGCACGGCGCCCATGGCCGTCTCCAGCCCGGCCTGCGCATCGAGCGACTTGGCATCGGAGAGCGCGATGTAGGCCTGCGTGGGGAGCCCCAGCTCCTTGCCGATTTCGTTGCAGGCGCAGTCGATCATCATGGTTTCGATGGCGCCCATGGGCGTGGTTTCGTACCGGATGTCGAACACCGCGGGCGAGCCGCCCCACAGCACTGGCGTGCCGGGACGAGCCAGCTGGCTGATCACCAGGCCGCTCAACGTCTCGGCGGTGTGCTGCACGAGAGATCCCACCAGCGTGACCGGCGCCATGAAGCCCGACAGCGGCATGGAGATGAACTCCACGGGAATACCGTACCGCGCACAGTCCACCACATTCTGCGACGTGACATGGCTCCACTTGAGCGGCGAAGTGGGACAGCAGGAGAACACCGTGAGCGGCTTTTCGGCAAGCGCCCCCTCCGACCCGCGCACGGCCACCTGGAGGTCCTTCATCACCGTGAACGATTCCACGGTGAATGTGCCGGTCACTACGGGCTTTTCGCAGTTGAGCAGCGAAAGAAACAGCCGGTAGCTGTCGGACATGCGCTCCGGCACATCGGCCGGAATCATGGCTGTGGACTGCGAAGAAATGTTGTCCATGGCCGCCATGAGTCGGGCATACTCGATGTAGTCCGCCGAGGTGGGACGACGGATCGCCTGAGTCTGACTGTCCAGGATGTTGATCGCGGCCGAGCCTGGCGTGAAATGCACGTTGTAGCCGGACAGATCCTCGGCAGGCTGGCCTAACGAGTCGTACAGGTGGAAAGAGCGCGGCGCCGACTTCAGGGCCCGATCGATGAGTTGCTCGGTAAAGTGCACACGTCCCGAGGCGCGGTCGTGCCGGGCGCCGGCATCGGTCAAGAGTGTCAGCACTCCCGGGTTGTGCACTTCCACTCCCAGGGTGCAGATCAGATCGCGGCCTTCGGCGATGATGCGATCGCGAAGGTCGTCTGATAGAAATCGCAACGTGGGTCTCACCGGCCAGCCCTTGCGGGATCCAGGCAGACCCGCACTGCGAGAGTGTTCATGGCAGAAATGTCCAGCTTGGCAGACGGGAGCGGCCATGGAAGCCGACTCCGCGGCTACTGTACCCTTCTTGACACACGACTACGGACTTGTAATGACCGGGGCAGTATAATATCTTACCCATTCATCAAGTATTAGTTTTTTCAGCCTGGGCCTGTAATACAGAAGGGACCCCGTCACCGGTTCGCTGCCGTCAAGCCGCGCCGGGAGACCCCACAGGCTCGGAGTGTTTCAGCGCATGCGATGCATCTTGAAGTTCGTAGTGCTCGCGATCACGTGGACCACCGCCTGCCCGGTGTGGGGCCAGGTGGAGCATGTCGATATGTCGAAGTCGGAGGGCACGGCGGCGGCCCTCTCGATACTCGGAACCATCGTTCCGGTGGCCGCCGGGAAACTGATCGCCGGTAATCCGGAGTCGGGTACAGAACCCCGGGCGCTCGTCGGCGGCTCCATCGCCCTCTGCGGCGCGATCTTTGGTCCAGCCCTGGGCTACATCTACGCAGGGAACGAACATGCCATCGGCCTGGGTGCTACGCTGCGCATGACGGGTCTGACAAGCGGCGTCGTGGCCAAGCTGTTGTACGATAACTATCAGACCTCGGGGACGGGCAGCTGGGTGGACGATGCGCTTGCCGTAAGCGGAGGCGTGCTGTTCGTGGGAGGCACGCTCCTGGACTGGATTCGCGCACCAGCGCTTCTCCGGAGCCAGAAGGAGTCTGCGCGTCCAGCTCGAGTCCACCGGATCGAGGTGCACCCGACGGTCTCCGGAGTGTGTGTGCTGGTGAGAGTGGGATGACGGTGCCTCATGATGGCGGCCTGGGTGTGAATGTGTCACGACACGACGCCCACGAGGACTGAGCCACAATCGGTCTCAGCTCGGCCGTGAGGCACATCTCAAAGAGCAGCGGCATAGAGCAAATAGCACCCAAGTCTCGAAGTAGGCTTCGAAGTCTCCGTGACTTTCGAGCTTCAGCCAGGCAGGCAGGTTTACAAAGAAGCCCGACAAATCTCCCCCGGAATCTTCCACCCATGCCAGGTCGTCCTTCGTTGACGTAAGAAATACCAACGGCGCGTTCAAATGTCTGGACAACTGTGTTGTAGTATTAATCGCTATCGCATGCCTGGGCATGTAGGCACAGAGTTTTCGGTGTCCGGAGGCACAAAATTATCTGCGCGCATTGGCATGAAGCAGGTCACACCCTATTTTGCAGTTCGTCTGCTGACAAAACCAAATCACATTGCTCGCGGGGGTGCTCTATGGGGCGCGCATTGGTCGGCTTCTGTGTCAGCCTGGCTCTCACGAGCACGGCTGCAGCACAGAACCATCTGTTAATTGCCTGGAATGATCTGGGCATGCACTGCAGCAACAAGGACTTTTCCACGCTTGCCGTATTGCCTCCGTACAACAACGTGGTGGCACAGGTCATTCGCGTGGGGGATTCGCTTCAGCTGCCGGTCGTGGTGACGGCGGGTCTGCGTGTGACCTACGAGATTCCCGGCAATACGTACTCGGTGGGGAAAACCAACTTCTGGGACTTCGAAGACAAGCTTTTTGGAGTCACCCTGTCTCCCAATGTGGGCCTCACCGGGCACGGGCTGTCCGGGGAGATGACAGCCGTTTCAAACGAGTTCGTGATCACCGGCATTCCCATTACGCCCTTCACCGATGCCGACCTGCTCCATGAAGACCCCTTTCATCTGGGGTGGTTTTCGGCGTACGACGCGTCGTCGCAATGGCTGGCCGGCACACACGCGGTCGTGCCTGTATCCAACGAAATCAACTGCCTCGGCGCCGGGTGCCACGCGAGTGAGCAGGGCATTCTTAATCAGCACGCCGAAGAAGCGGGATTCGATCCCGCCAACAAGCCGATCCTGTGCGCCAGCTGTCATGCCTCGGCCGCCCTGGGCGCTCCCGGTTTACCCGGAGTGCCGTCGCTCTCCGAGGCGGTGCACAAACACCACGCCGAGCGCACGAACGATTGCTACACGTGTCATCCCGGACCCAATACGCAGTGCCTCCGAGACGTGATGTCGACTGAGCATGGCATGGTCTGTCAGTCGTGCCATGGGTCGGTATTGGAGGTGGGCCAGAGCATCGATGCCGGTCGGAAGCCGTGGCTGGAAGAGCCCTCATGTGGAGCGGCTGCTTGCCATGGATCCCGCTACGCCGAAGAGCCGGGTCAGCTGTATCGCAACTCCCGTGGGCATGGAGGACTCTTCTGCAGCGCCTGCCATGGCTCGCCACATGCCATCGTGCCGAGCCGCGAGGATCGCGACAATGTTCAGAATGTATCGTTGCAGGGACACCCGGGAACCTTGCACGAGTGCGAGGTGTGCCATGGCTTCATTCCGTCTGGCCCGGGTCCACACGGACTGACCGCTTGTCCTGTGCGCGTAGACGGCGATGCCAACTCCTCGGGAACGGTCACGTCGGCGGACGTCATTTTGCTTGTGAATTACGTTTTCAAGAGTGGCGCGTCGCCAGAACCGTGCAGCGCCAATGGAAACGTAAATTGTGACGCCCAGGTAAGCTCAGCTGACATCATCTCCCTGGTGAACTTCGTGTTCAAGGGCGGACCGGCACCGTGTGATATTTGCACCGACAGCCCGCTCGCGTGCCTGTAGCTACAATCATGGGACAGCCACGGCATCGAGGCTGTCCCTCTTTCTAATCCGTCGCGCTCTTCAACACATCCACGCCGGGCGTGAACGGACTGTGGTGTTTTTGAGCACGCCGTGATGTCTCACTGTTGCAAAGCGCAATTGTCTGAATCGCCTTTCACCGTGAACGGTCCGCTTTGAGCCACTGACCGAAACGGTTCATGCCCGGAATGCCCGCTTTCGCTTGTGTGCCGCCCGCCTGAGTAGAATACTTCACATAACAGCAGCGAGTCGGCGGTCCGGCTGGCCCCGCTGGTGTGTTCTTCTGTACCGCTTCGGTGGCCGAGCGTGCCGCCTGTCGCAATTGCTGATAGGCACGGCAAGCTAGTTTCTGGCAGAACCAAGAAATCACAGCGCTTGTCGATAAAGGGAAGTAGGGGGCGCTATGCGCAGAGCCACGTTGGCTCTATGGGTGGGCACGATGTACGTGCTGGTGATGCAGGTGTCGGTGATGGATCGTCTCTCCGGTTCGAAGCCGGGCCGGAACTCGACGATCGTGGCTTCGAGTATTTCTTCGGGGTACGCAGCTTTCGCGTTCGACAGGCACAGCCCGCCGTCCGGCCAGGACGACCCCGATTCTGTGCCTTCCGCTTTCTCCGCACTCCAGGGAACCGCGGATCCATGTGAAAGCGGCATCGCACTCAGCGATCACGACGGCGACGAACACGATCCGCTCGGTCCGGGTTTGAATGGCGACGTCTTTGCCCTGACAGAATTCCAGGGGCGCTTGATTGCTGGAGGTGAGTTCACGGCGGCAGGAAACGTCACCGTTCGCGGGATCGCTTCGTGGAATGGTCGCTGGTGGTCTCCTCTCGGCACGGGCGTCCATGGCATCGTCCTGGCGCTGACCGAGTACGAGGGTCGTCTGATCGTGGGTGGATGGTTCGATTCGGCGGGTGATCGCAGCGCACCCTTCCTTGCCGCCTGGGACGGACAGGAATGGTGGCCGTTCGGCGCTGACTTTAACGACAAGGTGCTCGCCCTCGCAATGTACGATGACAAACTCGCCGTGGGCGGCACGTTTTGCCGCGCGGAGGGCGAGGGCGCGTGCGCAGTCGCTACCTGCCGTGATCCCGGTCTTGGCACGACTGACCACCGGGCGAACGGTCCTGTCGCTGCGCTGACTGTGTTCCGCGGACAGCTCATCGCGGGCGGCTGCTTCGATCACATCGGCGGCGTGGCCGCAAGTTGTGTGGCGGCCTGGGATGGCACCCGCTGGACTCCAGTGGGGGCCGGCCTTGACGGGCTTGTCACCGCGCTGGTGGTGTATGATGACTGCCTTTTGGCCGGCGGGCAGTTCACTCAGGCGGGAGATCTGCCGGTTGGTTACATCGCCGCCTGGGACGGCACCGCATGGTCGAACTTCGGCACCCAAATGAACGACTACGTGTGCGATCTGATTACCTTCGACGGCAGACTGATCGCCGGCGGTCTCTTCACCATGGCGGGCGACACGCCAGCGGGCTACGTCGCCGAATGGACCGGCTGCGGCTGGTCGCCATTGGGCGCCGGGCTGGACGATTGGGTGCGCTGCCTTGTTGCCTTCGACGGGGCGCTGTTCGCGGGCGGCTACTTCCACGAATCGGGCGGCCGAAACGTCAACCACGTTGCGATGTGGAATGGCACCAGCTGGATTGGCCTGGGTGGTGCGCAGAGGCCGTTGCCGGTTCTGGATATGGAGTCGGGGTAGAAGTGCGCGTGCGGATCCCCAGGTTGAGGCTCAGAGCCTGCCCGCCGCCGGCGATCCTTTGCCCGTAAGCGGCGAATCGCATACACTGGCCACCGGTGCCCAGGGTTCTACTCTCGGGACCATTCAATTCGGTCGGGCACCGAATCCCGGCCGGCAGAGCGAGCAGAAACCATCACGCGGGACATGGAACCATGCGTCAACTGATCAAGCCGCTTCTGACAATCACTCTCCTGTTCCATGCCTTAAATGCATGGCCGGCGGAGAAGAAAGACGACGATACCACCAAGGCCGAAGACACGTTCTCGGGTCTGAAGCTCAGGAACCTGGGTCCAGCCTTTATGGCGGGTCGAATCTCCGACATCGTCATCCATCCCCATGATGAGAACCAGTGGTACGTGGCCGTCGGCTCGGGCGGCATCTGGAAGACGGAGAATGCAGGCACAACGTGGAAACCGATTTTCGATGGTGAAGGGTCATACTCCATCGGCTGCATCACCATGGATCCGTCGAGTCCATCGGTGCTCTGGGTGGGCTCAGGTGAAAACGTGGGCGGTAGACACGTGGCCTACGGCGACGGTGTGTACCGCAGCCGCGACGCAGGAGGCAGCTGGGAAAACCTGGGGCTGAAACTCTCCGAGCACATTTCCAGAATTGTGGTGCATCCCACGAACCCGCAGGTGGTGTGGGTGGCCGCGCAGGGGCCTTTGTGGTCGAAGGGCGGCGAGCGCGGGCTGTACAAAACAGCGGATGGCGGCAAGACATGGAAGCGCACTCTGGGCGACGACGAATGGACCGGCGCTACGGACCTGGTGATGGATCCGCGCGATCCCAATCGGCTTTACTGTGCCACGTGGCAGCGGGGCAGGACCATCGCTGCTTACATGGCCGGTGGGCCGGGCTCGGGCATTCACCTGTCCACCGATGGAGGCGAAACCTGGGAGAAACTCAGTGGTGGATTGCCCGGCTCGAACATGGGAAAGATCGGGCTGGCCATATCGCCGCAGAATCCCGACGTGCTCTATGCGGCCATCGAGTTGGAGCGGCGCAAGGGAGCCGTGTATCGGTCAGCCGACAGGGGTGCGTCGTGGCAGAAGGGCGCCGACGCCGTGGCCGGCGGCACGGGCCCGCATTACTACCAGGAACTGTACGCGAGCCCGCATGAGTTCGACCGCATCTATCTCGCCGACGTGCGCATGCAGGTGTCGGGAGACGGCGGCAAGACCTTCACGCAGTTGAAAGAGGAGAATAAACACTCCGACAATCACGCGATGGCTTTTCGTACATCGGATCCGGACTTTCTGCTGGTGGGCTCCGACGGCGGCATCTACGCGAGCTTCGACCTGGCTGAAACCTGGCGGTTTTTCCCCAACCTGCCGGTGACCCAGTTCTATAAAGTAGCCGTGGACGACGCCGAACCCTTCTACAACGTCTATGGCGGCACTCAGGATAACGCCACACAGGGTGGGCCTTCACGCACCGTGTGGACGCGTGGCATTCAGAACTCCGACTGGTGGCTCACCGTGGGCGGCGATGGCCACCAGCCCGCCACGGAGCCTGGAAACCCGAACATCGTCTACTCGGAATCGCAGGAGGGCTACCTGTCCCGCGTAGATGTAGCCACCGGCGAGCAGGTGTTGATCAGGCCGCAACCAGGAGCCGGCGAATCGTACGAGCGATACAACTGGGATTCGCCGATCCTGGTGAGCCCTCATTCACCGACCCGGTTGTACTATGCCTCGCATCGAGTGTGGCGATCGGACAATCGAGGCGACAGCTGGACCGCCATTTCCGGAGACCTCACCAGGGCGCAGTCGAGGCTGAATTTGCCCATTATGGGACAGACCTGGGGTTGGGATGAAGGGTGGGATGTAGCAGCCATGTCCATGTACGGCTCTATCACGTCTCTGGCGGAGTCCCCGAAGCAGGAGGGTCTGCTGTACGCCGGAACGGATGATGGGTTGATTCAGGTGAGCGAGGATGGCGGCGCCCACTGGCGGAGAATCGATGTGACAAGTCTGCCGAAGGTGCCTGCCACGGCCTTCATCAACGACATTAAGGCTGACCTGCACGATGCGAACGCGGTGTATGTGGTGCTCGACAACCACAAGTCAGGCGACTTCGAACCGTACGTGGTGAAGAGCACCGACCGCGGCAAGAGCTGGAAGTCGATCCTCGGAAACCTGCCCGCGCGTACGCAGACGTGGCGGCTGGTGCAGGATCACGTCAAGCCCGGCCTGCTGTTTGTGGGGACCGAATTCGGGATGTACGTCACACTCGATGGTGGTACCAAGTGGAGCAAGTTGTCGGGCGATGTGCCCACCATATCGTTCCGGGACCTGGCCATTCAGAGGCGCGAGAACGATCTGGTGGGGGCAACGTTCGGGCGTGGGTTTTACGTGCTCGATGATTACAGCGTGCTCCGCGACGTGTCCGACGCGCAGCTGGCTTCTGCTGCCACACTGTTTGCGCCACGCAAAGCCTGGTGGTACATCCAGCGCGACATGGACGAAGCCCAGGGCGCCGATGATTATGCGGCCCCGAACCCGCCCTTTGGCGCCGTCTTTACGTACTATCTCAAGGAAGCGCTCAAGACCCGAAAGGACATGCGCAAGGAGAAGGAGAAAGATCTGCGCGAAGCCAAACAGCCCCTGTCTTTTCCGGGCTGGGACAGCCTGGAGACGGAGCGAAGGCAGGATGCGCCGCAGATGTGGCTAACGGTTCGCGACGCCCAGGGCACGGTGGTGCGACGTCTCGAAGGAACCAACTCTAAGGGCTTTCAGCGCGTGACGTGGGATCTGCGCTTCCCAGCGGAAGACGCCATTGCCACTCA
>DAIOGN010000004.1:48481-48948 GCA_036745245.1 Candidatus Zixiibacteriota bacterium
GAGGTTGGCGGGCACATCGGTTCCATGGTGGCGCCCGGAACGTACTCGGTCACGCTCTCGAAACAGGAGGATGGCGTGGTGACCGATTTGTCATCCGCGCAGACTTTCACTGTGGAGCGCCTGCGCGAGGGATCGCTGCCGAGCGCGGATCCGCAGGTGGCCGCCGCGTTCTGGCGGGAAGTGGAGGTGTTCAACGGATCCACCACGGCTGTCAGCAAGGTGCTGGCGAAGGCGCTGGAACGCGTGACGCTGCTTCAAAAAGTTCTGAGCCGCACGGAGTCGGCGCCGGGCTCGCTGGAGGGTGAGTTGAACGCGCTGAGGCAGCGCCTGTTGGCGTTGGATGAACAGTTGAACGGCAATCCGTCCAAGCGGGAAGTCGGTGAGAATCAGACGCCGAGGATTTCAGACAGGCTGGACGCCGCCTGGTCGAGTTCATCGTCCACCTACGGTCCGATTTCTGCCAATAC
>DAIOGN010000005.1:0-209 GCA_036745245.1 Candidatus Zixiibacteriota bacterium
AGAGGAGCGGCCGGGAGAAGCGGAACAGTATCTGCGATCTGCGCTGGAGCTGCGCCAAACGGCGCTGGGGGACGATCACTATCAAACGGCCGAAACCAAGAGTGTGCTGGGGGAGTGCTGTCGTCGTTTAGGCAAACGTGATGAGGCACGCACGCTTCTGGGAGCGGCCGTGGCGACACTCTCGGAGTCATTGGGAACGGACCACAAGC
>DAIOGN010000005.1:219-48267 GCA_036745245.1 Candidatus Zixiibacteriota bacterium
GCTGGTCCGCACGCCGGGCGGGACGGTCGAACGCGACCCCACCGGACGACTGGCGGGGCGCGGAACTTATATCTGTCATGAACCCGGCTGCCGCGACCCGGAGAAGGCTGCGGCGGCCGTCAGGCAGGCTCGGTCAAACCGTACACACCCCAGGTTCCTGCGAACACAGTTTCCGCCTGCGGACGGCGACTGCGGCCAGCCAGTTCCTTTTGCTGCCACTCTGCTGGAACGCGCTCGCCGGGCACCTGGTATCCGAGCGCCAGCCCGGTGATCACGTCGAATTCCGGCGGGACACCGTAGAGTTCGCGTGCGCGATCGGGAAGGATTCCACCCATCGGATGCACGTACACGCCGCGCGACATGGCTTCGAAAATCAGGGAGGCCGTGGCCAGGCCCAGGTCGTGCAGGGCCACCCGGTTGGGCTTGCCGTTGAGGGAATAGACAATACGCGTGCAGGCCAGTCCAAGGACGGCAGCGGACTTCGCCCACTTCTGGTTCGACTCCGTCAGGCACGACAAAAGAAGGGCAAATTCCTCCGGAGAGCTTTTCGGGGCCACCACGTAGCGCCACGGCTGCTCATTGAATGACGACGGCGCCCAGCGGGCGGCTTCGAAAATCGACCGGAGATCGGCCGGAGGAATGTTTCGATCTTCGAATACGAACGGAGAGTACCTCGAGGCCAGAACGTCGTGGATGGGGAATTCCGCGTCGGCACGCGTGGGATGGCTCATGGGACTCCTCCGTTGGAAAATGGGGTCAGAGGCAAATTAAGCAGAGCTTAATTTGCCTCTGACCCCATTTAAGTGCGTCGGCCTACTTCGGCAGGTCGGGGATCTGGTCGTACGTCGATGGTTGCGAGAGGCTCCCGAAGAACTCCAGAAGGTCGGCCAGCTCCTGGTCGGTGAGAGTCTGAGGCTCGATCAGACCATCGAGATGCGGATTGGCCAGCCCGCCACCCGCCACGAGTTTCACGGCTTCGATCAGAGTGGGGACCGAGCCGTCGTGAAAGTACGGCGCGGATCGCGCGATGTCGCGCAGCGTGGGCGTCTTGAACGCGCCCTTGTTCTGCTCGTCGCCGGACACCTTGTAGCGCCCCACATCGTAGTTCTCCTGATCCATCCCGATGCCGAGATTGTGGAATTGCTGATCCGTGAACAGCACACCCGAGTGACAGCCGTCGCAGTTGGCTTTCTTGAACACGTCGAAGCCACGCTTCACGCCGCCGGACACGGCGCCTGAATCGCCCTTCTGCCAACGGTCCCACGGGGTGTCATCGCTGATGATCGTGCGCATGAACGTGGCCAGGGCCTTGGGTATGTTGTCCTGTGTGGCCGGTTCGCCGAAGACCGCTTGAAACTGTGAGCTGTATCCCGGGAGCGAATTGATCAGGGCCACCACGCTGTCGGCCTGGGTCGCTCCCATGTTGGCGCCGGTCCACGCGGCCTTGGCCTGGGCCTCGAGCGTCGTGGCACGCCCGTCCCAGTACCACTCGGCCAGGTAGCCAACGTTCCACATGGTGGGTGAGCTGCGCGTGAGCGGCTTGCCGTGGGCCCCCAGAGCCGTGGCCAGGCCGTCGGTGAGACCGTGCTCCACCACGTGGCAGTGATAGCAGGAGCGGCTGCCGTCGCCGGAAAGCCTGTGATCGTAGTAGAGCTGGCGACCCAGCTCGGCCTTGGCGAGCGTCACGGGGTTATCGGCGGGCACCTGCATCGGTTCGAACCGCTTGATCGGCGAATAGCCGTCGGCATCGTCGGGATCGTCGGGCAGGGAGAACGCCGGAGGCGCGACCGTCTGCTCGGTCTCCTCCTGTGCGCAGGCGTGCAACAGAAGTGCAACGGCAAGAATCCACACGCAGGCGGCGGCAAGCTTTCTCATGAGAGTGCTCCTGATCTGTTGAGTCACAATTTAGCTCCCTTTTCCGAGCGGGCAAATCCTAGTACCATGTGTTGCACATGGGTCGATGTCTTGCCTGTATCGCACTGCTCCTGTTGTGTCCCGGCCCGGCGGGCGCCAAAGTGAGCGTGGATTTCGTTGGGGTGTCCAAGGATCTGGAGCGCCAGATCAAGGCCTCCGTCGAAATCGCCGCAGCCGGCGACGAGGCGTCTTCAGGTACGATCCAGAGTCTGCACCGGCGCGCACCCGACCAGATTCGTGCCTGCCTCAGGCCCATGGGATTCTATTGGGCGCAAGTGGAGGGCGACCTGACCGGTTCGGATGACAAATGGAGCGCCAGGTATCGCGTGGACGCCGGGGAACCGCTTCTTGTCACGCGTGCACACGTGGCCCTGGAGGGACCGGGACAGGGAGATTCCATCCTCCTTCGCGCCGTCGATGCATTTCCACTGCAAACCGGCGACACACTTCGTCACGATCATTACGAAACCGGCAAGAAGGCGATCGCTCTGGCCGCAGCGGCGCGGGGTTATCTCGACGCCCGCTTCGATTCGAGCGTGATGCGGATCGACCTCGAGACACACACCTGCGAGGTGGTGCTGATCCTCCAGACCGGACCCCGATATCTCTACGGACCCGTAAGACTGCTTCAGGACGAGGTGGACCCGCGGCTTCTCCTGGGCTCCGTGCCGTTTGAGGAAGGGGACTCGCTTGACCTGGCCGGCCTGCGGAAACTGCAGAGCAACTTGGGCGAGGCTCCGTACTTCAGCCAGGCGCAGGTGGAATTAAAGCGCGAAGAGGCCGACGGCCTGAAGATTCCCGTGGAGGTGGACCTTCAGCCGCGCAAGACACAGCGATACGAGTTCGGCCTGGGGTATGGCACCGACACAGGCGTTCGCGGTCGCGCCGAAGTCGGATTCCGGCGGCTCAATCGCCGCGGGCACAATGGATCCATCCGGCTGGAGGCGTCCGAACTTGAACGATCGTTCTCAGCTGACTACAGGGTGCCGCCCCTCTTTCCAAAGAAGGTGCTGTGGACATTCGGGTTCGGCGCCGGCGATTTCAGCCCCGACTGGAGCACTACACGCGCACTGCGGTTCTCCGTATCGCCCAGCCGAATGGTGGGCGTCTGGCGAGCGGCCCTGGCGTTGTCGTACGAAATCGACCGGTTCGAGATTTCGGTGACCACCGACACATCGTCTCTCCTCGTGCTCAAGACCGAATGGATGTTTCTACGCGCCGACGACGTGCGGCAACCGCGACGCGGGGCACGCCTGCAACTGGGGCTCCGAGGGAGCCATGACGCGGTGCTGTCGTCGGCTTCCTTCATCGAGGCCACATCGGAGGCGCGGGGGATCATCACGTTGCTACCCGACCTGCGCCTCCTGTCACGCGGACAAATCAACTATACGGGCTCCCCCGACTTCGAGGAGTTGCCTCCCTCCGCGCGGCAGGTGGCCGGCGGGTCGCAGAGTGTGCGCGGATTCGATTACGAAACGCTGGGCCCCGTGGATGTATATGGCGCCCAGGTGGGCGGGCAGGCGCTTATTACCAGTTCCGTCGAGATGGACTTTCTGTTCATCCACGCGTTGGGCCGCTGGGGCCTGGCCGTGTTCGCCGACGCCGGCAACGCGGCTCGGTCCTTCAACTCATTCCATTTCGAGACCGGTGCCGGGGCGGGGGTGCGCTGGTCCTCGCCGGTGGGCATGCTTCGCCTGGACTTCGCCTGGCCGTTGAGCCAGCCGGGGGAGCCCTACCGGTTTCATTTCAGCATGGGGCCCGACCTGTGAGCGGAAAAGCCGTTCGCCGCCTGTGGATTTCGGTGGGCATGCTCTTCGGTGTGCTTTTCGCCGCCGTGGCCGTGGGTCTGTTTCTGGTGTACTCCGACACCGGATCGGGCTGGCTCCTGGAGAGGGTGAGCAGCCGACTGCCCGAAGGGTTGACGGTTCAGTCGTTCGCCGGGACGGTGGCGGGTCCCTTTGAAGTGATCGGCGTGGACTATGCCGTGGGCCCCCTTCGCATACGCGTGGAGCGAGCACAGGTGTACTGGCGGCCGTGGAGCCTCCTCGACCACTGCGTGCAATTCGACAGTGTGCGTGTGACGGGCGCCCTCGTGCGGTGGGACACCGCATCCACCGCCGCACAGGAGGAACCGCCAGAAGCGACAGCCGTTGAGGGTCCGGGCTGGCGGGTGACGTGGGAGCAGTTGTCCGTGTCGGGTGCTGTGTTCGAGGGACCGCAGGGGATTCGACTGTACGACGCCGAACTTGCTTCCGGTGGCCATCTCGACAGCTTCAGCGTGCTGCTTCGAGCTCTTGCCGAGTATGACACGACGGGTGGCCTCCACCTGCTCGTGGCAGGACGAGGGAGTCTGGAGCACATCGACTTCGACGAGCTGGTGCTGTCGCGCGACTCGACGCGCATGGTCATCAGCGGCAAAGTCGGTTGGCGTCCCACGGTTTCATGGAGCGTTGTGGCGCGGGTCAGTGACTTGAATCCTGCAGACTGGTTCCCGCACTCCGGCAGGCTCACAGGCCTTCTGCATCTAGTGGCGAGCAGTGAGGGCAGCACCACCGACGGGGCGGCCAGCGTGGCGCTTGCGGTGGACACCCTAACAGGAACGATGGCGGGCCTTCCCGTAACTGGCCGGGCATCTCTGTGGATGCACGACGATACGATCCGCATTGATTCCACGTTCATCGAGTGGGGCGGCCTGGTCGCGAGGGCGCAGGGCGTCGTGGCGGACACAGTGCGACTGTCGTGGGAAGCAAATGTCCCCGACCTGTCGTTGTGGAGCGATCGCCTGGGCGGCAACCTCCGGACGCAGGGCGAGGCTCACGGGCCAAAAGGAGACCTGACCGTTCAGGCCAGCCTTGTGGGTGGTCGGTTGCGATTCGACGAGCACAGTGCCGAGACCGTGGCGGCCGAGTGCGACTTCGAAGGAGGCGGAAGGCTCCCCTCGCGGCTTGGCATCACTGCACACAAGGCCGTGCTGTGGGGTGAGGCTCTCGACACGATTGCGATTGAGGCTGAAGGTACGCAGGGCTCTCACATCATGAACGTGCGTGCCGCTGGACCTGTCAGGGCCGGCACGTTAAGGCTGAACGGAGGGTACGACTCTCTGTGGAACGGGCAACTGGAGGCGCTGGAGTTCAGCGAGGATTCGCTGGGCTCGTGGATTCTCGTGCAGCCGGCCGCTATGCTGGCGGGGCGTGATACGCTTGCGGTGTCCTCGTTGTGCCTGGAGGGCGCGCGAGGCCGACTCTGCCTCGACGTTGAGGCGGGCTCCCTGGAGGCGTGGCAGCTTTCGGCCCGCCTCGATTCTCTGGCCACCGATTGGCTCTGCAACTTTGCCTCCGACGGGTTCGTGCTCGACTCGAGATTGAGCGGAGAGGTGCGCGTAAACTCTTCCGAGGGGCAGGAGCTCACCGTCATGGCGCAGGTGGCACTCGCACCCGGGCGGCTGACCCTGCAGGCCCTGCCGACCGACACGATCGCCTCAGACCTGATGGAGATCACTTTGAATTGGACGCCGGAAGGTGGAATCCTTGAGGTGGGCGGCGGGTTCACGCAGCGCGGCCTGCACACGCCGTTCGAAGTGACCGGGCGCCTTCCCGGTACGCCTGCGGTCCTGTCCCGACTCCGCGAAGATTTGTTCGATTGGCGCACACTGGAGTGGTCGGGCACGCTGGACGTACGGCCGCTCTCCCTCGCCTGGCTCGATGCGATCTTGCCATCGGGAACAAATCTCGACGGAGAGGCCTCCGTGAAAGTGGTAGCCGCCTCTGTCGAGGGGGGGAGACTCGTGGGAGAGTGCACGATCGAATTGCCCCCGGGTCGAATGATCGTATGGACGGGAACCGACAGTCTTCTGTTGAACTGGTCGGCGTCATTGTTTTCGCTTCGGGCCGACAGTGCGGGGCTGGTGGCTCTGGCGCACTCAGCCCTCAGCATGGACGGTCGTGACGTCGGCACGCTCGAGCTGGATGTGCGTTCAGAATCGAGCTTCGCGCTCGGCGAAGATCCACTGACTGTGCCTCTGCACGGCACCATGGCAGCTCAGTTCGACCTGGCGCCCCTGCAGCCATTTGTCGCTGGCGTCTCGGGGTTGAGCGGCAGTTTTCAAGTGGGTGCCACGCTCACGGGCACATTAGGTGAACTCGACGTCGAGGGAAGTCTGGAACTGGCGGCAGAGGCGTTTCTCCCGGACCTGGGAATTCAGCTCACGCAGGTGAAACTGAACATGAACGCCGCCGGCGGGCGCACCATTGTGACTGGAAGCGCACTGTCAGGCGGGGGCGCACTCGAACTGTCCGGCGATATCAGCCGTCTGCCGTCGCGCGAATCGCCCAGCCGCCTGCGCGTGCAGGGGAAGAACTTTCTCGCCTCCGACACGCGCCAGGCGCGCGTGTGGCTCACCCCCGATCTTGAACTGGCCATGTTCGGCGATTCGCTTGATCTGTCGGGCCGCATCGACGTGCCGAAGGCGCACATCGAGATCGCCCGTCTGCCCGAGCAGGCCGTGGCCGTTTCGGAAGATGAAGTCATCGTGGGTGACACACTCACCCAAAAGGGTCCGGGTTTGCCTTTCTGGTCGCGCTTCACCCTGGCCCTGGGCGACGACGTATTCTTCAAGGGATTTGACGTGACGGCGTTTCTTTCAGGCTCGCTCGACATTCGCCAGTCACCTGGAGCCCCTGCCGAGGCGCGGGGCGAGGTAGTGCTTCGAGACGGGCGATATCGCGGCATGGGACAGGACCTCCAGATCGATCCCGGCCGGCTCGTATTTTCCGGATCCCTGATGCACCCGGCCATCGAGGTCCTTGCCTTCCGCCGCGCCAGCGACCACACCAGGGCGGGATTCAAGGTCTCGGGTCGGCTCCCCGATCCGCAGGTGGATCTATACTCGGATCCGATGAAGCCTGAAAACGACATCACGTCGTACATTCTCTTCGGCCGTTCTTCAAGCGAGGGCTCCGACACGGAGCGCATGAAGGCGTCGCAGGCGGCCGCCCTGGTGGGCGGGAACCTCCTGGCGTCCACTGCGGCCATGCAGATCGGGCTGGATGAGGCGCGCATCGACCCTGGGTACACCGGAAACGACGCCGCCCTGGTGGCCGGAAAGTACATTTCCCCGCAATTGTTTGTGGGGTACGGTCAGGGGCTGTTTGAGACTCTGCATACACTGCGTGTGCGCTACATCCTGTCCACGCACATCTCGCTGGAAGCCGAAACCGGGACGCGTGAAACCGCGGACGTGATCTACCAGATCGAACGCGGCGAGTGATTCAGGGCGGCGTTGACTGAGCCTCCCGAGTTCCGTACTCTGGGTGGGATAAGGAGCGAACTATGCCACAGGTTACTATAGATAAGAAGAATACCCACTCCGACCTTCTCCAGCGACTGGGCATCGCCGAGGTGAATTCCGGCGCCTGCTGGGGCGCCGACGGCTGGTCAGCCACCGAAGGACGCGATCTTCTCGAGTCCATCAATCCCGCCACGGGCGAGGTACTGGCAAGTGTGGCGCAGGCGCGCGAAAGCGACTACGAAGATGTGATGCGCGTGGCCATGGAGTCGTTCAAGGAGTGGCGCATGGTGCCGGCGCCGCGCCGCGGGCTGTTCGTGCGCGACCTGGGTGAGGCGCTGCGCGCACGTAAACACGACCTGGGACAGCTCGTCACGCTCGAAATGGGCAAGATCTCCCAGGAGGGCTGGGGCGAAGTACAGGAGATGATCGACATCTGCGACTTCTCCCTGGGATTGTCCAGGCAACTCTACGGTCTCACCATGCACTCCGAACGCCCCGAGCACCGCATGTACGAGCAATGGCATCCCCTGGGTGTGGTGGGCGTGATCTCCGCGTTCAATTTCCCTGTGGCGGTGTGGTCGTGGAATGCGGCCCTGGCGGCGGTGTGCGGCGATGTCACGCTCTGGAAGCCGTCGTCGGAGACGCCGCTGTGCGCCATCGCCGTGCAGAACATCTGCAACGACGTGATGAGCGCGCACAAGGTGTCGGGAATTTTCAACCTCGTGATCGGCCGCGGCTCCGTGATCGGCGAGAAGCTGGTGAACGACCGCAGGATCCCCCTGGTGTCGGCCACCGGTTCCTGTGGCATGGGATATCGCATCGGCCGCGTGGTGGGCGAACGACTCGGGCGCACGATCCTCGAGCTGGGCGGCAACAACGCCATCATCGTGGATGAAACCGCCGACCTCGATCTGGCCTTGCGGGCCGTGCTCTTTGGAGCCGTGGGCACCGCAGGTCAGAGGTGCACCAGCACGCGACGCGTATTCCTGCACAAGAGTTTGGCCAAAACGTTTACGGAGAAGCTGATCCAGTCGTATAAGCAGGTTCGCATTGGCGATCCGCTCGCCGAACACACGCTCATGGGCCCGCTGGTGACTCAGGGCGCCGTGGACGACATGATGTCCGCCCTCGACCAGGTGCGCGCCTCAGGCGGGAAAATACTGTACGGCGGCAAGAAACTCGAGCGCCCCGGGTACTTCGTGGAACCCACGCTGGTGAAGGCAGAGCACGACTGGCAGATCGTGCACGACGAAACGTTCGCCCCCATCCTCTACCTCATCGAGTACGACAATTTCGACGACGCGATCGAGTGGCAGAATGAAGTGCCACAGGGGCTCTCCTCGGCCATCTTCACCAACAACGTTCAGCGCTCGGAAACCTTCCTGTCGCATCGTGGCTCCGACTGCGGTATCGCCAACGTCAACATCGGCACCTCCGGAGCGGAAATCGGCGGTGCCTTCGGCGGCGAGAAGGAGACGGGTGGCGGGCGCGAGGCCGGTTCGGATTGCTGGAAAGCCTACATGCGTCGCCAGACCAACACCATCAACTGGTCGAAGGATCTCCCGCTCGCGCAGGGACTCAAGTTCGAGTAGCCGGAAAAAGCGGAAGAAGGGGCCAGCACACTTTTCCGAGGACTGGGGTCAAACTTGATTTCAAGTGGAGCCAGGAAAAGTGTGCTGGCCCCTTTCTTCTGCGGTCTCCTGCTCGTGGCCGCGAGGACGTCCCTGGGTCACGCTCTCACACTCGAAGAGTCCATCGAACGCATCCAGGAACTGCGACTCGAGCGTGACTCCACACGTGACGTGTCGGCCCTCGACATCCAGCTCCCCGGCCTGAATCTGCATCTTGAGAAGGGCCGGCTGGCCCCGATGCGGGCTCTGCACTTCGGGGAGTCCTCGTACGTGTGCGCGGCCTACTTTCTGGGGGAAGGCACCTTGCAGTTCACGGCCCCCGTGGACGTGGAGCAGGCGCAGCTCCACCGGTTCTTCGACTCCGACACCCTGACCCGTGACGTCGAGGAAGCGCTACTCGTGTTCTCGGGCAACTTCTACGACTCGCTGCTTGCGCCACTGCCGCCGGCCAGCAACCCCTTCAAGAAGAAGCACGACACCTCCGCCCGCACACGTCTGAGTCAGCTCTTCGAGAGCGGCGACGATTATCTGGGCGTCATGTTGATTCGAGCGTTGTCAGAGCCGGCCGCCACCCCGTGTTACGTGTTCAACATCAAGCCGAAGTCGAAGCCGCGCCTGTTCTACCTGTTCGATCCCTTCGATCGCGACGAAGTAGTGCTCCGGAATCATCACGATTTGCCGGGCGAGTCGTTCATGGAAGTGGTGAGCGCCTTTCCCGAGGGAGTGACCGCCAATCATCTGGGCATTAACGGCAAGAACAAGGCGCTACTCGAGGCACTGCACTACGACATCGATACCCGCATCAGCATGCAGGGGGCCTTCTCGGCACGCGCTGTGGCAAGTTTCGAAGTCTCCGCGCGTGGAGGGCGGTTCGACATCCTCACGCTCCATCCCGACCTGCAGGTGACCTCGGTGCGCATGGCCGACTCGACCCCCGTGGACTTTCACGGCCACGGAGAAAAGAAGGGCAATCCGGTTCCGCTGTATCTCCAGTGGGAAGAGCCGCTTCGGGCACACGACACGGTGACCCTGGTCTTCGACTACGCCGGCGAAGTGAGCCGCGAAGCTCGAGGATACTTCTATGTCACCGCCAGCGCGCAGTGGTACCCGTCGTCGGTGGAACGGAGCCGTGCCACATTCGACCTGAAGTTCGCCACGCCCGCGACATACGAATTTGTGGCCACAGGCGATCTCGTGGAGGACGAACGGAGCGGCGACGTGCGCCACACACAATGGAACCTCTCCAGCCCGTCCCGCAACGTGTCCTTCTGCATCGGGCCCACGCGACGGTTCGCCCACACCGACTCTTCGGGCGTGACCGTGGAACTCCTGTTCACGCCCGAGCTGCACCGCGACCCGTCTCTGGGCGCCTGGTCCACGGGCGGCCACCAGGAAAAGGACATCGCCACGGATGTGTCCTCGGCGCTGAGCCTGTTCTCCGAATACTTCGGGGCCTATTCGCGGGATCATCTGCGCGTGAGCGAAATCGTGGCGTTTCACGGCGAAGCTTTTCCTGGCCTCATCCACATGGGTCTGCCCACCTGGGTACAGGAGGATACGCGCGGTGAGCAGAAGGTGTTTCGCGCACACGAAGTGGCTCACCAGTGGTGGGGTGTGGAGGTGGGTTACGACAGTTACCGCGACCAGTGGCTGTCGGAAGCCTTTGCCGAGTACAGCGCGCTTCTCTATCTGGAACGAACGCGAGGAACCGCTGAATTCCTCAGGGCCCTGGCGGGGTATCGCGAAAGCATCTTCTCCGTGCGATCGTACGCCTTTGGACGTGGCGAGCGTTCGGGTGCCATTGCCCTGGGGTACCGAGCCTCCAGCAGCCGAACGGAAGGTGACTTCGACCTAGTGGTGTACAAGAAGGGCGCCTACGTCCTGCACATGCTCAGGCTCTTGCTCACCGACATGAATACGCTCGACGACCGTCGCTTCTTCCAACTCCTGAACGAATTCTACAGGACATATCACGGCCGAGATGCCACCACGGCAGACTTCCAGGCTATGTCGGAGCGCTACGCCGGGCAGAGCCTCCAGTGGTTCTTCACTCAGTGGCTGTATGGGGAAGAGCTACCGGAGTGCAGACTGAGCTCCGAAAAGGCTCCGGCGGGCGACGGCACCTGGAAGCTCCGCGGCGAGATCTCGACCAGGGGAGTCAATGACTCGTTTCGCCTCGAGGTGCCCATCGAAGTGCAGTTTCCCGCGGCCGCTGCCATTCGCAAGCGGTTCACCGTGATGGGCGCATACGGTTCGTTCGAGATGAATGGACTGCCGGAAGAGCCACGCAAAGTGGTACTCAATCCGCTGGGTGCAGTGCTGATCGATGTGAAGTGACCACGCGGCCGCATGCTGAATTCCGGCGCGAGTAGCGTGCACTGTCTGCCAAAGAAAAAGGCCCGCCGAAGCGGGCCTTTTAGCCTGGAAAAGTGTGCTGGCCCCTTTTCTTGCTACCAGATCGTGACGCGCGTGCTGGCGGGGCTCACCATGGGGCTGGATTCCTCGCAGCCGAACGCCTGGTGGAACTCCGGCATGCTCACCAGCGGCCCGTTGATGCGGAAGCGCGCCGGCGCGTGCGAGTCGGTGTTGACCTGCAGTTTCAGCGCCTCGTCGCGCACATTGCGACGCCACACCTGCGCCCACGAGAGGAAGAACCTCTGCTCGGGGGTGAATCCGTCCACGCGCTCGCGTCCGGAATCGCCCAGGGCCAGCTGCAACGCGTGGTACGACATGGTGAGGCCGCCCAGGTCGGCGATGTTTTCGCCGAGCGTGAGCTCGCCGTTCACGTGCACCCCTTCGTCGATCACGTAGCTGTTGAACTGATCGATCAGGCGCTGTGCGCGGGCGGTGAACTTCTCCGCGTCCTCGTCGGTCCACCAGTTCGCCATGTTGCCTTCGGCGTCGAACTTGCGGCCCTGGTCGTCGAATCCGTGCAACAGCTCGTGTCCGATCACGGCCCCCATGGCGCCGTAATTCACGGCGTCGTCGATCGCGGGGTCGAAGAACGGAGGCTGAAGGATTCCGGCGGGGAACACGATTTCGTTGAGGAGCGGATTGTAGTAGGCGTTCACAATCTGCGGCGCCATGCCCCACTCCGTGCGATCCACCGGCTTGCCGAGCTTGGCCAGGTTGCGCTTGAATTCGAACTGATCGGCCAGGCGTGCGTTGGCGAGGTACGACTCGTCGCCCGCCGTCCAGGCGGTGTAGTCACGCCACACGTCGGGGTAGCCGATCTTGGGCGTGAACGTAGCGAGCTTCGCCAGGGCTTTGGTCTTGGTTTCGGGGCTCATCCATTCGAGGCCTTCGATGCGCGTTTTCAGGGCCGCGCGCAGATCGTTGATCATCTTCATGGCGCGCGCCTTGGCTTCGGGCGGGAACGCCTTGGCCACGTAGATCTGTCCCACGGCCTCGCCGACTTTCCAGTCCATGGCAGACTGTACACGCTTCCAACGCGGCTGAATCTCCTCGGCGCCCGCCAGCACCTGGCGGTTAAACCGGAAGTCTTCGTTCACGAAGTCTGAGGAAAGGTAGGGCGCCGACTGGGCGATGACGTGCCAGCGGAAATACGCCTGCCAGTCGGTGATCGGAGTTTCCTGGATCATCGTGTTGAGCTCGGCGAAGAACCCGGGCTGAGCGAAGGAGAACGACTCGAGGGTGCCCAACCCTACGGTACTGAAATAGTCCTTCCAGGCGAGGTTCGGCGTGGTCGCGTCAGCTTCCGCCACGGTCTTGATGTTGTAGTACACCTCGGGATTGCGCATCGTCACCTGGTCGAGCGACGCCTTGGCCAGGCGGGTTTCAAAGGCCATCACCAACTGCGCCTGCCCGGCAGCGTCGTCGAAGCCCGCGAGCTTGAACATCTTCGTCATGTGCTCGAGGTACTGGTCGCGAATCTCTTTGGAGGCTTCGTCTTCCTTGAGATAGTAGTCACGCTCGGGCAGCCCGAGGCCACCCTGACTGGTGTACACGATGTAGCGGTCGCTCTGCACCAGGTCCTGCTCGACGCCCATGGAGAACGCCATGTACAGGCTCCGGCTGTGCGACTGTGCGATGTATCCGCTCACGTCCTGGGGTCCTTTGAGCGAGGCGATCTGCTTGAGATCGGCGGCCAGGGGTTTGGCGCCCTGCGCTTCAGCGCGGGCGGAATCCATGGCGGTGCGGTAGTAGAGCGCCACCTTGTAGCCCACGCTGCCTTTCTCGTGGGTCTTGGTGGAGGCTTCCTCGAGAATGCTCTTCACGAGGTTGAGGTTGCGTTCGCGCACCTCCTGCCACGTGCCCCAGCTCGTGTGCTCTTCGGGGATCGGGTTGTTCTTCATCCAGGTGCCGTTGGCGTACTGGTCGAAATCCTGGCACGGCGTGACGGACTCGTCGATGTTGCTCACGTCGATGCCGCGCTCGTTGGACTCGGCGTTCACCGACAGGGGCAGGGCCAGGACGGCCAGGGTGAGCACTGCCACAGGCAGCGCGCGCGTTGTGAATCGATTCATACCGCTCCTCATTTGATGTGTGACTCCGGGGGACAGTAAGAACCGCGGCCGACCGGGGTCGAATTTAGGGGGATCATGCGTTTGTCGCGATGCGGGTGTGTCGGAGAGCGCCTGGGGGTGGATCCTGTAGCGTGTACCAACACGCCGTGTGGTACGAAGATGACGGTCCCAGGTTTCGTGGTCACCCCGAGATTGTTTGACCCCACCGGGTGGATTCTGGGCGTATCACCTGTCAGGCCCAGATCCACCGGCCAGGGATGGAATCATAAGCTGTTTGTGTACAACAGGTTGACGAGTGGGGTGCCCTCGAGCGCCAGATTGGGGCCGCAAATGAGGGGAAACCACGTCTATTCGGATTTAGGTATTGCATTTCCACCTTCCAGATAGGACATTCGATTTCCTCCCGTTGGTACTTAGTCACCTCGTAGTGTCCTCGTTAGAAGTGCATCTGAATAATAGAAGATCAAGACCAAGACTAGGTCGATGCGGACGCGTGTGGGAGACCGTTGTGCTGGTCTCTCTGGGGGCCATGCTGCCGGCGTCGGCCGAAGCGGGCACCACGCACGTCACGATTGCACGCTACGAGAGCCTCACCAACCAGCAGAACCAGGTAACTTCGGTCGTCGGGGAGACCGTGGTCATGGTTGGCATGATCGATTCGGCCAATCCATTCCTCCGGGCCGTCACAGTCAATCCGTCCAACGGTGCCATCAAAGGCTCGGCACTAAGGGTCAATCTCCCCTCGGGCCCCTGCTACCCTTCCAAACCCGTCGAATCCATCTACTCGCGTCACTTCCTTCCCGGATACTCCGTGGTGGTGGGCTCCGGGCTCCAGGTGGCCACGTTGCCCATTGCAGTGCAGAGCAGCGGCACCCCGGTGGCGGGTTCGTGGGGGTGCCTGACTCTTCCGCCGGCAGCCGCCATATCCGGCAAGCCAACAGCCGTGACCGAAATCGCAGGGATCGGATTCACCGACGGTCGTCCTCGCCTGTTTGTGGGCACCGATTCAGGTGTCGTCATCGAATACAGCCGCAGCTCCGGCGGGAGCATTACGCTGCACGGCCAGTACGACCTCGGCGGAACGTCTCCCATTCATGATCTGGGGCCGATTCCCCAGTTGTCGGGCATCATGCTCGGCGTGGCCGCGGGCTCGCGGCTGGCGGGCTACCGTATGGGCGTGGCCACGCCCATCAAGCTCTTCGAGCTCTCGCATCCCACCGGATCCAATGTCCGCGCGTTCAGACCGTTCGAACCGGGCGACCGGCTGTTGACGAGCAGCTCCACCGAACTGCATGTGGCGTTCTGCGACGGGCGGAGCGATCACGTCTTCTACACCGAGTTGCCGGCCACACTCGTGGGCACGGCATGGCTGGACTACTACGTCGTGCCGCCTGCGTTCCCACTGCCGCCCAGCGGCGGCCTGTTGCCGTTTTCGGGAGCACTCGCGCTCCTGGTGGGTGCGCAGGGCGACGTGTACTACCGCCCGGGCTATCTCAATGGAGCCAGCGCGGTGGGCTGCGTGGTGCAGGTGTCGGAGGCGCAATGGCAGCCCTGCAGTCCGTGTCCCATTGTCGTGGCCGGCGACGTCGACAACACGGGAAACATCACGGCATCCGACCTGATCCGAATGGTGAGCTTCGTGTTTAAGGGTGGTACGACGCCGCAGCCGTGCCGCGCCTCAGGCGATGTCAATTGCAGCGGCACCATCAACGCGTCCGACGTCATTGCTCTCGTCAACTACGTGTTCAAGGGCGCCGCCCCCCCCTGCAACGTCTGCTCCCTGTTCGGCGGCACCTGGTCCTGCCCGTAGGAAAAGGGGCCAGCACACTTTTCCCTGTCGAGCCGAGGTTGGCAAGACTACCGCTGGTGGGAAAAGTGTGCTGGCCCCTTTTCTTCTGCGTTTAATTTGCCTCTGACCCCATTTGTTCCATTTGTTCCGTGGGCTTGCCACGGGGATAAAAAACCACCATCTTCTCCACTATAGATCCTTACGCGGGGTGGGCCCCGCAGGGGAGCCGGGCATAGGGGGCTGTATGATGAAGGGTACGACGGGGCGGCCCAGAACGCCGCCGGCTCGCGGCGCATCCGCAGGCACCGCACCAGCTGTCACATCAACTCGGACGGAGTTCAACATGCGTAACGCTCGCAAGGCCACACTCGATGGCAACGAAGCGGCGGCCCGAATCGCTTACCGCATCAACGAAGTGGCCGCCATCTATCCCATCACGCCGTCCTCCACCATGGGCGAGCTGTGCGACGAGTGGGCCGCACGTGGGCAGACCAATATCTGGGGTCAGGTGCCGCGCATCGTGGAGATGCAGTCGGAGGCAGGGGCCGCCGGAGCGTGTCATGGCGCATTGCAGGCAGGTGCGCTGGCCACCACGTTCACGGCTTCGCAGGGCCTCCTGCTCATGATTCCCAACATGTACAAAATCGCCGGCGAACTCACGCCGTACTGCATGCACGTGGCGGCCCGCACCCTGGCGACGCACGCGTTGTCGATCTTCGGCGACCATTCGGATGTCATGGCCTGCCGGCAGGTGGGCTTCGGTTTGCTCGCATCCTCCTCCGTGCAGGAGTGCCAGGACATGGCTCTCATTGCCCAGGTGGTTTCGCTGCGCAGCCGCATTCCGTTTTTACATTTCTTCGATGGGTTCCGAACCTCGCACGAAGTCTCCAAAATCGAACTGCTCGAGGACGAAGTACTGGCGGACCTGGTGGGGATGGAACACGTGCTGGCCCATCGCCAGCGCGCGCTTTCGCCCGATCATCCCGTGCTGCGCGGCAGCGCCCAGAACCCGGACGCCTTTTTCCAGGCCCGCGAAGCCATCAATGGATTCTACGACGCGTGCCCCGGCATCACCTCCGAGGTGATGGCCGAGTTCGCGAAGGTCAGCGGCCGCACGTACCACCTGTACGATTACTTCGGCGACCCGAACGCCGAGCGCGTCATCGTGCTCATGGGCTCGGGCTCCGAGACCGTGCGCGAGACGGTGGATTACCTTCGCGAGCAAGGTGAGTCCGTGGGCGTGCTGGTCGTGCGGTTGTACCGGCCGTTTGCGGCGGCGGACTTCCTGGCGGCGCTGCCTGCTTCCACGCGGAGTCTGGCCGTCCTCGATCGCACCAAGGAGCCGGGGGCGCCCGGCGAGCCACTCTACCAGGACGTGATCACCACGCTTCACGAGGCGATCGCCTCCGGGGATTCGAAGTGGCAGAAGATGCCGCGGGTGATTGCCGGTCGGTACGGGTTGTCGAGCAAGGAATTCACGCCGGCCATGGTGAAGGCCGTCTACGACGAACTCGCCGCTCCCTCGCCCAAGCGCCACTTCACCGTGGGCATCCAGGACGACGTTACGCACCTCTCATTGTCGTACGACTCTGAATTCGACATCGAGCCCAAGGATGTGGTGCGCGCGGTGTTCTATGGTCTGGGCTCCGACGGCACCGTGGGCGCCAACAAGAACACCATCAAGATCATCGGCGAAGAGACGGATTTCTTCGTACAGGCGTACTTCGTGTACGACTCCAAGAAATCAGGTGCGATGACCATCTCGCATCTCCGATTCGGCCCGCGCCCGATCCGATCCACGTATCTCATCCGCCGCGCGGGGTTTGTGGCCTGCCACCAGTGGAGCTTCATCGAAAAGATGGACGTGACGGAGATCGCGGCGCAGGGAGCCACGTTTCTCATCAACTCGCCCCACGGTCCCGACGAGGTGTGGGATCACCTCCCGCGCGAAGTCCAGGAGGCCATCGTCGAGAAGAAATTGCGCGTGTACGTGATCGACGCTGGCGAGGTCGCCACCCAGGCCGGTATGGGCGGCCGCATCAACAGCATTATGCAGACCTGCTTCTTTGCGCTCTCGGGCGTGTTGCCGCGCGAGGAGGCCATCGCGAAGATCAAGGGTGCCATCGAGAAAACCTACGCCAAGAAAGGCGCGGAAGTGGTGCGCCGAAATCACGAAGCCGTGGATCTCGCCCTGCAACACCTGCACGAACTGAAGGTGCCGGCGCAGGTGACCAGCAAGTTCTCGCGGCCGCCTCTCGTGGCCGAGAACGCGCCCGAATTCGTGAAGCGCGTGTCGGCCGTGCTGCTGGCAGGGAAGGGGGATCTATTGCCGGTGTCGGCCTTCCCGGTGGACGGCAGCTGGCCCATGAGCACGAGCCAGTGGGAGAAACGCAACGTGGGCCTGGAGATTCCCATCTGGGATCCCAGCGTGTGCATCCAATGCAACAAGTGCGCGTTCGTGTGTCCGCACGCGGCCATCCGCGCCAAGATTTTCGAACCGGAGCATCTGACCGGGGCGCCGGAGGGCTACCAGGCCAATGACTTCAAGTCGCGCGAGTTGCCGGGGCTGAAGTACACGATCCAGGTGGCGCCGGAGGACTGTACTGGCTGCAATCTGTGCGTGGAAGTGTGCCCCGCGAAGGACAAGTCCAACCCGCGGCACAAAGCCATCAACATGCAGCCGCACGGGGAGCACGTGGAACGCGAGAAGAAGAACTTCGCGTACTTTCTGGACCTGCCTGAATTCGACCGCACGCGTTTCGATCAGCTCGACGTGAAGACCACCCAGTTCATGGAGCCCCTCTTCGAGTTCTCGGGCGCCTGCGCTGGGTGCGGCGAGACGCCGTACGTGAAGCTGATGACTCAACTGTACGGCGACCGGGCACTCATCGCCAATGCCACGGGCTGTTCGTCCATTTACGGTGGCAATCTGCCCACCACTCCCTATCGCACCAACGCACAGGGCAGAGGGCCCGCCTGGGCGAATTCGCTGTTTGAAGACAATGCGGAATTCGGTCTGGGATTCAGGCTCGCCATTCACGCGCACCAGGACATGGCCAAGCGGATTCTGGTGGATATGTCCGGCGTGGTAGGTGACGAGCTGGTGAAGGCGTTGCTGGAGGCCGACCCGTACACCGAGGCCGGAATCGCGCAGCAGCGCGAGCGTGTGGAGCTGTTGCGCCAGCGTATCGCGCACGTGGATACACCGGATGCGCGGCGGCTGCACAGGCGCGCCGACTACCTTGTGCGCAAGAGCGTGTGGCGGGTGGGCGGCGACGGCTGGGCTTACGACATCGGCTACGGAGGTCTCGACCACGTGCTGTCGTTGCAGTACGACATCAACATCCTCGTGCTTGACACTGAGGTCTATTCCAACACGGGCGGCCAGGCCTCCAAGTCCACGCCCTTGGGCGCGGCGGCGAAATTCGCCATTCGTGGCAAGGAGACTAATAAGAAGGACCTCGGGCTCATGGCCATGAACTACGGGCACGTGTACGTAGCCTCCGTGGCCTTCGGCGCCAAGGACACGCATACGGTGAAGGTATTTCAAGAGGCCGACTCGTATCCGGGCCCGTCGCTTATCATCGCGTACAGCCATTGCATTGCGCACGGCTACGACATGGCCTTCGGCGCGAGCCAGCAGAAGGGCGCCGTGCAGAGCGGCGTGTGGCCCCTGTACCGCTACGATCCCCGACGTGTGGAGCAGGGGGAGCCACCTTTGATCGTGGATGCGGAAGGTGGCAAGTTGCCGGTGCAGGAGTACATGAAAAACGAGCAGCGGTTCCGCATGGTGGAAAAGGTGAATCCCGAAGGCTTCCGTCAATTCGCCAAAGGGGCTCAGCACGCCGCCGTGCGCCGCATGGCCATCTATGAACACATGTCCAACCTCAGGCTGCCAAAGAAAGACGGCACCTCGTAAACGCGAGGAGGCCTGAGCGCGGGAGACCACCTATGGATCTGTCCACCACCTACATGGGCATCAACCTGCCGCATCCGTTCATGGCAGGAGCGGGACCTCTGGCCGAGTCTGTGGAAAGGGCACTGCGACTCGAAGACGCGGGCGCGGCGGCCGTGGTGCTGCCGTCCCTGTTCGAGGAAGAGATCGATGCCGAGTCTCTGGCCACGCAGGAGGCCACCGAATCGCTCTCCAACTCACATGGGGAAGCGGCTTCCTACTTCGCCCTCCCGGAGGAGTTTGCGGTGGGGCCCGACGCCTACCTCGAACTGCTCCGGCGTATTCGCGCTTCCGTTGACATTCCAGTGTTCGCTTCGCTCAACGGGTACACGCCGGGAGGCTGGCTGAAGTACGCGAAGTACATGGAGGAGGCGGGAGCTTCCGCTCTGGAGCTGAACCTGTATGTGGTGTCCAGCCTGCCGCACGAGACGGCTTCCGATATCGAGTCGCAATGGGTCACGATGGTGCGTGACGTGAAGGGGGCGCTGAAGATACCCGTGGCGGCAAAGATCTCGCCGTTCTACACGTCGCTGGCGCACTTCGCCTCCCGCCTGGAGGCTGCGGGCCTGGACGGGCTCGTGCTGTTCAACCGGTTCTACGAGGCCGACCTCGACATTGAAGAGCTGGAGCCGGTGTCGCGCCTGCACCTGTCCACGTCCGACGAGCTTCTGCTGCGGCTGCGCTGGCTCGCCATTCTGTCGGGCACATTGCAGCGCACCACCCTTGCCGTGGCGGGCGGCGTGCACACGGCCGATGACGCCATCAAGGCCACCATGTGCGGGGCTCGGGCGGTTCAAATGGTGTCGGCTCTCCTGCAACACGGAGTGGGGCACATGGATGTGGTGATGCAGGACCTGGTGCGCTGGATGGAGGAGAAGGAGTACCACTCGCTCCGGCAGATGCAGGGGAGCATGAACATCATGTCCACGCCCGATCCGAAGGCGCTTTCCCGCGCCAACTACATGCATCAGCTCCGCACGTGGCGGGAGTAGACTGGGGTCAGACCCCAGTCGTCAGTTTGCACACTCTGAAAAAGGGGCCAGCACACTTTTTCTGCGGAAAAGTGTGCTGGCCCCTCTTTCGGATTCCTACCGGATCGGCAGGGTGAAACCCACGAGCACCTTGATGCGCTTGTAGGTGGCTTCGCCCAGGGACAGGTCGGACTCCAGCCCCTGATCGGCGCGGGCGGTTTCCAGGTCGGCCTGCGACTCCACCGGACTCTCTCCGAACGAATAGGTGCCGCCCAGCGTGAACTCGAGCGCCTTGAAGGTGAACTCGGTGCCGAATGACGCGTGGTAGATGTTCCAGTTCGACAGCGTGACCGACTGCACCAGCGATCCGGTGTAGGCTGAACGATCCAGGGCAAAGCCTGCGTACAGCGCCGTCTTGGTGCTGAGCCGGTAGCTCCCCCCCACGGCCCAGTTGGTCACCGAAATCGCTTCATGCACCAGCTTGGCCTGGCTCGTGTCGACCGGAACCTTCCACGCCACCTCTGCCCCTTCCATCACCGTGTATGCATCGATCGCTCCGAACCACTCCGTGGAGAAGTACGCGCTGGCGCGCTTCCCCACCCAGCTGAACCCGAGCGCCGCAGACACGGGCGACTGGTAACGCGGTGAGAGATCCTCCTGGTAGTCCGCAAGGAGCTGAGCATCCTCTGTGCTGTCGCTGTCGATGTCGATCCCGGTGAGCGACTGGTGCACGTACGAACTACCGTCGCCGAGCAGGTGCAGGCTGGGGGAGGTCACCGTGAATCCTGCGGTCCAGGAGCCACGATCCCACATGAACCCCACTTTGCCCAACACACGCGCCGTCCAGAACTGGTAGTCCTCCACACTGATGGCGGAGCCGCCCTGTCCGCTGTCGGACACCAGTGCGGCCGTGAACTCGCGGCGCGTGCGCTGGTTGCGGTAGGCGCCATACACGCTGGCGCCGAAGCCGAACCCCGCCTTCAGTCGCCGTGATAGCGTGACCCCGCCCCATGATTCTTCCGCCTTCTGGCGGTAGTTGATCTGACCCGAGAGGTGCTCATCCCCGGGCGCCGGCGTGATTCCCTCAAGCGAGCCGATGCCGCGGCCGGTGAGTTCGAACTCGAATTTCTGCCGGGTCAGGTACGAATAACTGTAGATCCTGCCGCGCGTGGTGTCGCGCGCAAAGGCCCCGGCGATGAGCGCGGGGGCGCCTCCGAAGCTGGACCATGAGATTGAGGAGTCCTGTTGCTTGTTGGGATTGAAGGCCAGACTGTTGTACTCGGCTGCCAGTGCCGTGGTGAACAGCTGGGGATTGGTCTCCAGGGCCAAGCCGCCCGGATTGTAGAACGAGCCCGACAGACCCGATGGGGCGCCGACTACAGCACCAGCCAGGAACTCAGCGCGCGTGCCGTAGCGTTGATTCCAGTAATGGGTGTCCTGCGCCGAAGCGGCTGACCAGGTGAGCAGGGGGATCGAAATACAGATGGCTAGTCGGCGCATGCGGCACAGGATCAAGCCGCGGCAGTGCCGGGTCAAGTCCGGGGGTGAATCCGCGTGGATCATGCGCAAAGGCGCGCAAAGGTCATGGCGCAGCCAAGTGGTTGCGGCAGTTATCTCCCGGACGTGACGTGCGCAACTCGATTGTGCCGAGCGTCCCGGGGAGCCGGTCCAATGTCACCGGCCAGCTGGTGCGGCGTGCCGCTATACCGGTCTCCGGGCGGAAGGGAGACACGATTCAGTCAACTGGCACGAATCTTGTAATCCACCAGCGCGGGAACGGCTTCCTCGTTCCTCGACGCGGATAGCATGCGGGCCCGCTGCTTCTAACGGAAGCCGAGAGTGTAGAGATCGGGCGTTGTGTCACCCCAAAGGGTGGCGGTTCCCACAAATCCATCCACTCAAAGGCCAACCCAATATCGTCATGCCGGTCGTCTCGATCTTCTTTGGCATTGTGATTCGAATGTATTATCGCGAGCATGGTCCACCTCATTTCCACGCCGAATACCAGGGGCAGAGGGCTACGTTCAGTTTCAATGGAGACTGCTTGAATGGAAGCATCGGCTCTCACAATGCATTGCGACTGATCAGGAAATGGAGTGTTGCGCGTCGGCTGGAACTAGAGTCAAATTGGGACCGAATCAGAGCAGGGGAGCCTCTTGAGAGCATCGCGCCCCTGGATTGAGGAGGCACAAATGGACTCACTTCCCATGGTGGTGTCCGCGGAATACAGGGGTGAATACAGAATCTACCTCACCTTCAGCGATGGAGTGAAGGGGACTATCGATTTCGGGCCGTGGCTGTCTGGCCCGGTATTTGAGCCGCTGAAAGACCGTGCCTACTTTGCGCGATTCTTCATCGACGGCGGTACTGTCGCCTGGCCCAACGGCGCAGATATCGCACCTGAAACACTGCATGAACAGGCCAGGTCGCACAGCGTGACCTGACCGGGCCGCAACGAGTAGGTCGCTCGCTTAGCGACCGGTCTCGATAGCTCCGGTAACCGCCGTTGTGCGGTACGACATCCCAAGCTCGCTAAATAGAAACACATACACGTCGGCCTGGCGGTCCACCACGCGCGAGAGCGACGTGCCTCGCCCGTGCCCGGTGTCCATGCTGGTGCGCAACAGAATCGGGCGCTCCGACGATGTCGCCGCCTGCAGCCGGGCGGTCATCTTCCGCGAGTGCGCTGGATTCACGCGGCCATCGTGCACGCCGGTGAGAAAAAGCACGGCTGGGTAGGCGGTCTGGTCCTTCACGCGGTGGTAAGGTGAGTAGCCGTACAACGCTTTGAACTGCTCCGGGTCCTTCACCGTGCCGAACTCTGTCGTGTTAAATTCGCCATTGGGATCCAGCTCCACGCGCAACATGTCGTAGAGGCCCACATGCGACACCACGGCCCGGAACAGGTCGGAGCGCTGCGTGAGTGCCGCACCCATGAGCAATCCGCCGTTGCTGCCGCCCTCGATGGCCAGCCGCTCGGGGCGCGTGTAGCCTGCGCTCACCAGGTACTCGCCGCAGGCGATCAAATCATCGAAGACATTTTGCTTGTGCGTGAGGTTGCCCTGGCGATGCCACGTCTCCCCGAATTCTCCGCCGCCGCGCAGATTCGCGATGGCCAGCACACCCCCCTGGTTCAGCCAGATGGAGCGTGACGTGGAGAAGTTGGGTGTCTGGCTGGAGCCGTACCCGCCATAGCCGGTGAGAAGAGCCGGATGACTGCCGTCGAGCGCGATGCCCTTGTTGCGCAGGATCGACATGGGAATCTGCGTGCCGTCTTTAGACGTGGCCGTGGCACGGATCACCTCCACCTGGCTGTAGTCGGCGAGCGTTGCATCGGCCAGTGCAGAACGCTCAACCGTGCGGGAGGCGGCTTTATACCGATACCATGCCCCAGGCTCTGTGTAGCTGGAGGACCGGAAGAGAATGTCGTCGCCCTCGAGCGCCAGAAGCCCGCCGATCGACGAGACCGGTTCCACCTGCCAGGGAGTCGACATCCGTCCGTCGGCATCGAACACGCGAACGCGCGAAGGTCCCCCGACGATATCCACCACGTACAGTCTCGTCGCCGTGGGCAGGAAGTCCTGGATGGCGACGTCGCTTTCCGACACCACCACGGTGGCGGCGCCCAGCTCGGATTCCCCGGGAGCCAGACGGAGAATCTTCCCGTTCGGGGCGCCCTTGTACGACAACAGATACATCGCCCCGTCGGGCCCGAACTTCGCTCTGCGAGTGCTGTCGGCGAACTCTGTGACCTGTTGCCAGCCCGACGGCGGGTCGAGCAGGTAATGCGCATGCTCACCGCCATCTCCATTGGAGACTTCGCTCACCAGGAATCGGCCGCCGGGCGGAGTGAACATCTCGATTTCGGCGATGCGCGGGAACTCTTTGCCCACGGAGTAGCGATCTTCTTCATGATGCGTGCCCAGCTTGTGGAAGTACACTTGCTGGTAGAAGCTGAGATCCGCCTCGGCGCGCTCTCCCTCGTGAGGATAGCGTGTGTAGTAGAACCCGTCGTTGTCGGCGGTCCAGGCCACGCTGCCGCCCGCCGTGGGGCCGTTCACGCGAGGCACGACATCCTCGGAACGTGTTCCGGATTGCGCATCGTACACATACACCGTGCCGTACTCACTGCCGCGGCGCGACAGCGACACCGCCACCTGCTGTCCATCGTGCGAGGGCACGAAGAAGTCGATGGCCGTGGTGAGCGACGTATCGAGCGTATTCAGATCGATTAGAACGCGCTCGCCGGACAGGTCGTTCTCGTTGTCCAGTGTCACCAGGAACGGCTGCTCATGCGGCGGCTGTGATTTCATGGCGTACAGCTTGCCGCTCGCATATTGGAGCCCATAGTACGACACCTGCTGCGCACCGAGCAGCCGCCAGAGTTCATCCTTCAGCAAAGCACGCTCCGGAATGGCATCGAGGTGTGAGCGGGTGAGGAGATTCTGCTCGTCCGTCCAAGTCCGCACATCGGGATCGTCCCAGGTCTCCAGCCAGCGGTAGTCTTCGAGGACCTTGACTCCGTGGTACGAATCGAGCACCGGCTTCTTCGCCGTGGCCGGTGCGCCTGCGTTTGCTGGAGTGAGGATGCCCAGAAGGGCAAACAGTGAGAAGGTAACTCGAATCAGACCGGACTTCATGCGGGCACCGCCTTGAGTGAGGGTCGGGACGGTGTGCTCTCCTCGGGGCGAGGGGCACGGTCTGCCAATATACCCTGCCCGAAGGTTGCGACCAACAGTCCGATCAGCACATCGCCGTGCCGGCGTCCATCTCGGGAGCAGCTCGGTTGTATTACTACGGGAGGAGAGACTGGGACTCTAACCCAAAAGAGAAGCCAGGCCCGGGCACGCACGCCGCATGCCCGAACCTGGCTCCAGGTAAACTGCAGATCTACGCCGGCGCTGGGGCCGGCGAGACCACCACGCTCGGCAGTTCCTCGCCGTTGATCAGCTGATCCACTTCGTGGCCGTCGAGGATTTCACGCTCGCGCAGTGCCTTGGCAATTCGCTTCAGCTTGTCGAGATTGGCTGCCAACAGCCGCGTGGCCTTCTCCTCGGCCTCTATCACGATCCGCTTCACTTCGCCGTCGATGACCTGTGCAGTCTGCTCGGAGTAATCGCGGTGCTGGCTGATCTCGCGACCCAGGAAGATCTCCTCCTGCTTCTTGCCGTACGTGAGCGGGCCCATCTTGTCGGACATGCCCCACTCGCACACCATGCGCCTGGCCAGATCGGTGGCGCGTTCTAGATCGTTTCCAGCGCCCGTGGTGAGCTGATCGAACACCAGCTGCTCGGCCACTCGGCCGCCCATCATGAACGCCATGCGGCCCTCGAGGTACTCCCGGGAATACGTGTGGCGTTCATCTTCCGGAAGGTAGTGCGTGAGGCCCAGGGCCCGCCCGCGCGGCACGATGGTGACCTTGTGCACCGGATCGGTGCCCGGGATGAGGCGCGCCACCAGGGCGTGCCCCGCCTCGTGATAGGCCGTGGTTTCCTTTTCCTTCTCGGAGATCACCAGGCTGCGACGCTCGGTGCCCATCATCACCTTGTCCTTGGCGTCTTCAAAGTCGGTCATGCTGACTTTTTCGTGGTTGCGACGCGCGGCCAATAGTGCGGCTTCATTGACCAGGTTGGCCAGATCCGCGCCCGAAAGCCCAGGGGTTCCACGGGCCAGTACCGCCAGGTCCACCGTATCGTTCAGGGCGACCTTGCGCGCGTGCACACGAAGAATGCCCTCGCGTCCTTTGACATCGGGAGCATCTACCACGATCTGCCGGTCGAATCGGCCGGGACGGAGCAGGGCAGGATCCAGCACATCGGGTCGGTTGGTGGCGGCCACCAGAATGACCCCTTCATTCGACTCGAAACCGTCCATCTCCACAAGTAACTGATTGAGCGTCTGCTCGCGCTCGTCGTGTCCGCCGCCCAGACCCGCGCCGCGGTGACGGCCCACGGCGTCGATCTCATCGATGAAGATGATGCACGGCGCACTGCGCTTTCCTTGCTCAAACAGGTCGCGCACGCGCGAGGCGCCTACGCCCACGAACATTTCAACGAAATCAGAGCCCGACATGCTGAAGAATGGCACACCGGCCTCGCCCGCTACGGCGCGCGCCAGAAGCGTCTTGCCGGTCCCGGGAGGCCCCAACAGCAGGGCGCCTTTTGGAATCTTGCCGCCCAGCTTCTGAAACTTGGCGGGTTCCTTCAAAAACTCGATGATCTCCTTAAGTTCTTCCTTGGCTTCGTCAGCGCCCGCCACGTCGGCAAAGGTGATCTTGGGCTTGTTCTCCGTGAGCAGGCGCGCCTTGGACTTTCCGAACGAGAAGATCCCCTTCGGCCCGCCCTGCATCTGGCGGATCATGAACAACCAGATGAGAATGAAGATCAACCACGGCGAGAACGTGAGCAGAAGCGTGGTCCAGGAGAATTCCTTCTGCTGCGCGTCCACCTGGACGCCGGCCGCCTGAAGCCGGTCGACCAGCTCGGAGGCGTCGACGAACGGCAACGTCATTTCAAATTCTTTGAACGGCCCGGCCAGTGCCTGCGGACCGTCGCCCGGCTTGGTGAAAGGCGTCTTGAACTTGCCGTGCACGATGCGCTCGGCAAACATCACCGACTCGAGGTTGCCCTTGTCGAGCTCCGAGTTGAACTCGCTGTACGAGATGGGGACGCGTCGTGCGCGCGACGGATCGAGCATCTGGTACAGCCCCACGGCCACCACCACGATGAGCAGCCAGAAGAGCAGCGTACGCGAGGTCCGGCGCCAGGGGTTGTAATTGCCCCCGGGGTCGGAGCCGCCGGGCCCACCGGGTCGTTTGTCGCCGCGTCGCTCCGGAGGAGCCCCACGGTGAAGGATTTGCTCGATCGGTTTCTTATCCAATGTCACTCCCTGATTCTCTTGCTCGACGTAACGGGCGCCACCTTTAATCCCGCCTCCCCGACGGTGTAAATACCGTCCAGATGGCGGTATTGTTCCCCCAGGTCGAGGCCGTAGCCCACCACAAAGTCATCGGGCACCGAAAACCCCGACAGCATCACCGGCACATCCACGACCCGACGATCCGGCTTGTCGAGGAGGGTGACGACGTTGAGGGAGGCAGGACCGCGCGCTTGGAAAAGCTCGCAGATCCTGGCCAGTGTGCGGCCCGAATCCACAATATCTTCTACAATCAACACGTGTCTTTCGGAGATGTCCAGATCCATATCTTTCAGCAGCCGGACATGCCCGGGAAGGGCTTCGCGTCCCTCGTAGGCGGCTGTGGCCACGAAATCGATCTCATGGGGCTCGTCCAGGGCTCGCGACAGATCCGCGAGGAAGATGTAGGAGCCCTTGAGGATGGCCACCAGCAGGGGCCTTCGGCCGCGGTAACGCTCGGAGAGGAAATGCCCCATCTCAGTCACGCGCGACTGGATCTCTTCCCGGGAGTAGAGCAGTTCGAGGCGGTGGGTCACTTTTTGGCCTGGGATCCAACGGAATCCCAGCGGAATTGGTAGATTTCGGGGGAGTCGGGCAAGACGCGAGTTTCCTCAGCCGGCCGGTGGCCCAGAAGCCACAGGATCCGGTCGGGGCTTTCCAGCACCCAGCTGCGGGTGCGCAGATGTCTGGGAACTCCCGCTTCCGACAGGAGGTCGAACACGAGCCGGGTGCCACGGGATCCGAACGGACGGATGCGATCACCGGGCCGGGCGGGCCGCAGGTGCAGCGGGCTGGCACCCGGAACGGCGGCCACGATCGCGTAGTCGCCGCGCGGGAACTCGTCCGGCCGGGCGAGTGGCTCCACCACAAGCAGAGACCCATCGGGCAACAAAGTGACTCCCGGCACGCGAATGGTGACGGCCTCAGGCGTGGGAGTTGCAACGAACAGCCAGAGGTGATCCCGGCCCCGCTCGGCTGTGACGCGGCGGTTCAGTCGCAGCCGCTTGCCGGACGGTGCCGACACAAGTTCCGAAAGCTGGAACAGCATGTCACGCCGCGGCCGCACGTCCATGTGTTCCAGGGCTCGCTTGAGCACACGAAGCGTCATCGCCTGGTGGAGAGAAGACAGGGGCTGGAGTGGGACCCGCAGACCGCACGGCGCAGGTTCGATGAGATGCAGGTGGCGCGCCGCCTCGTTCTCAAGGTAATCGGCCTCCAGGGCGTACAGATCGGCCGAAGCGCACAGGCCTGCGACCGCGTTCATGTCGAAGATGTCGGACAGAAGCGGAAGCACTTCGCGGCGCACGCGATTGCGACGGTAGCGAGGCGTGTTGTTGGTGGAATCGGTGCGGAAGGTCGCGCCAACGGCGTTCAGATACGACTCGATGTCGGCGCGGGTGCTGGCGAGAAGCGGCCGGATCCAGCGTGCGGATCGCGGCTGCATATTGGCTGCGCCCCTGCGGGATGCGCCGCGCAGCCACTGGAGCACCAGCGTCTCGGCGCGATCGTTGGCCGTGTGGCCGGTGGCGATATGCTGGCACGTGTACGCTTCCGCCAGGTCGCCGAACCATCTCTGCCGGACGCGCCGTGCCCAATCCTGCACATTGCCAGCAGGCGGCGCAGGAGCACGCTTGACTTCTAGTGGGATGTCCAGAGAGTCGCACAGCGTGCGACAGTGTGCTTCGTCGCCGTCGGATTCATCACCGCGCAGTCCGTAATTGACGTGCGCAGCCGTAAGCTCGAGCTCCTCGGCGCCCGCAATGCTCGACAATACGTGCAGGAGAGCCACCGAGTCGGCACCGCCCGAGAGAGCCACCAGGATGCGGTCGCCAGGTGACCAGAGAGATTCCTGACGCGCCAGAGTCAGAACATGCGTTGCCAGCCGGGATGGCCGAGCCTCTTTCCTGCCCACGTATCCAATATACCGCCGCCGGAGAATTGTCGCACTATGTGATTGCCGCGCAAGAGAATGGGCTTTCAACAAGCTTGCGCGCCGTGTACTCTGGAGCGTGGCCGTAGAGCTGACATTGGAGCAAGCGAATGTGGTGGACGCGGTGGCCGATTGGTACGCTCTCCGCGCTCAACCCTACCTCACTCTGGGGGGCTACGCCGGCACCGGCAAGACCACGATCCTGGGTCCCATGCGTGAGCGCCTCGGTCGCGATCGACACGTCGAACGCGTGGCCTTCTGCGCCTTCACCGGCAAGGCCGCCAGCGTGCTTCGGGCGCGGCTGCGCGAACATCACGCGCTGCGGCGCAACGACTACTGCGGCACCATTCACGGCCTGATTTATGAGGCCGAGTTCGACGACGCGGGCCAGATCTCGCTGTGGCACCGGATTCCCGAAGTGCCGTACGATCTCATCGTGGTGGATGAGGCATCCATGGTGGGCGAAGTGCTGTGGAACGATCTGCGCGCCTTCGGCCTCCCCATCCTCGCCATCGGCGATCACGGCCAACTGCCGCCCATCGAGGGCACGCTGAACCTGGTGGAGCACCCCGAATTGCGCCTCGAGACCATTCACCGGCAGGCCGAAGGCAATCCCATCATCCACCTGTCGCTATTGGCACGCACCGAGGGGGTCTTGCCACTCGGAAGCTACGGCGAAGGCGTGGAGAAAATTGCGAAAGATCTCGACTCCACTCGTGAGCGGCTGGAATCGGAGTTTGCCAGCTTCGACTCCGAGACCATGATCCTCTGCGGCTACAACCGCACACGGGTGGCGCTCAATCGCCACATTCGCGAGCTGTTGGGCTTCGATGGCCCGGGGTTGGTGCCGGGCGAGCGCGTGATCTGCCTGCGCAACAACTGGAACGCTCATCCCCACCCGCTCTTCAACGGGATGCTGGGAAGCGTGCTCTCGGCCGAACCTGAATCGGAAGGTGGCGTACTTCACTGGTACGACGCGGTACTGCAAATGGACGGCGAGCACAACGTGTACGCCGGACGGCTCTCAGCGCACCAGTTCGACTCTCTCAAGACCTTACAGGAAGTGGATGGGCTTCTGCCCATGGACATCGGCGACCGCTTCGATCGCGGCTATGCGCTCACGGTGCACAAGGCGCAGGGGAGCCAGGCAAAGCGCGTGATTCTGTTCGAGCAGAAGAGCAAACTCTGGGAAGGTGAACTCTACCGGCGCTGGCTGTACACGGCGGTGACGCGGGCCCGCGAGAAGCTGCTCATTGTCGGTTGACGGCTGTTCGCGGCCGGTCGATATTGGCGCCTTATGAAGGGCACCCAGGTCCACCAATTCCGCATCCTCGACAAGATCGGGGAAGGTGGCATGGGCGAAGTGTACGAAGCCCTCGACACGCGCCTCGAGCGCAAGGTGGCGCTCAAGTTTCTGCCGCCCGCATATTCACGGGATCCGGAGTTCAAGAGCCGCTTCGAGCACGAGGCGCGCGCCGCCGCGGCCTTGAATCACCCCAACATCATCACCGTGCACGACCTCGGCGAATTCGAGGGGCGCACCTTCATCGCCATGGAGCTGATCTCGGGCCACTCGCTGGAGGCACGCATTCAGCGGGGCGATCTGACCCTTCAGGAATCGCTGAAGCTGGCCGCCCAGGTGTGCGACGGGTTGGCGGCGGCCCACGAGGCGGGCATCGTTCACCGCGACATCAAGCCGGCGAACCTCTTCATCACCAAAGACGGGCGCCTGAAGATTCTCGACTTCGGGCTCGCCAAATCGCGCCGCACCTCGACCGACACCAAGCCCGGCACTACGGTGGGCACCATTCAGTACGAATCGCCCGAGCAGAGCCGCGGTGCGGCCGTGGATGCGCGGTCAGACCTGTTTTCGCTGGGCGTGGTTCTTTATGAAATGATCACGGCGCAGCGGCCGTTCAAGGGCGAATTCGAAGACGCTGTGCGCTATGCTATCGCGCACGAGCTGCCGGAGCCGTTGGCCCGCTACAAGTCGGACGTGCCGGATGACCTGCAGCGCATTGTGTCCAAGCTGCTCGAAAAGGACCCCGACTTGCGTTACCAGACGGCCTCGGGAGTGCTTTCGGACTTGAAGCTCTTGCAGCGCAGTTCCGGACCCTCGGCCGTGCACGCGGCGTACTCAAGTGCGTCCCGACCCGCCACTCAACCCGCCACGGGCACGGCTCCCCGAAGACTCTGGCGGTACGTCTTTCCTGCGTTTGGCCTGTTGATGGCCGCGGCCCTCCTGCTGTTCAAGCCCTGGAAGCTCGAGATTCAGCCCACGCAAGTAGCGGAGGCCTCCGCCGAGCGCCTGGCCGTGATGTACTTCGACAACCTCACCGATCCCGACGATACCCAGCGCCAGGGGGAGGTGATCTCGAGCCTGATCATCTCGGATCTGTCGGAGTCACAGAGGCTGCAGGTGGTTTCGTCGCAGAGGCTCTACGACCTGTTGAAGAATCTCGGGCGCGAGGGCACACGCAAGATTACGCCAGACGTGGCTACGGAAGTGGCGCGCAAGGCCGACGCACGCTGGATGCTGACCGGTCGCATCTTGTCCGACGAACCCAACTGGGTGGTGTCCGCCGAGCTTTCGGATGTCGCCACGGGAGATCTGTTGGCCTCGCCGTCCATCACGGGCAGGGAAGGCGAGCGCATCTTCGACGTGGTGGATCGCCTTACGTCGGAGATCAAGAGACAGCTGGCTCTACCGTCGGGAGGATTGGCCGACGTCGACAAACCCGTAATCGAGCTCACCACGGAATCCTCCGACGCCTACCGGCTCTATCTGGAGGGAAGGGAGCTGGTCTACAAGTTCCTCATGGCCGATGCGGAGAAGAAATTCCGGCAAGCGCTGGCGATCGACTCCACGTTCGCGATGGCTTACTATTATATCGGGTTCGGCAGACTGTCCTATTTCTCCGACTATCCGGGCGCTCGCGAAATGTTTGCAGCTGCCTTGCGCCATGTAGAACACACCTCAGAGCGCGACGGAAATGTGCTCCGGGGGACCCACGCGAATATCGAGGGTCGAGCCGAGGAAGCCATCGGCTATTTTCAGAAAGTCATCGATCAATACCCCGATGACAAGGAAGCCGTCATGTTGCTGGCGCAGGTCTATAACTACTCGCCCACGGTTCGTGATATGCACAAGGCCATCGAACTGTATTCGAAGGTCGTCGAAATGGACCCGCAATTCAAGATGGCTTACAACGCGTTGGCTTACGGTTACGACGCCGTGGGCGACATCGAACACTCCCTGGTGGCCATCAACAAGTACGCTGCGCTGGCGCCGGACGAGCCCAATCCGTGGGATTCCAAAGCCGAACTCCTGGCCAACAATGGCCGACTGGAGGAGGCGCTCGAGTCGTATCTGAGGGCCATCGAAGTGAAGCCGGATTTCCTGTACAGTCTCAGAGGGGCCATTGGGCTGTACCGGCTGAAGGGCGACTATGCCGGGGCCGACCGACTCATCGATGCCCTGCTCAGCCAGGAAAGACCCGAAAACCAGTCCAACGGCCGGTGGGAGAAAGCGAAAAACCTGATCCACCAGGGCAGGTTCAACGCCGCCATGGAGCAATTGTCTGAATGTCATCGGTTCGACAAGTCCCACAAGGAGCTGCTGGCGCAGGCAGGCTGGGCCTTCGCCGAGCGAGCCTACCTCAAGAGCCTGCTTCGGGACGAACCAGGCAGCCGCAAGGAACTGGATCGCGCGCAAAGTTCGCTCGAAGAGCACTTCAGTCGTGAGGAGGCGCGCCAGCTTCTATTTGTGCCACGGTGTGCACAGGCCGCCTGGTTTGGCCGGGAACGCGAGGCCGATTCACTACTTGCCGAAATGCGTTCTGTCCTCGGCAAACCGCTGGCACCCGACACGTCCGCGTACTTCACCATGATGGGGCTTTCGCGCTTCTTCAAAGAGGCCTACGATTCTGCCGCCGTGTACCTCGATCGCGCAAAATTGCCACGCCCGGAGTTCAGCCAGCTCTACTGGCTGGGTCGTGCCTACGTCGGCAAGCGGCAGGTTCGCGAAGCGCTGGGCTACCTGGAGCGGGCCGGGGCGATGTGCGATCAGGATCGTGCCGGGGACCCGGCGCTGTCGGTGCTGATTCACTTCTACCTCGCCGAGGCGTATGAAAAATCCGGTCGCACGCCGGATGCGGTGAAGGAGTACCGCATCTTTCTCGACATCTGGAAAGACGCCGACTCCGGCATTCAGGAAGTAAGCGACGCGAAATCGCGCCTCGCGGCGCTTCAGACGTAACACGTGGCACGCTCGGCTTCCGAATTGAGCCGGCTCGAACGCCTGGCACGCGAGCTGGCCAAACTCACGTCCGAATCCGTCAATCCGGCCACCACCGGGATCGACCTGGCGACCACCCGCGAAATCCTGCGCCTGATTCACGCAGAGGACGAGCGCGCGGTGGCGGCCGTGGGAAAGGTGCTGCCACAAATTGTCAGGGCGGCCAGGATCTATGAGGATGTGTGGAAAGCCGGCGGACGCATTTTCTATGTAGGAGCGGGCACTTCCGGACGGCTGGGTGTGCTCGACGCGGCGGAGTGTCCGCCCACGTTCGGCACCGACCCGAAGCGCATTGTCGGCCTGATCGCGGGGGGACGCCAAACGCTGGTGCGTTCGCGTGAAGGAGTGGAGGATGACCGCAAGGATGCAGAGCGGCTGGTGCGCAAGCATCGCGTTGGTAAAGGCGACCTTCTTGTAGGTCTCGCGGCTTCGCGGCGCACACCCTTCACACGCGCGGCGTTGGAAGCAGCTCGGCTTCGTGGCGCGCGCACGGTGTTCATCTGCACCAATCCAAAGGGCCCCGGAAAAATCGACTGTGACGTGCTGATCGCTCCCAACGTGGGCCCCGAAGTGATCGCCGGGTCCACGCGCATGAAAGCGGGAACCGCGCAGAAGCTCATCCTTAACATGCTGTCTACCACCGCGATGGTGCGCTCCGGCAAAACCTATCGAAACCGGATGGTGGATCTCCAGGCGAAGTCGGAAAAACTCCGCGCCCGGTCGCTGGGGCTCGTCATGGAACTGGCCCATCTGCGCGCCCAAGAAGCGGACCTGCTACTCTCCAAAGCCGGCGGAAGCGTGAAAACAGCTCTGGTAATGGCATGGTGCGGCCTTGACAAAAAGGTCGCCGTAGGAGAGATTAAGAGAGCCGGAGGCCGGTTGCGAAAAATCGGCCTACGTAAGCGACCCACCGGTCGGTAAGGGGAGTCGTCTTAGGACAGGCGCGGTCTGAAAGGAGAGTGGCTCTCGTGAGAATCTGCCCCGACTGCACGCTGGAACTCCCCGACGGCATCCCCACCTGTCCCGACTGCGGCATCGCGATGATCGATCCCGATGAAGAGCCGCAGGAGGCACGGCACGAATCCACAGGCCATCGTTACGTACTGGTGCGGGCGCTGCCCAGCCGGTTGTGGGCTCACATGCTGAAAGAGGCGCTTGGGAACGAAGGCATCCCGAGCATCCTGCAATCGGAAGACGTGGGGATTATGTTAGGCAATTACGGCACGGCGCCTCTGTGGCCCGTTCGGGTGCTGGTGCCGGCCTGTTTTCTGCACCGCGCGCGGCGTATAGCCAGTCGCATCGACGGCCCCTCCTGAAATCCGTTTTCTTCGCGTAACCCCTTTTCACACATCGAAATTGGCCTCCACCCGCCCCCGGCGGGGTCACTAATCTTCGGGACTGCGTGGCCGATATAAGAGAGGAAGGGGAAAGCATGTTCATTCCGAACGGCCGGTTGTCTGCCGTCGAGTACGGCGACGAAAAGGTCCAGATTCAAACCGAATTCGCGGCCCATCCCAGGCCCCGTGTCACCACCAGCGTCGTGCTCGCAGGACGAGTGGTGCACAAGGAGGAGCAATCCTGGGAGCTGGAAACCGAATCGCAGGACGGGCAGCGGAATCTCGAGCAGGCTCTCAAGCGCCAGCACATCGAAATCCATGAGCGCGTGGAAACCCATGTCATCGACATGGTGTCGCGTCCCCAGGCCGCTTCCTCCCCCGTGAAAATGCCCGAGGTCAAAAGCCCGCTGCCGCCCGCGCGTCATCCCGCGGCGCACACGCCCGGCGTGCTGCGGCTGTTCATCGTGTCCAAGAGCGGCGATCTTCTGGCCGCCGACGATTCGGGAGTGCCCGCACCTGGCAGTGCGGGATTGTTCGTGGCGTCCGCCGAGTTCATCGAGTTCTTCGAAACTACAGAATCCGAGCGGTTCAACCAGATGCTGACGCGCGACCGCGACAGCAACTACCTCCTGGTGCGGCACTTTGGCAAATTCTGGGGCGCCGAGCTGGCCCCCGCCGTGGATCCCGACACCACACTCACCCAGTTCATGCAAGCCCTGGAGCCCTGATCGTGCGCGATTATCTCCTTCAGATCAAGGCCGTGCCGGGCGTGAAGGGCTGTGCCGTGCTCGATCTGGGGCGCCGCGAAATGCACCCGCTGTTGCCGGCCACATCGTCCGGCGAATTCGCCGAGCGGCTGGCCGAGCGGCTGGCGCGACTGGCCGAACAACTGCAGCCCGGCGAGCAGGTGGAGTTTCGCTTCGACAAGCAGGCGTGCATGGTGCGCAGGCTGGTGCGCGGAGTGCTTTACGTGCAGGGGAAAGCCGGATTCGACATGGCGGCCTTGCAGATGACGGTGCGTGCCACGTCGTCGGCCATTGACCGCATGCTCAAGTCGGCGGGAACGCAGCGCAGTCTGCACTACGACTTCACCAACCCCGACTACATCAACGCCGTGCTCCGGGCCTTCGCCCTCTGCGCGGAGCATTTCAAGGCGCACCTCGGCCACACGCTGGTGGCCAAGAAGATGCAGAAGGCCAAAGAAAACGTCGCGAGCCTGTTCCCGCTGGTAAACGACCTGGTGGTGGATCAGAACGGTCGCGTGTATCCCCGCAAGGGAAGCGCACTGAATCTGGATGCCAGCGCCAACGAAGCCTTCGCACGCTGGCTGTCGGGGTTCATCAACCTGGCATCGGCCTCCAAGCCCGAACTGGCCAACTTCGACGTGCGCGAGCTTACGCGCACCGTGGCCGGTCCCCTCGACGACGCCAACTTCTACGGCGTCCTCAAAGCCGTGTAGCTGGGGTCAGACCCCCGTCGTCGGTTTGCACACCCCGCCGAAAAAGGGGCCAGCACACTTTTCCTGATAGGCTCGAGCCGCTCTCTAAATGGTTGAATTCCACGCTGGCTTCAGCGCTCGCATGTGATCTGAAAGAAGAGTGTGCTGGCCCCTTTTCTTGGCGCCGCGGGTGAAGCGGAAGAAACCGAGGAAGAAAAGAGAGAGCGGTTTGTTAAAAAACCTTCCCGAACATTACGTACGGTAAAGGAATTTAAAGCCGCCAAGTTCACTTTCGCCTTCGCTATCCGGCACAGAGTGCCGGAGTCACGGCGTTAGCTCAGAACCCGGGACTCCCTTCATTGGAGTAATCGTTAGAGGTTTTTTAAGTTGCGCTCTCTCTTTCGCCAGTAATCTACCTCGCGGCTGAGTATTGGCAAGACGATTTCTTCCTCGGCCCATCACTTTTGATCTTCTGCTGGGATTGGCACTTTCATTGCTCTAGAGTAGCACGTAGCTTGCCATCCAGACGATCAGCAGAGGAGCTTCCCGGCATGTCGAATCGATCGCTCTGGACTTCGTGCGGCGTTGCGGGCATGGTCTCCGTCGCCTGTTATCTTTGCGCCATCTTCGTACCGTGGCCGGAATCGCAGATGGGAACGTCGCTGGCACTCTTGTGTGTGAGCGCCTGGCCTGTGTTCTCCGTGGTGTTCGCCTACGGCCTGTATCATTACGTGGCCGCCGAACGCGACGGCGCGGCAAATCGGCTGGCATTCATATTCTGCGCCCTGGCTTTTACCACGGTGCTCTCGATGATCGTGGTGCAACTCGCCGTGGGGGCGGCGTTGCCTGAGATCACCCCGGGGCTCGATGACACTACTGCGCGGGCGCTTCGACGCGGACTACGCATGATCGACCTGGGGATGGATGTGGCGTGGGACATGCTGATCGGCTCATCGCTCATCTTCATGGGCTGGGCGATTCGCACGCGCAAGGGCCTGGGACCCGTCTGGGGATACACCTCCGTAGCGCTCGGCGCTGCCCTGATTCTCCTGAATTCAGCCACGTTCCCGTGGCCGCCGGCCGACCGTGGTCTATTTGACATCGGGCCGTTCATCGGGCTATTTATACTGCTACAGGCCGGCCGGCTGTACTTTCTGGGGAGAAAGGCCGTCGCGTGACGGAGCAGCCGGGGACCGGTTTGGGCTGAAAACAAAAGGGAGGCTACCCGTGAACAAGGCTACTCTGATCAAACACTTGAATGAAGATCTCGCCGGCGAACTCGGCGCCATTATTCAATACATCACTTACGCCGCCAAAGCCACCGGGCCGTATCGGCCACAACTCTCCGGGTTCTTTCTGACGGAAGTGGCTGACGAGCAGCTGCACGCTCAGTTTCTGGCCAACAAGATCGTGGCGCTGGGCGGCGAACCCACCACCATAGCGCGCCCCGTTCCCGCCGCCAAGTCGAACAAAGACATGCTCCAGGCCGTGCTCATTGCCGAGCAGCAGGCATGCAAGGACTACACCAAGCGCGCGGAGGAGGCCGACGCCTTCGGGGATCGCGGGCTGGTGGTGCAGCTCGAGGACATGATGCGCGACGAGTCCGGGCATTCGGAAGAGACGGAGCGCATGCTGCGCGATTGGCCCATGTGAGCCCGCGTGCGCATGCAGGAATGAACGGAATGGTGCGGAGCGGATCCGGCGAACTCGCCGATTGATCTCATGAGCGAAGACATCATCAGGCTGTTCGAGGACGCCGGGGCCTATCTGCGCGGACATTTCCTGCTCACGTCCGGGCTGCATTCGGATGTGTACTTCGAGAAGTTCGCGCTGCTTTCGCGGCCCGACGTGCTCAGTGAATTGGTCGGCCGGCTCGCGCCCACCCTCGAGGACGAGAAGATCGAAACTGTCGTGGGGCCCACGGTGGGTGGCGTGATTATCGCCTTTGAATTGGCGCGCCAGCTCGGGTGTCGGGCGGTGTATGCTGAGGCCGAAGGCGACAAGCGTGTGTTGAAGCGCGGTTTCTCCCTGGCTCCCGGCGAACGTGTGCTGGTGTGCGACGACATTCTCACCACCGGCCGCTCGGTGCTGGAAGTGGTGGAGATGGTCGAAGGGTACGCTGCGCACATCGTGGGGATCGCGCTTCTGCTCGACCGTTCCGGGGGTCAGATCACGTTTCCCCATCCGCTCCACACTCTGGCCTCCGTGAAGGCGCAGACGTTTCAGCCCGCCGAATGCCCGCTGTGCAAACGCGGCGTTGAGCTCACCAAGCGTGGTAGTCGCGCCAGCGTGAGCTGAGCCTCCGCCCGTTCACCCGGTGGGGTGGGTTGGCTCGGAGTCACGTTCGAACGCGCTGAGGCACGTCTCGTCAAGCCCGCTTCATGCATCTCCAGGCAACTGAGTCGGGCCAGTCTGCGTACTAACATAGGTCGACTCGCGCCGAATTGTGATCTTCGGGCGATGCGGAGGAGCCCCAAGATGAAGTGCCTGACGGTGTTCTTGACGCTCTCACTTGCCGTTCCCGTGGCGTGTGCTCCATCCGACGCCGGCGAACCGCTACTCGGTGGACCCTGCGAAGATTGCCATGTCGTGTATCAAGGCATGCCGGACCGCATCGAGTCCCGGTCGCGCATCGCCCCCAAAGACGAGCCAGGTGAGCCACTGGTCGTCGAAGGCACAGTGCGTGACGTGCAGGGGAAGCCCGCCGCGGGGATCATCGTGTACGCGCACCACACGAATGCCGCGGGCATCTATCCTCGAGCGGAGACCCGCCACGGCCGGATTCGCGGCTGGGTCCGGTCCGACTCGAGCGGCCACTATCGATTCGACACCATTCGCCCGGGCGCCTACCCGAACGCCGGGATACCTCAGCACATTCACTTTCACATCGTCGAGGCGGGGCGCGGGCTGTACTGGATCGGGGATATCAACTTCGACGACGATCCGCTGGTGACGGACGACTTCAGAATGCGTCTCTCACCCGGTCGGGGAGGCTACGGGCTCTGCCAACCCACGAAGGATGACGACGGAGTTTGGCATGTGACGCGGGACATTGCACTGGGGCAGGGGATTCAGGGATACCCCGGTGCCGCGCCCGATCCGGCGTCGGTCACGGGCGAATAGCGCCGGCCAGGGCGCGGCGCTTCAGCGGAGGACAAGCAAAAGGGCCATGCACCTTTCCATGTGACAGGAAAAGTGTGCTGGCCCCTTTTCTTTGATTTGCCTCTGACCCCATTTACTTGAGGTGCTTCTTCTCCATCTCCGTGATCACGCGGTCAAAGATGGCCATCGCCTGATCGATCGTGGCCTTATCTACGATGAGCGGCGGACAGAGGCGGATGCCGCTGACACCACAGGTGAGCGTCATGAGGCCCAGTTCGAAGCAGCGCATCATGATGTCGTTGGCCATGGCCTTGGCGGGTACCTTCGTCTTGCGATCGAGCACGAACTCCACCGCCAGAAGCAGGCCCAGTCCGCGGACGTCGCCCATGGACTTGTGCTTCTTCTGCAGGTCCAGGAGCGCGTTTCTCATGTAGTCGCCCATCACCTGGGCGTTTTTCATGAGACCTTCCTCGAGCAGGCGAATGGTCTCGATCGCCGCGGCGCAGGCGAGCGGGTTGCCGCCAAACGTGGTGGAGTGCGCGCCCGGTTTCCAGTCCATCAGATCGGCGTCGGCGATGCAGGCGCCCAGAGGCAGCCCGGAGGCGATGGCCTTGGCCGTGGTGATGATGTCGGGGACCACGTCCCAATGTTCGATGGCCCACATCTTGCCGGTTTTGCCCATGCCGAACTGAACTTCATCCGACACGAAGAGAATGCCGTACTTGTGCGCGATCTCCAGGAGCATGGGATGGAATTCCTTCGGCGGCACCACGTAACCGCCCTCCCCCTGCACCGGCTCCACAAAGATTGCGGCCACGTCCTCGGCGGGCGCCACGCGATCGAGCCACACATCCTCAATCACCTTCACGCAGTGCATCTCGCACGACGGATACTCGAGGTGGTACGGGCAACGATAACAGTTGGCGTACGGAACGTGAGTCACCTCGAGCATGGGGGAGAAGCCCGCGCGCTGGACCTTCTTCGAGCACGTGAGCGACACCGACCCCATGGAGCGGCCGTGGAAGGCGTTGATGAACGCCAGAAAGCGGGGCCGCCTGGTTTTGTAGCGGGCCAGCTTGAGAGCCGCCTCCGTAGACTCGGTGCCCGAGTTCGTGAAGAATACGCGCTTCGGTTTGTCGCCCGGTGCGAGTTGAGCGAGCTTCTCCGCCAACGGCGCGATCAGGTCGTGGTAGAAATCGGCCGTGGCGATGTGCAGCGCCTTGTCGGCCTGCTTCTTCACCGCGTTCACCACATCGGGGTGGGCGTTGCCGGTGGAGCAGACGGCGATGCCGGAGTGGAAATCGAGGAAGCAATTCCCATCCACGTCCCACAGGTAGGCGCCCTCGCCTCGTTCGATCACGGTGGGGTAGGCGCGGGTATACGAATGCGAAACGTACTTCTCGTCTTTGGCAATGATGGCTTTGCTCTTCGGTCCCGGCAGAGCCGTTTTCACTTCGGGCGCCTGATGGGGCGCAGACATGGTGCTCTTCATATATCACACTCCAGAGGATGTTTTCGGTTGGTTGAAACGGACGAACGCGGACGGAGAGGCGCGCTTACGTTGCGCCGTGCAGATAGATGAAGAGCAGAGTACGCGTGTCGAGCTTGTTCACAATTGCCATCCTTGCTGTCAACATATCCTTGGTTCGGCAGATCGTCAAGCCGGGAGCAGTCATGAATTGGGGTCAGACTCAACTTGTCCGCGAGCCGGGATGGCTTGCTCCGGCCGTTGGAGCATAAGTCGAGTCTGACCCCACTTTTCATTTAATTCGCCTCTGACCCCATTTATTTCTTCACGGACGCACGTGGTTCGGTCATGGCCACCACGTCGAAAATTTCGTCCAGCTGCGCAGGCGTGACGACGCCCAGCTGCACCGCGGCATCGCGCACCGACAGGTTCTTCGCCAGGGCCAGCTTCGCCACCTCGGCCGCCTTCAGATAGCCCACGTGCTCGTTGAGGATCGTGACCACGGCCAGGGACTTGTCGGCAAATTCGCGGCAGCGATCGGGATGCGCCACGATGCCGCGCACGCAATGATCCGCGAAGTTTGAGGCCGCGTGGGCGAGGATCGTCATCTCCTTTTCCAGGGCGTACGCGATGGTGGGCATCATCACGTTCAGCTCCAGCTGTCCCGCCTGGCTGCACAGGGACACGGTGGTGTCGTACCCCACCACCGAGTAGCACACCATGTTCATGTTCTCCGCCAGCACAGGGTTCACTTTGCCGGGCATGATCGAGCTTCCCGGCTGAATCGCCGGCAGCACGATCTCATCGAAGCCCGTGCGCGGGCCCGACGCGAGAAGCCTCAGGTCGTTGGCGATGCGGATCAAGTCGAGCGCGAGATTGCGCACGGCACTCGACACGGCCACGGCGGGAGACATGGACTGCATCGCCTCGAAATAGTTGTGCGACGGCACGAGCGGATACCCGGTCTGCTCGGCGAGGATCGCCGTCACCACTTCGCGGTAGTCCTCGTGAGTGTTCAGGCCCGTGCCTGCGGCCGAGCCGCCCAGTCCGAGCGGATAGCAGGTCTTCTCCGCCGCCTCCAGCCACTTCTGATGACGGCGAAGGCAGTGTGCGTAGCCGCCGAACTCCTGCCCGAGGCGCACCGGCACCGCGTCCTGAAGATGCGTTCGCCCGGACTTCACGATGCCGTCGAACTCCTTCGCCTTGGCCTCGAACGCCGCGGCCAGCGCCTCAACACTCCGCCCCAGCATGCGCGCACTGCGGACCGCCAGCAGGCGGATCGCCGTGGGAATGGTGTCGTTGGTTGACTGCGACATGTTCACGGTGTCGTTGGAGCTCACCGGCTTGGTGTCGCCCTTCTTGCCGCCCAGAAGCTCGTTGGCACGATTGGCCAGAACCTCATTGGTGTTCATGTTGTGCGACGTGCCGGCGCCGGCCTGCCAGGGATCCACCACCCACGATTCGAGCAAGCGTCCGTCGAGCACTTCGTCGCAGGCCTTCACGATGGCGCCCGCGAGCTTCTCGTCCAGCTTGCCCAGTTTCAGATTGGCGCGCGCGCAGGCCTTCTTGATCTGCACCATCGACCAGATGAAACCGTATTGGGGACGTTCGCCTGAGATCGGGAAATTGCGTCGAGCCCGCTCGGTTTGCACGCCCCAGTAAGCGTCAGCCGGAATCTCCAGCTCGCCCATGGAATCCTTTTCTATGCGATCAGACATGGGAAATCCTCCTCACGATCGTGTCCTAGCCCCCTGTAAGTACCGCCCGGCCCCGGTCGCACAAAAGACCTTTTTCCGATCGCGAAGGCTCCGTACCATGCGGGCAACTTCCGGTCCCGAGCGGCGTATCCAGTATCCGGCCGCTTGTCCGGGTCCGGAGCAATCGCTTTTGTCCGGCCCGGTCGGTCCCGCCCAGCGCTCCGGCCCAGGCAAACGATGATCGACGACTCGGCGCCACGACGCGCGTACTTCGCCTCTCTCCCCACGCCCGATCTCATCGTGTGCGCCACGGTAGAGAGGAGCCGCTACGACTCCAGCGACATCGAACTCATCCGCGCGGAACTGGTGCGCCGCGGTGTCAACGTGGACCGGCTGGTCGTGCCCATCGCACCCTTCGGCGATGTGCTGGGCGTCACGCCCGGTGCGTTCTCCACGCCCTTACCGAGCGGCGGCGCCTGGTTGCGCGAAGGCTGGCAGGTGTTTACGCGCCACCTGGGGTTTCTTGCGACGCTGGCGGGGGTGTTCACGCTGCCCGTGTGGATCATCGACCGAGCACTGACCGACACCCACCACCGCGACCTCTCTCTCGGATATCTCGCACACCTTCTCTTTATCGTGGCCCTGGATGCGCTTCTCGCGGCGTCGGTATTCAACGGCTTGCACCGTCGCATGAGCCAGGGGTCCGGCTCGGTGGGGCTGGCCCTTGCCAATGGCATTGTCTGCCTGGGACGCGTGTTCCGCGAATCGCTCAAGGCGTACGCCCTCGCGTTCGGCCCGTCGGTGCTGCTGTTTGCGATCGGACAAAGCAACGACGAAACCGGCCTGAAAGTCCTCGCCTGGATCTGGGGCGTGTATCCGGGTTCGTACATTCTGATGCGCGTGATCTGGGTGCAGCCTCTGGCCATCTGCAAACAGGGAGAACCCAACCTCTTCGCTCTCAGCCGTCGCTACTCGAGGGGCCGGCTCCTGACCATCTATTGGTTCCTCTTCCTGTGCGTTCTGACGCTTCTGATTGGCACCATGTGCATTGCCCTCGTGAAAGCCATCCTGCCCGGTCCGGTGCTCGAGCCGATCGCAATGTGCTTCGCCGGGCTCTTGCTCTCGATCTTTTTGAAGGTCGCGTTTTTGATCGGCTACTACCACGTTTCGGCGCATCCCGACGCCAGGCCCCAAGCCGCAGGGTCCCAAGCGCTTCCTTCACCGCCGGGCCTCACGCCGCAACCATAGCAAAAGCAGCCGCGCGGCACGCCACGCCGGACGCCCGACTGCGATTTTCATTGACGGGCCCCCCCGTCGCCCAGATTTTCGCCTGTCCCTGTGGACAAATGATCACGGGACCTCAGGAGAATCATGCTGAAATCCATGACGGGCTTTGGAAGGGCAGCCGCCGAGACCGACGGAATGCTCTGGACCATCGAGATCGCTTCGGTGAACTCCAGGTTTCTCGACGTGCAGGCGCGCTTTCCGCGATCTCTGGCCGGCGCCGAGTTCGCCATCCGCAAGCGTGTGGGTGAGCGGATTTCGCGCGGCAAGATCTCCGTCACGGTCACCTGGGAGGCATTGCCTGGAGAGAGTGGCGGGGCCCGGCTCAACCACTCGCTCGCCGAATCCTACATCAAGCAGATCCATGAGTTGAAGTCGAGGCACAAGCTGGCGGGGGAGATCACGATCGACCTGGTCTCGGGCCTGCCCGAAATCTTTTCGAATCCCCTGGATTCGGGCGACAAGTCTGGAAGAGAAGAAGAACTGCTCAAGGCGCTGGACCAGGCGCTGGCCCAACTCGACCTCGCGCGGTCGACGGAAGGGAAGAGCCTGGGTGCCGACATGGTGGCCCGGGTGCGAGCCATCCAGACACAGTTGTCGGCCATGGAATCCGAGGCGGCCGAGTACGCGCAAAACCTCGAGGCCAGGATCAAGGAGAGGGTGGCCAAGCTCTTTGCCGAGGTCGCGATCGACCCCCAGAGGCTGGCGCAGGAGGCGGCGATGCTGGCCGAGCGTGCAGATATTACAGAGGAGACCGTCCGCCTCGGGGTGCACCTGACGGAATTCGCCAAGGTTTTGGCCGAAGGCGGGCAGGTGGGCCGCCGGCTCAATTTCCTGCTTCAGGAGATGGTCCGCGAAACGAATACCATTGGCAGCAAGACAGGCGAACTCGCTGTTATTCAACGAGTTGTGCTTGTCAAAGAGGAACTCGAGAAGATCCGCGAGCAGGCCCAGAATCTGGAGTGATTCTGATAAGTTGTTGACAGACTGCAAATTAACTCTGATTTTGATCACTTGCCCAATCCGCTGGGGCGGTGGGGCATATAAGGTGTTCGGGAATTGATCACCCGGGTCGCGGCTCAAGAGTGGCGACGGCGGGCCGAGTAGCATAGGGAGGAACCATGGCAACAATAATGAAGAGGGGCCCCTTTCTGGGGCTGAACGCAAACGACCTTTTGTCGAAGCAGGGCAAGAACCGCTACCAGGCGGTGCTGGCAGCCGCCCGTATCGCCCGCCGACTCAACGACGTAAAGGTGGCCGACTACGAGGCCGCCCCTGAGGCGGAGCGGGTGATCGAAGCCCACAAGGTGACCTCCATGTCTCTGGAGATGCTCCTTCGTGGCGAGATCGAGTGGCATGCCATCGAAGAGGAGCCGCGCCCCGGTCACGATGCGAAGGGCCCGGCGGCCAAGTCTAAAGAATAGGGAATCAACCCGAGAGCGCACGGATGGCGATCAAATCCCTCGTCGTGGTGGAATCACCCACGAAGTCGAAAACGCTGGCCAAGTACCTGGGCCGCAATTTCGAGATCGTGGCCACCATGGGGCACATCATCGATCTGCCCAAGAGCAAGCTGGGCGTGGACACCGAAGACGGGTTCCAGCCCCAGTACCGCGTGCTCGACGGCAAGAAAAAGGTGGTGGATGAGATCAAGAAGGCCGCCAAGAAGGCGGACATCGTGTATCTCGCCTCCGACCCCGATCGCGAGGGCGAGGCCATCGCCCACCACGTGGCGCAGCTGATCGAGCCGTTCGGCAAAGACGTCAAGCGCGCACTCTTCAACGAAATCACCAAGTCGGGCATTCAGCACGGCATCGAATCGGCCGGCGAACTCGACTTACGGAAGGTCGACGCCCAGCAGGCGCGCCGCATTCTCGACCGCCTGGTCGGCTACAAGATCAGCCCCCTCCTCTGGTCCACCGTGTATCGCGGGCTGTCCGCGGGCCGCGTACAGTCGGTGGCGCTGCGGATGATCTGCGAGCGCGAAGCCGAGATCGCCGCTTTCGTGGCGCAGGAATACTGGACCATCGACGCGAAGGTGGGGTCCGACAAGAAGCACACCTTTACCTCACACTTGCACAAGGTGGCCGGCAAGAAAGCCGAGATTCCCAACGAGGCCGAAGCGCAGACGATCGTGACGGCCGTCACGGGCAAGCCGTTCGTGGTGACGGCGATCAAGCGCGAGAAGAAGCGGCGCCATCCCCAGCCGCCGTACATCACGTCCACGTTGCAGCAGGATGCCATTCGCAGGCTGCGGTTCACATCGCACCGCACCATGAAGACCGCGCAGGAGCTGTACGAAGGCGTGGAACTGGGCAAGAGCGAGGGCGCGGTGGGGCTCATTACCTACATGCGTACCGACTCGGTGCGCATTGCGAATGAGGCCCTGGAGGCGGCGCGTGACATGATCCGCTCCGCCTACGGCGCCGAGTATCTGCCCGAGCAGCCCGTACAGTATAAGACCAAGAAATCGGCGCAGGACGCGCACGAAGCCATCCGGCCCAGCCAGCTGGACCATCCGCCCGAGACGGTGCGGGCGTATCTTTCCAAGGACCAGTTCCGTCTCTACGAGATGATCTGGAACCGGTTTGTGGCCTCCCAGATGATGCCCGCGGTGTTCGATGCCACCACGATCGACCTCGAGGTGGAGACCCAGTACCTGTTCCGCGCCACGGCGTCGGTGCAGGTGTTCGACGGCTTCCTGAAGGTGTATGAAGAGCTGGCCGACGAGGACGCCGAAGAGGAAAAGTTGATCAAGCTGCCGCCCCTGAACGAAGGCGACCGGCTCACCGAATACGGGATTCTTCCCGAACAGCATTTCACCAAGCCGCCGCCGCGCTTCACGGAAGCCTCGCTCATCAAGGCGCTGGAGGGCAACGGCATCGGCCGGCCGTCCACCTACGCGCAGATTCTCACCACGCTGCGCGCTCGCAAGTACTCGGAAACCACCGACCGCCGGATCACGCCCACCGACCTCGGACTCACCGTGAACAAGATCCTCGTGCAGCACTTCGGGGAGCTGTTCAACGTGAAGTTCACGGCGCAGATGGAAGAGGAACTCGATCTCATCGAGGAGGGCAGCGAGAACTGGGTGGATGTGCTGCGCGACTTCTACGAGCCGTTCTCCGAACAGGTGACCGCCGTGGCCGGCATGCAGAAAGAGATCAAGGAAGAGCAGCAGGAGGAAACCGGCGAAGCCTGCGAAAAGTGCGGCAAGCCCATGGTGATCAAATGGGGCCGCAACGGCAAGTTTCTGGCGTGCACGGGCTATCCGGAATGCAAGACCACGAAGCCCTTGAACGGTGCCGAAGTGGAAGCCACCGACTACAAGTGCCCCGAATGCCAGGCGCCCATGGTGATTCGCTCGGGTCGTTACGGCAAGTTCATGGCCTGCTCCCGCTACCCCGAATGCAAGACCACCCAGGCGGTGCCCACCGGCGTGAAGTGCCCCGAAACGGGATGCACAGGCGACATGGTGGAGCGGCGCAGCCGCCGCGGCAAAGACTTCTACTCCTGCAGCCGCTACCCCGACTGCAAGTACGCCACCTGGAACTACCCGGTGGATCACCGCTGCCCCGCCTGCGCGTTCCCGCTCATGACGCGCAACTCCACCAAGACCCACGGCGAGCACCTGCGCTGCCCCGCCTGCGGTCACCGCGAGATCCCGGCCGAGCCGGCGCTGGCCGAAGCGTAACGCGTCGGGCGCCGGGCCAAGTCTCCTGCCAACGCGATACTTGTTTCCACACAAGGCGCCGCATACCCTTACGCCGTGAAAGCCGACCAGCTGAAGCCGGAGCTGGAAGCGTTTCTCGCGTATCTCGACCGGGAACGCAGATACTCCGAGGCTACGCTCCGCGCCTACCGTACCGATCTCACCCAGGTGCTCACCTACCTCGAAGAGACGGGCCGTGATCTCGCCGACGCGCCTCCCGAGATCTGGGTGGACTTCTTCGCCAAATTGTATCATCAGGGCCAGGCGCCGCGCACGCATGCGCGCAAGGTGTCGTCGTTGCGCAGCTTTCTCAAGTACCTGACGCGCCGCGGTCGCATCACACGCGCGAAGATTCCCACGCTGCGCTCGCCGAAGCTACCACGCACTCTGCCGCGTTATCTCACAGAGAATCAGGCGGGCCAGCTCCTGAACCGCCCCAAGGAGGGACCGGAGGGCGACGGCCGCGACCGGGCCATCCTCAACCTGTTCTACGGCGGCGGCCTGCGGCTGTCGGAAGTGGCAGGAGTAAAGCCGTCGGATGTGGATTATGAACAGGCCACCGTGCGCGTGCTGGGCAAAGGCAGGAAGACGCGCATCGTGCCCGTGGGACACACGGCGGCCCTGGCCGTGCGCTTCTACGCCGAATGGCGTGGAGCGCAGGGGACAGTCGAGCCGGATCTGCCTTTGTTTCGCAACGTGCAGGGTGGCTTTCTCACGCCCCGCTCGATCGCGCGCCTCGTGAAGCGCCATGCCCGCACCGTGATGGGTGCAGAAAACGCCTCGCCGCACGCGCTGCGGCATTCGTTCGCCACGCATCTTCTGGATCGCGGCGCC
>DAIOGN010000006.1:0-2518 GCA_036745245.1 Candidatus Zixiibacteriota bacterium
TGAACGGTGGCCCCCAGGTAGTCGCCCTTGCGCTCGCGCTGGATCACGGCGTCGTACACCTGGCCCGTGGTGACGTTGTTGGCGCGCACGCACGATTCGTCGAGAAACCGCTCGTAGTGCCCTAGATCCAGGTCCGTCTCGGCCCCGTCGTCCAGGACGTACACCTCGCCGTGCTGGAAGGGATTCATGGTGCCGGGATCGACGTTGAGGTACGGGTCGAATTTCTGCAGGGCCACCTTGAACCCGCGCTTCTTGAGCAACAGGCCCAAGGACGACGCGGCGATTCCTTTGCCCAAAGACGACACCACGCCTCCGGTGACGAACACGTATTTCACCTTGGATTTCACCACGATCCATTCCTCCGAAATTGCGCGGCGGCCCTGCGCAGGTCGGCCGCGGTGTCGACGCTCAAACTCTTGCGCGTCGTCGTGATCACCCGAATATCGACACCCCGCTCGAGAAACCGCAATTGTTCCAGCCGTTCACGACGTTCCAATGGACTGGGACCCCACGACACGAATTGTTTCAAAAGCTTCCGCGAATACGCGTACACCCCGATGTGTTCATAATAGACCGGCTTCGATTCCGTTGCAAATGGTACGGCGCTTCTCGAGAAGTACAGCGCCCGGTCATCTTCTGTCTTCACCACTTTTACCATGTGCGGAGTTTGTGGCAGTTTCTTTCCACTGTCGCGACGCGCCAGGGTGAACACTGTGGCACCGTCGGATTGCGCCAGCTCCGAAGCCAGCTTGTCTACGTCCGTTGCACTGATGAAGGGCAGGTCACCCTGCACGTTGACCGCCCCCCAGGCGCCAATCTGCTCGAGCGCTTCCATGACTCGATCGGTGCCGGAGGGACAGCGCTTGCTCGTCATCACGCATTCCGCCCCGAACGCCTTCGCCGTGCGGGCGATTTCGGCGCTGTCTGTGGCGATGTAGAGCCCGTCGAGCCGGCGGCAGCGGCGCAGGCGTTGCCAGACGTGTTCAACGAGCGGCCGTCCCGCCAGGGGAAGCAACATCTTGCGCGCCAGCCTGGTGGATCCAAGGCGCGCCGGTATGACGGCCACGATGCGGCGGGGCATGCTGCGCCTTCCCCGGTCAGCCGCCACCCGGAATGGCCGGAGGTACGCGGAAGTGTTCACCGTCGGTGTCGGGCGCGTTGGCCAGGGCTTGCTCACGCGTAAGGCCGGGGCGCACCACGTCCTCACGCAAAACCGTTTCTGTGCGGTCCGTCTCGGGCGGCGCGTCGGCCTCGCCGATGTCGGCCGTCTGAATCTGGGAGATATAGGTGAGGATGGCATTGAGATCGCCCTGGAAGCGGTCGATCTCTTCGTCGGTAAGAGCGAGTGCGGCGAGCCTGGCGATACGCCTTACTTCGTCGCGGTCTACTGTCAAGATTCTGTCCTCATGTCGTGCCCAAAAACAGAAACGGGCGCCGTGCGGCGCCCGCACATTCCATTGTAACCACGAGTACTTGAACTGTCAACAAGGCTGGAGACGTTGACGCAGACTCCGGGAAGCAAAACAGGGGACCGCCCTGCTCGGCCGGCCGCAACTGGTTCTGGCATGCACAGCATAACCTCATAAACATCAATTGCTTATGCCCCTGAGCGTGTCGGGAACAGATTCGCAGCACCACTCGGGTTTGACGGGATCCGGAGCCGAACTCAAATGTAGAGACAGGGAAGGACGGCAAACTGATGATCCGCATTCTCATCGCCACGCTCACCGCGAGCCTCCTGATGTTCGCTTGCTCGTCGGAGGAGCCGGCCGGTCCGGGGACTCCCACGGGCGGCCAGGTGGTGTTGAACGACCCTCTCGCCGGTGTGCAGATCTTCCCGCCCGACAACTGGTGGAACCTCGACATATCAGCCGCGCCGCTCGACTCGATGTCGGATGACATCATTACCTGGATCGGTGCAGGCCAGCAACTTCATCCCGATTTCGCGCCTCCGCCCTACGGAATGCCATACATGTCGGTCCCGGGCACCCAGGCGCTCGAACGCGTGGCCTTCGTGCTCTATGGATCGCAGAGCGACTCCGGCGCCCCGGGTCGCCCGGCGGGGTATCCCATCCCCGCCGATGCACGCATCACGCCCAACTATATTGAGGGCGGCGTGGCCGGTGGCGGCACGTCCGGCGACAGGCACCTGTTGATCATCGACCGCGACAACGGATTTTTGTTTGAACTCTTCGCCACGCGGTGGAACGCCAACCTCAATCGCTGGGAAGCCGGATCGGGCGCGGTGTTCGACCTGGGAAGCAACAGCCGCCGCACGGAAGGCTGGACCTCGGCCGACGCCGCGGGCCTGGCCATCTTCCCCGGCCTGGTTCGCTACGATGAGGCCAACGGATCCGCCGATATCGATCACGCGTTCCGCTTCACCACGCGTGCCACCGACGGACACGTGTGGCCCGCCTCGCACACTGCCGGAAATACGGCGGGCGCGCCGCCTTTGGGGACACGCCTGCGGCTGAAAGCCTCCGTCGACCTCTCGAGTTATCCGGAGGCCGAAAAG